>JBCNPL010000070.1:0-9696 GCA_039593375.1 Paraburkholderia sp. | reverse complement strand
TTTGCCGTTGCGGGATGAGCGGCATCGTTGGATCGGTCGGATCGCCGCGAGCGCGTAACGCGGCGATGCCGGATCCGTTGGAATAGGGAATAATGTGAGGGTTTCGTCAACGCAAGATATCGGTCTTTTCCCGTCCTTTCGAACTCGTCGATCCATCATCGATCACGACCGCGAGCCCCGTTCGGTTGCCCCGCGGGTCGCGCTTCCATTCACCGAAGAACATGTCGAATACGTCAGCAGTCCTATCCATCGAGGCGCCCAGTGCGCGCGACGCAGTGCGCGCATTGCGAGCGTCGCAGATCCGCGAAGTCGCGAATGCAGGCTTCGGCAACAGCGACGTTCTGCCCTTCTGGTTCGGCGAATCGGATCGGGTGACCCCTCGGTTCATCCGCGACGCCGCATCGGAGGCGCTCGCTTCGGGAGCCACGTTTTACACGCACAACCTGGGCATCGCACCGCTGCGAGAGGCGGTGGCGCGCTACGTATCGGCATTGCACGGTGAGACGTCCGTCGATCATGTGGCAGTGACGAGTGCGGGGGTGAACGCACTCATGCTCGCATCGCAGTTGATCGTAGGGGCGGGCGATCGCGTTGTCGCCGTCACGCCGCTTTGGCCCAACATCGTTGAAATTCCCAAGATTCTCGGCGCCGAGGTGGAGACCGTCTCGCTCGAATACGGAACCGCGGGCTGGCAGTTGGACCTCGACAAGCTGCTCGCCGCGCTGACGCCGTCGACGAAGCTTCTCATCGTCAATTCGCCGAACAATCCGTCGGGCTGGGTGCTGACGCGCGAGGAACAGAAGGCAGTGCTCGATCATTGCCGCCGCCATGGGATCTGGATCCTCTCCGATGAAGTCTACGAGCGGCTCTACTACGGCGACGATCGTCCCGACGCCTGCGCGCCGTCTTTTCTCGACATTGCATCGAGGGACGAGCGCCTCATTTGCGTCAACTCGTTTTCGAAGGCTTATCTGATGACGGGCTGGCGCCTCGGCTGGCTCGTCGCGCCGGCCGCGCTGATGGACGACCTCGCGAAGCTGATCGAGTACAACACATCGTGTGCGCCGTCGTTCGTGCAGCAAGCCGGCATCGCCGCACTCGGCGACGGCGGGAGTACGCCGCGACAGTTGGCGCGCGACCTGCGCGCGGCGCGCGACCATCTCGTGCGGTCCTTGCAGGTGTTGCCCGGTGTCGACGTCACGTCGCCGCCGGGCGCCATGTACCTCTTTTTCTCGATGCCAGGTTCCGGCGAGAGCCTTGCGCTTTGCAAAGCGCTCGTCCGCGAAGCCGGTCTCGGGCTCGCGCCCGGCAGCGCGTTCGGGCCCGAGGGGGAAGGATATGTTCGGTGGTGCTATGCCTGTGACGCCGCGCGCATCGATGCGGGCCTCGAGCGGCTGAGGGCGTTCCTCGAGAAGCGCGCACGCGGGCGATGACGAGCGGTCCGATTCGCGGGTTCGCGCGATGCGCCGTGGAAAGCTGATTTCGTTGTATCGATAGCGCGATAAATTCGTTTGTCCCGAGGCGCGCCGCGCCCAAAATCTCGCCATGCAGTCAGTGGCCGCGTCATGAACGCGCAAGGCGAGAACGCGGCGAGAAAGCGGCATCATGCCGCGCCTTCGGGGAGAGCGATGACGCAAATTCAAGAGAGTGCCCGTCCCGGGCATGCGCCTTCTGAGCGGTCGGCGACGTCGACTGGTTTGTTCGCGACGGAAGACTGGTGGGCCGTCTGGATCGGCCTCGGCGTGGTGGTGATCGCTTATGCGATCTTCGCGGCCGGCGGCAGCATCAAGCCGATCGCCGTGGCGCCGGCGAAATGGAGCGCGCTTGCGGGCGCGGCAAGCGACTTTGGCTCGCATATCGTCTCCTACCTGGCGCTCTGGGTCGGATTTGCCGTGCTCTTCGGCGTGAGCATTGCCGCGCAAGGCGGCTCGGCCCTGCGGTTCGCTCGCGCCTTCCTCGTACTCTTCGTCGTGTCGGCGCTCGTTTTCGCGTTCGGTGCCTGGACGGTCGCGGTACGCTACAACCTCGAGCCGCCGCTCGTCGCGTTGGCGCTTGGCCTCGTCGTCTCGAACCTATTCGGTGTGCCCGAATGGCTGAAGCCGGCGCTGCGCGTCGAACTCTTCATCAAGGTCGGCATCGTTCTGCTCGGCGCGACGCTGCCCTTCACGCTGCTCGTCTGGGCGGGCCCCGTCGCGCTCGGCCAGGCGACGATCGTTTCGCTCGTCACGTTCTTCACGATCTTCGTCGTCGCGCGCTGGGCGGGACTCGAGCCGCGCTTCGCGGCCGTGCTCGGAGTCGGCGGCGCGGTGTGCGGTGTTTCGGCGTCGATCGCGGTGGCAGGCGCCGTGCGCGCCAAACGCGAGCAGGCTTCGGTCGCGATCACGCTCGTGGTGGTCTGGGCAATCGTGATGGTTTTCGTGCTGCCGTTCGCCTCGCGAGCGCTCGGGCTGCCCACTGGGGTAGCGGGCGCATGGATCGGGACGTCGGAGTTCGCGGACGCCGCGGGAATCGCCGCCGCTCAGGCGTACGGCGATATCGCTCGGCACGCGGGCGGCGCCATTGCAGGATCGCCCGAGGCGTCCGTTCAAGCGTTCACGCTGATGAAAGTGATCGGCCGCGATATCTGGATCGGCATCTGGGCGTTCGTGCTCGCGATCGTCGCGACGAGCCGCTGGCAGGACGCGCCTGACGGCATTCGGATACGGACAGGCGCCGGGGAAATCTGGGCGCGTTTTCCGAAGTTCGTCATCGGCTTCGTTATCGCATCGGCGTTCGTCACCTGGGTCGCGAGCCACTATTCGATCGGCGACTATCGGACGATCGTCACGCCCGCGCTCGTCGCGCCGATCACGACACTGCGCATCTGGGCTTTCACGCTGTGCTTCCTGAGCATCGGGCTCACGACGAAATTTTCAAGCCTGGCGGCAACGGGCAGGAAGCCGTTGGCCGTGTTCGCGGCCGGTGTCGTCGTGAACGTCGTCGTCGGCTATCTGCTCTCCGCGCATTTGTTCGCGCCTTACTGGGAGCGGCTCGCGAAATGACGGACGTATCGCGGGAATGGGAATGCGGCGGCTCGGCGATGCGGGGCGACGCTCTCGTGCGTTGCGCCGAGTGCGGCTACTGGTCCCACGCGCGCTCGTCGCTCGAAGTCGCCATTCCCGGGCTCGTGTCGCTCGGGTCGGCGTTCGGCGCGAGCGCGGCTGACACACGCGTGTGTCGATTGCATGACCGGCTGACGTCGCCGCGCGATGGGTGTCGCTCGTTCGTGAGCCGTTCATCGGCCGCGATCGCGTGACCGTGGCCGTGACCGTTTCAGATATTCGCTCATCCGCTGGCGGCCCGCGCTGCGATGGATTAGCCGTACCGTGGCTTACGGCAATCGCCACCAGCGAGGCAAAAGCCGCCTCACTTCGGCGCGGCGGTACCGATCGTCGATCAGATGAAGGACACCCATGTCGTTTTCGCTACGGACTACGCGCCCCGCCGCCTGAACGACTTTTTGCAGCCCCGGATACAGATAGGCATAGTCGTAGCCGCTGCCGAACCTGGCTTCCATGGCGAGCCGCATTTGCTCGTTGATGTCGTTCACCTGCGGCAGGCCGAGCGTGGCGATGAATGCGCCGATCAGCCGTTCGCCGACGAGATCGATGCCTTCCGAAAACGCGCCACCGAGCACGGCCAGGCCAATGCACGAATCCGTCGCGCGAAAGCGAGCGAGAAACGCATCGCGCGCCGCTTCGTCCATGCCCGGCGCTTGCGTCCATATCGGCAGATGCGGGTGGCGCGTGCGAATCAGCGCCGAGAGGCGGTCGACATAGGCGAAACTGCTCAGGAAACCTAAGTAGTTGCCGGGGCGAACCGCGTATTGCCCGGCAATCAGATCGGCGATCGGCTCGAGTGATCGCTCGCGGTCGCGCCAGCGTGTCGAGACATGGCTTGCTACGTGCACGGCGAGCTGCTCGGACCGGAATGGGCCTTCGATGTCCAGCCACGCCGTCGTATCGGGCAAGCCGAGCATGTTGCGGTAGAAGTGTTGTGGGTTGAGCGTGCCGGAGAACAACACTGTCGCATGCGCCGTGGCGTGCCGCGCGGCGAGGAACGGTGCCGGAATCACGTTGCGCACGCACAGCGTGGTGGTCCTTTTTGCGCGGCCACGTGTGACGTGTTCGGCCGATGTCGCATCGAACAGCGAATGGTCGTCCAACTGTTCCGCAAGCGCGACGAAATGCGTTGCGTCGAAGAAGAATTGCAGCACTGGCTCGTCGATCGGGACCGACGTTTCCGCGATCTGCTCGCTTACCAGACCGATGAACTTCTGGGCGGCGTAGAGCAACGCTTCGGGGATCGCCTCGTACACTTTGTAGTCTGCGGCCTGCGCGCGAGCGAGCGCGTTCCATTCGCGCTGCAGTCGTTGGAGCGATCTTTTCAAACCCGCGGGCGCAGCTTTGATGGCTTGGCGCAAGGCGCTACGCTCGAGCGAGGCCGTGTACATTTTCCGCGCACGCTCGAGCAGGTTATGCGCCTCGTCGACGAGGACCGCGACGCGCCATTGATTCATCCGCGCTAGTGCGTGCAGCAGCGCGCTGCCGTCATAGTAGTAGTTGTAGTCGCCTACGACGACATCGCTCCATCTCACGAGCTCCTGTGCGAGGTAGTAAGGGCAAACGTCGTGCGCGAGCGCAGCGTCGCGTACCGCTGTTCGGTCGAGGCGTCGCTTTGCGAGCGCCGCGCGGCGGGCCGCATCGAGCCGATCGTAGAAGCCGCGCGCCAATGGACACGACTCGCCGTGACAGGCTTTGTCCGGGTGCTCACACGCCTTGTCGCGCGCGACGAGTTCGAGCGTGCGAAGCGGCAGCCCGCCCGATTGGGCTGCAAGCGTATCAATGGCTTCGAGCGCGAGCGCACGGCCCGGCGTCTTCGCCGTTAGAAAGAAGATGCGTTCGACACGGTCTTCCGCGCACGCTTTCAATGCGGGGAACAATGTCGCAAGCGTCTTGCCGATGCCGGTCGGCGCTTGTGCCATCAGCGTCGCGCCGTCGCGCGCGGCACGGTAGACCGCCACGGCAAGCTCGCGTTGGCCCGTTCGAAACGTCCGATACGGAAAGGCAAGCTGGCTCAAAGCCGCGTTGCGCGCTTCGCGGTGTGCCTGCTCTTGCACCGCCCAGTCGAGAAAGCGCTCGCATTGTTCGACGAAGAACGCGTCGAGTTCGGCCGCGCTGCATGTTCGCGTGATCGCCGTTTCCTTGCGTGTCGAGACATCGAAGTAGACGAGGGCGATATGCAGCTCCGTCAGTTCTCGCGTTCTGCACAACAAGTGTCCGTAAACGAGCGCTTGTGCCCAGTGCAGCGCGCGGTGATTGTCCGGCATCGCGTCTAGATCGCCGCGGTACGTCTTGATCTCTTCGAGTCGATTGTCGGCCGGGTCATAGCCGTCCGCTCTGCCGCGCACGGTCAGTTCTCGATGCGTGCCAGTCAATGTGACTTCAGCCTCGTAACGAGGCCCTCGCCGCGCGGCGACCGCCGCATGCCCTTCGATCCCTTCGAGCGCCGTAGGAGCAGGGGTGAAGCGCAGATCGAGATCGCCGCGCTTGGCCGTGAACTCACAGAGCATGCGGACCGCGACGACGTAGCTCATTCCGGCGCTCCGATCACTTCGCCCGGTCGGTTCACTGCCGAGTGCCGCGGTGCCTCGGGAGCTGGCTGAGCGCCGTTCATCGCATGGGTTGCCGAAATCACGGACGCCGGGCGAGTCTCACCGGTCTCTTCGGCGTCGAGCCAGCGCACGTCGACGACACGCACGGGCATGCCATTACGCGCACAGTATTGGAGCCAGCGGGTTTGATTGTCCTGTAGCCGGTCGCCGGGCCCTTTCACCTCGATCAGTTCGTAGCGGCGTTCGTACGGCCAGAACCGGATAAGGTCGGGCAGACCGGAGCGGTTTTCGCGAACGTCTTCGAGCAATCGCGTGAACCATAGCTTCAGGTGCGCCGCGGGCAGACAGTCGAGCGCGATGCCGAGCAGTTCAGGAGTGAGCACGCCCCAGAAGACGAACGGCGATTGCAGGCCCGCCTTGCGCTCGAAATGGTCGACGATCGTCTCGCGATAGGTGCCGCGATCGAGTTGCGCGAGGCAGCGAGCGAACTCGCTCATGCGGCGAGCGTGAAAGTCAGGGGCGTGCAAATCGGCGGGGCCGCGCTGGAAGGGGTGGAAGAATGCGCCGGAGACTGGCGCGAATACCGCTTCCCAGCAGAGCAGCCCGAAAAGCGAGTTGATCAGCGCATTTTCGACGTAATAGACCGGGGCATCCGGCGTGTCGAGATGATCGCGGACCGCATATTCGACCGCGAACGGTTCCGGAGGCCGCGAGAGCGCCAACAGGTCGCGCGGAATGACCGACGCAGGTTCGACGCGCTGCGGCGGAAGTTGCAAGCGCCGCCGCAGCCTCGGCAATAGTCTCGAGACGCGCTGGCTCTCGGCTTCGCTTTCCGGAGCGCGTTCAGCCTCGGAGGCGAGCGCCAATGCTTCGCCGAAGCGATCGCAACGTTCGAGCACGCGCATGCGTCGGTGGCGAGCGCCAGGCCACGTGCAACGCTCGTAGACGGTCAGCGCGAGATCCCAGTCGTGCCGTTGTTCGGCGCAATGGCCGATGCGAAAGAGTAGCTTCGCCCGGCGTGTCTCGAGCCAGCCGTTGTCGATCTCGATCGATATCGCGGCGGCGAAGACAGGTTCGAGCGAATCGCCATCTTCGGCGGTATCAAGCGCTTCTCGGCAGGCGTGCAGCGCGAGCCATGCCTCGACGTCGCCCCGTTGTTGGAACGCCCGCGCCGATGGGGCGAACGATACCGTCTCGTACTGATAGACGCCAAGATCGGCGAGTACGAACTCGGACCAGTCCTGATGCAGGTTGCCGAAAAACAGGAGTTTCAGCCGATCGGCGAGCGGTGCGATGACGACGTGGAGGACCCGGTCCGCCGTATTGGCGTCCCAATGGAGGAGACGCCGGGCATCTGTGTGCCTCGTGCGCAGAAGGTCGAGCCATTCGGATTTACGAGCGGACCTCGCGATGTCCGCCGCGCTGAACATCCGCTGCAGCTCGGGTCGCGTCGACAGCGCGAAAAGCTCGTCGATCGTCAGCAGCGGATCGGGATCGACCCAGCCGTGCGCAGCGAGCGGAGCGGCGGCTAGCACCGGGCAGCCGATTTCTTCGTACGTCAGGCGGCTCGTGCGAAAGAGCATCCCTTTGCGCATCAGCATGCGTACGAGCAGCGCGCGCGAGCTCAGCGGAACGAGCGGGAATTCGGCGAGAAAGGCGCGCTCGCTCGCGTCGAGCAGGTCGTCGTAGCGCTGCGAGAGCCACGCAAGCGCGCGTTCGAAGTTTTGCAGGTAGTAGAACGGGGACGGAACGTCGGTGAGCACGGGCGGAACGGCAACCTGTATATTTGTACAGGGATGATAGCAAAGTCGGCCGTCTCTCCAAAGTCGAGGAGAAGGGACTTGCCATGCGCCGCTCGACTTGGCCCGAAGTTCAGGGCCGAGCTCACCCGGCGTCCCGGGTCAAACAAGCATTTCGATGCCGTGCGGTCGTGGGCAAGCGCCGCGTCACCATTGCCTTTTGTGTGCACCGGAAACGCCAGCGCGCGCCGTGGCGCGGCGCGCGCATGGCCGCATCAGACGGGTGCGGGCAGGCGCCCGACGATCAGGCCCGGTTGGCCTTTTCCAGCCCTTCCCAGAGCCCGTTCAAATAGACGGCGCCGAGCGCACGATCGTAGAGACCGTAACCCGCGCGCCCCGTCTCGCCCCAGATCATCCGGCCGTGGTCGGGTCTCGCGTAGCCTTCGAATCCGACTTCGAAGTACGCCTTGACGATCTCGGCCATATCGAGCGACCCGTCGGCGGAGCGATGTGACGTTTCGTAAAAGTCGCCGTCCGCGTTGGTTCGGACGTTCCTCAAGTGGGCAAAATGGATGCGGCCGCGTGCGCCGAACTCACGCACCAGCGCCGGGATATCGTTGAGCGGGTCCGCCCCGAGCGAGCCGGAGCAGAGCGTCAGTCCGTTCGCGGGATCGTCGACGATCGAGAGCAGCCGCTCGAGGTCGTCGCGGTTCTTCACGATGCGTGGGAGACCGAAGATCGGGCGCGGCGGATCGTCCGGGTGAATCGCCATTCGGATGCCGCAACGCTTGGCGACAGGAACGATCGCTCGCAGGAAGTACTCGAGGTTGGCCCACAACCCCGATTCGTCGAGCGCCTCGTACTCGCGCAACAGCGCTTGCAGTTCCTCGGGGCGATAGCTCGTGTCCCAGCCCGGCAACTCGATGCCTTTCGAAGGGTCGAGCGCTTCGATGGCGTCCGCATCGAACGCGAGCGTCGTCGAGCCGTCGGGCAATCGCATCTCGAGCGACGTGCGCGTCCAGTCGAAGACGGGCATGAAGTTGTAACAGACAACCTTCACGCCACAGGCGGCGAGGTTGCGCAGCGTCTGCCCGTAGTTGGCGATGAGGGCATCGCGCGTGGGCTTGCCGAGCTTGATGTCCTCGTGCACGGGCACGCTTTCGATCACCTCGAGCGTCAGCCCGTTGGCCTCGATCTTTTCCTTCAGCGAACGGATTTTCTCTAGCGGCCAGACCTCGCCGACGGGCACGTCGTAGATTGCCGATACGATCCCGTGCATGCCAGGGATCTGGCGAATATGAGCGAGCGGAATCGGATCGTTGTCGCCATACCAGCGAAAGGTCATCTTCATGATTCGTTCGGCATCCTATCTATTGACCGGTAACCGGGAGCGCTCGAGCGCGCCACTTAGGTGATGACGCCGACCTGCCAGGGCACGAATTCGCTTTGCCCATATCCATGCAACTCGCTCTTCGAGCGCGTGCCGGAGGCACAGTCGAGCATCATGCGGAAGATCGCATCGCCGAGCTCGTCGATGGTCGTCGTGCCGTCGATCACGCCGCCGCAGTTGATGTCCATGTCGTCTTGCTGGCGCTCCCAGAGCGCCGTATTCGTCGCGAGCTTCAGCGACGGCGACGGCGCACAGCCATACGCGGAGCCCCGGCCCGTCGTGAAGCAGATCAGATTGGCGCCCGACGCGACCTGTCCCGTCGCGGATACCGGGTCGTAGCCGGGCGAATCCATGAACACGAACCCTTTTGCATCGATTCGCTGCGCATACTCGTAGACAGCGACCAGGTTGGTCGTTCCGCCTTTCGCCACAGCGCCGAGCGATTTTTCGAGGATCGTCGTGAGGCCGCCGACTTTGTTACCGGCCGAAGGGTTGTTGTCCATCGCCGCGCCGTTGCGCGCGCAATAGTCCTGCCACCAGCCGATACGCGCGAGCAGGTTCTCGCCGACCTCGCGGCTGATGGCGCGGCGCGTCAGCAGGTGTTCGGCGCCATAGACTTCCGGCGTTTCCGAGAGAATGGCCGTGCCGCCGTGCCGGACGAGCCGATCGACGGCCGCGCCGAGCGCCGGGTTTGCCGAAATGCCCGAATAGCCGTCTGACCCACCGCACTGAAGCCCCACGACGAGATGCGAAGCCGGCACCGGCTCCCGCGTCACGCGATTCGCTTCGGGCAGCATTTCACGGATCATCGCGATACCGCGTTCGATCGTCTTGCGCGTGCCGCCGCTGTCCTGAATCGTGAACGTCCGCAATCGCATGTCGGCTTCGCTCAGGCCACCTGCTTCGAGAACGCC
>JBCNPL010000007.1:0-30510 GCA_039593375.1 Paraburkholderia sp. | reverse complement strand
GTCATGATTCTCGCGCCCGGCGTCACCAAGGCGAGCGGCCTCGCAGCCGCGCTCGACGAGCTCGGCATTTCGCCGCTGAACGTCGTCGGCGTCGGAGACGCCGAGAACGATCATCCCTTGCTCGACGCTTGCGGCTTTTCGGCCGCCGTTGCCAACGCACTGCCCATGCTCAAGGAACATGCCGACATGGTCACAGCCGGCATGGCCGGCGAAGGCGTGAAGGAGCTCGCCGAGGCGCTGGTCGACGACGATCTAGCCTCGCGCGCATCGCGCGTCGAGCGCGCCCGGGTCTTGCTCGGTCATCGGACCGATGGCGGCGAGTCGGTACCCGTCGGGCTCAATGCCTATGGCACGATTGCGCTGCTCGCGGGACCGTCGGGCGGCGGCAAATCGACCGTCACCGCCGCGCTGCTCGAGCGGCTGACCGCCGCCGGGTATCAGGCCTGCATCTTCGATCCCGAGGGCGATTACGACAACGAAGGCAGCCTCGTCTCGCTTGGCGATGCGCATACTCCGCCGCCGATGGATAGCGCGATCCATCTCCTGGCGCGCCCCGATCAGCACGTCGCGGTCAACCTTCTGCGCGTGCCGCTCATGGAACGGCCGCGCTACTGCGCCAGCCTGCTCTTGCGCTTGCAGGACTTGCGGGTACGAACCGGTCGCCCACATTGGCTGATATTCGAAGAAGCGCATCAACTTTTTCCGGCGGGCTGGGGCATGGCGGTACAGTCGCTGCCCATCGTGCTCGAAACGGCCCTCGCCGTCACCGTGCACCCGGATCAGATCGCGGAACCCTTGCTCCGACAGATCAACATGGCGCTCATCACCGGGAACAAGCCGAGCGCCACGGTGCAAGCGTTCGCGACCTCCCTCGGCAAGGCCGCCCCGCGGCTGCCGCTCGAGTCCGATTCGCTCGAGCGCGGACAACTGCTGGTATGGGAAACGCAAGCGCCAGCGAGCGAACCGTACTTGATCGGCGTGGAGCCGGGGACGACGCAACGCCGGCGCCATCATCGCAAGTACGCCGAAGGACTCTTGATCCCCGAACGCAGCTTTTACTTCCGTGGCCCCGAGGGCAGGCTCAATCTTCGCGCGCACAATCTGGTGCTGTTCCTGGAAATCGCCGACGGCGTCGATTCGGATACGTGGCGTTATCACCTGCAGCGCGGCGATTACTCGCGCTGGTTCGGCGAAGTGATCGGCGACGACGAACTGGCGCGCGAAGCGGAGGCGATCGAGTCCGAGCGTGGTCTGTCGGTCGACGAGACGCGCGGGCGCATCCGTGCCGCCATCGAGCGGCGCTATACGCAACCGGAAAACCCTTCGCTGCCGCCGCTGCGGGGCCGGTAACCGCTGTTGGCCCACTACGTCGCCGCGCGGCCGACGAGAAGGGCTGGCCGCGCTAGCCCGACGTACCCCGAGAATGAGATGCGTCACCCAACCCGAGGATACTGAGGTATGTCTCGAGCGACCGCCGCACCGCGCTTACGACGAGTTCGGCGATACCGTCGTAGTTGCCGCCGATACACGCTTCGTCCAAAGAATCGTAGTAAGCGAGCCGATCTTCCTTCCGAATAATGGCCGGCGGATAGCCTGACTTCATCAACTCGAAATTCAGGAGCAATCGCCCCGTACGGCCGTTGCCGTCGACGAAAGGATGAATCTTCACGAACCGCGTGTGCAGTTGCGCGGCGCGCTCGATCGGATGCAAGCGCTTCGCGGCCTCGTGCCATTCGATGAGCTTTTGCATTTCATGCGGCAGATGCAGGAAATCCGGCGGCGTCGTGCTCGCGCCGGCAATCACGACGTTCTCGCGCCGATAGGCGCCCGCTTCCTGATCGTCGATCCCTTTGAGCACGAGCCGATGGACATTCCTGATCATCCACTCGGAAAGCGGCTCGCCTTGCGCGACGATCTCCTCCACGTAGACGATCGCATCACGATGATTGGTAGCCTCGAAATGCTCACGAAGGGACTTCCCTCCGACCGTGATGCCTTCCAACACCACTTTGGTCTCTCTGAGCGTCAGCGTATTTCCTTCGATGGCATTGGAGTGGTATGTCCATTCCAACGCGAGCTTTTCGCGCAGCGAAGCCACCGTGTGCGGCGGCAGCGGGCGCGCCGCGTCGAGCCGTGCCTTGTCGGCGTCGACTGCTTGCAGCAAGGCTTCAAGCTCGATTGTCATTGCATTCCCGCGCGAACGTTGGCTTCTGTCGATCGATGGCCGCTTCTCCGCGCGGAATCGCCATGGTGCGTCGCGCGGCAAGGAAGAAGTTGCCGCCGATTATATCGCCGCGGCATACCGAGCCTGCGCACGCGCTCCGGCAAAGACAAACTTCGCCCTTCTATTCGACGATCTCCCACCGCACGGCGTTTGCGCCGGCGCGCCTCGCTGCCTCGGTGAACGCGAGGGCCATCGCGTACACGTCCGTTTGCTCGCGCCAGTGGATCAGAAACCGCGCCTCGTATTCCACGTCGCCGCGCTTCCATTCCTCACGGCGTGGACTGATTCGGCATCCGATGCGATCGAACTCGTCGGCAAGGCGCCGCCGACATTCGCTTTCGCCCGTATATTCGACAGTCAGCCACGCGGTCTTGCGCCTCTCGAGCCTGTCTTCGACGTAGCGCAACCCCCATAAGACCACGACGCCGACCACCGTCCCGCTGACGGCGAGCCGATATTGCCCGCCTCCGATACATAAGCCGACGACCGTCACGAACCAGAGCGTCGCCGCGGTCGTGACGCCGGTCACGAGCCCGTCTTTACGCAAGACGGCGCCCGCGCCGATGAACCCCATCCCCGTCAGAATGCCGAGCGGTAAGCGCATCAGATCCAGCGTGGCGAATGAATCCGGCCGCTTGCCCGATTGCTCGAGCAGCGCGTTGACCTGCAGCATCGAAATGCAGGCGGCAAGGCAGACCAGAAGCGTCGTGCGCAGCCCGGCAGCC
Organism: Paraburkholderia sp.; assembly: GCA_039593375.1. Taxonomy (GTDB): domain Bacteria; phylum Pseudomonadota; class Gammaproteobacteria; order Burkholderiales; family Burkholderiaceae; genus Trinickia. The sequence continues at coordinate 27,561 of JBCNPL010000007.1, read as the reverse complement.
TTACCCGATTCGCTGCGGTTCAGACCGAAGGCGGCGCCCGCAACGAGCGCCCCCGCCAGCCGGATCACCGTGGCCGGCCAATCGAGCGTAAGCGGCATCGCATCCATCGAGTCGCAACCTCTTCATCGAACGGACTCAACGAACCACGAGCAAACCGCACGCCCGGTCAGGGTCGAATGGCTAAACCATCGATGGGCCTCATTCGACCCAGACAACGTCGTGCGGCGCGCCGACGTCGCCGCCACGCTTGCTGATGCGCGCGCTAAGACGGCAGCGACCTGGCCCTCAGTCCGTGCTCGTCCACTCGACGTTCGCGCCCACGGACCGCAAGTTCTCGACGAAGCGCGGATGAGCGCGCCGAATCGGCAGGGCGTTCTTGATGACCGATTGCCCTTCGATGCTCGCCGCGACCATGAAAAGCGCAATGGCGACGCGGATGATGTACGGGCTCTCGACCTTCGCGGGGCTCAGCCGAATGCCGCCGAACGTGATCAGACGATGAGGGTCCGACAGGAACACGTGCGCGCCGAACTTCGAGAGCTCGACTGACCAGCCCATCGCGCCGTCATACACCTTGTTCCAGAACATCGCGCTGCCTTCCGCACGGACGCCGAGCGCGATAAAGATCGGCAACAGATCGACGGGCAGGTAGGGCCACGGAGCAGCCTCCACCTTCGTCAGGATGTTCGATGTGAACGGTTGCCGCACGCGCAGCGGACCTTCTCGGACCGCGCGTGACCATCCGTCCTGATGGATGACGTCGATGCCGAACTTCGCGAACGTCCGATCGATGAGCGGGAATTGCTCGGGCGCGCCGTTCTTGACCGCGATGTCGCCGCCTGTGATCGCCCCCAGTGCGAGGAACGTCGCGATCTCATGAAAATCCTCGCTGAAGCGGAATTCGCCGCCGCCGAGCTTGTGGCCGCCCTCGATCCGTAGCCGCGACGTGCCGATTCCTTCGACCGGCACCCCGAGCATCGCGATGAAGCGGCAGAACTCTTGCACGTGCGGCTCGGAGGCGGCATTCATGAGCGTCGATACGCCCGCCGCGGACGCCGCGCACAGGACGAAGTTTTCGGTCGTCGTCACCGACGCGTAGTCGAGCCAGTGATCGTTCGCGGTCAAGCGCTTGTCGCTGCGCACGATCAACGAATCGGTCGTGCGCTCGATGCGCGCGCCGAATCGCTCGAACACTTCGACGTGCGGGTCGATCTCGCGAACACCGAGCGTACAGCCTTTGACGTCGTTCTCGAGCCGCGCCACGCCGAAGCGCGCGAGCAGCGGAGGGACGAGCATGATCGACGAGCGCATCTCCTCGGGCAGGCGATGAATCGCGGGGTCGAACGACGTCGCGTGATGATGAAGCTCGAGCACACCGGTGGAAAAATCCATCGACACCTCGCTGCCGAGCGTGCGAAAGATATCGAGAATTTTCTTGACGTCGGTGATCTCGGGCACGCCGACGAGACGCAAAGGCGCATCGGTCAAAAGCGTGGCGCAGAGAATCGGAAGAACGGCATTCTTGTTGGCGGACGGCAGAATCTCGCCGCGAAGCGGCAGACCGCCATGAACGATCAGGTCGGACATATTCGGGGACAGGGCGGGGTGAAAAAGCCAGGAATGTCAAGGCGCATATCATGCCATTGACGGCGCCGCGATGTTTCGAAATCGATATGCGGGCCTTCCCGAGTAGGCGCGGCAAAACGATACGCTCACCTTCGCCTACATGAGTATCGTTGCGCGCGCAACGGCCATTTTTTCACCGTGCCCCGTTTTTGCTCGGCCAGCGTCGCACGAAAGCTCGCGCGTTTTCCTTCAGGCACTTGCGGCATCTATGCGCGAGTTATTCACAGGTTTGCCAACAAAATCTGGGGATAACCCGGCGCTCGCCGTTGCTGCCGGAGCGCGCCACTCAGACCTGAGCCGCTCAGACAATCACCGAGCTCCAACCGCCGACGCAGCCGGAGCTTCCGTTGGCGCGTCAGGATTGGGCGTAAGCCGCAGCCGCACGCGCAGCGGCTGGAGCATGTCGGGCGGCGGCGATTCGGACATCGGATGTTCGGTCAGCAGTTGCCGCAGTGTCGCGTCGGCCTTCGCGTCGCCGAGCGAGTCGAACTCGACGTTCGTGATCGAGCCGTTCGCGCCGATCCATGCGCGGATGACGACCGCGGGCGGCGGCGCATCGGCCTGCGCGTTCAGAATTCTGTCCTCGAGATATTGGTGGAGCCGATCGGCCGCATCGTTATCGGCTTCCAGCCACGCCTGGAACTGCCGCCCCACGAGCTGCGCATAGGCGATCCAGGGCTGCGGCACATCGCGCGTTTGCGGCAAGGCCGGTACGCTCGAGACGATCGCACAGGCGGCGAGAACTTTCTTGAGGTGGCCCCACACACCTCTCCAGCGGCTTCGATTCACGAAATCAGTGCTCCTACCTTGACCATGAGATGATCGGCGCGGCCTGCCCGCCAGATCAGAAGATCGGCGTCCCGCCCGGGGCTGATCTTTGCGATCATGCCGAGCAGATCGGCCGAATCCGAGACGCTGCTTCCATTGACGGCAAGCACGATGTCTCCGGCGCGCAAGCCGGCTTGCGCGGCGGGTCCGCCGGGCTCGACCACGCTGATCAGCGCGCCGTCGGTCGAGGAACGCCCGAACGATCGCGCGAGCGCCTGACTGACCTCCTGCGCGGCGACACCGAGTCTTCCTCGCGTGACCCTCCCGGTCCGCAGCAACTGATCTTTGACATCGAGCGCCACATCGATCGGGATCGCGAACGAAAGCCCCTGGTAGCCGCCGGTATTCGAATAGATCATCGAATTGATCGCGACGACGCGACCGTTCAAATCGAAAAGCGGTCCGCCGGAATTGCCGGGATTGATCGGCACGTCCGTCTGGATGAACGGGATATAGCTCTCGCCCGGCAGCGATCGCGATTTCGCGCTGACGATTCCCTGCGTTACCGTGCTCGCGAATCCGTACGGCGCGCCGATCGCCATCACCCAATCGCCGACTTCGACGCGTGCCGGATCGCCGGCGACCACCACCGGCAGGTTGCTCGCGTCGATTCGAATCACCGCCACATCCGAAAGCGGATCGCTGCCGATCACTCGCCCCTTGAATTCGCGCTTGTCGGTCAGCTTCACGTCGACCGCGCGCGCGTCGCCGACGACGTGCCGATTGGTCAGGATGATCCCGTCCGCGCTCACGATGAAGCCCGAACCGCGGCTCACCTCTTCGCGATTGCCGATCACGCGCCGCGCAAAAAAAGGCGCGAGCGGGCTCCCGGGCGGGATGCCCGGCGGCAGCTGAATGCCGACTTGCGCCACCTCGCGTGTGACGCTGATATTGACGACCGCCGCGCCGTATCGTTTCACGAGCGCAGCGAAATTCGGCACGGTGATGCGCGACTCGCTCGCCATCTCGCCTTGCCGCTCCGGTGGTCCCGCGGCATCGGCGGCCGCGATCGCTGTGCCCGCGCATACGAACGACAGCACGCTGAACGCCGCCAGCGTCCTGGCGACAGACATACCCATCCCCGATCTCACCATCGCCGCCCCTTCATCGACTTCAACCGCTCGAACGAGCGTCGATCGATGTCACCGTGATCGTTCATCGTGGTCGCCCGAAAACCTGCCGGCCGCGTCACATTTCATCCCACAGCACGACGCGCATCGCCCTGCGCCGCGAAGCGACGGGTTTCCGTTCGCGCCCGCCCGCGGCCAGACGATCGTACGCTGACGACGAGCCACGGCTTTCATCGCGCGAGCCGGTCTCGCCGACGGCTTCATCCCGCACGTCTTCATCCTTCTCTCCGAGCGGTACGCCCTCCGGGCCCGACTGACAGCTCATCGGGGCGGCACGACAACGGGCCGCGCCGGTCGCTGAGGCGTGATCGACTTGCCCCAATTCGCACCGAAGCGATTGCGCTCGGCAGACAGGTTGAACGTGCCGACACGATTCGACGGCCCCTTCGCCGCGCTTTCCGCCGCCGTCTCCGAAGCGCCCACCCGCGGCACCTCTTTGGGCTTCAGTTGCGCGCTGAGACAGTCATATGAAAGCGCGCGCTGACCGTTCACTTCCGCATCGATACAAACCTGCTTCGATGCCGAACCGGCCTGCGCGGGCGCGTCCGCTCGCTTCGCACCGTCCTGCGCGTGAGCGACGCTCGCGAGCGTGGCGCACGTCACCATCAGAGCCATTTTTCGCAGTGTCATCCGAACCTCCTCTGCGCTCACCGGACCTGTGTTGGACAATGTCGCACGCAAGCCGTGCCGTCGTCGGATAAACAGCGGCATTCGCAGCGCGGACGCGCGCTTACCATCGCTTTACTGCGCCGCCGCAAGCGCTTTCTTCAGCGCGTCCTCATTGATCGGTGCGCTGCCGCCGAGCTTCGCCAGATAGGCCTGCTCGTTCTCTTGCGTGCGCTGACCGCGCAAGGACGCGCGAATTTGCTCCTTGACCTCCGCGAGCGGCCGCAGGCTCGGCTCGCGCGTCTCGATGAGCTTCACGACATGGAATCCGGTGGGCACCTGGACGGGTGCGGAGACCTGTCCCGGCTTCAGCGCCTCGGCAGCCTGCCGCACCGCGGGCACCATCAGCGTCTCCGGCACGAAACCGAGATCGCCGCCATTGGCGGCGCTGGCCTTGTCCTGCGAGTTCGCTTTCGCCAGCGCGGCAAAATCTCCGTTGCGAGCGCGATTGGCGAGATCGGCGGCCTGCTTGCGCGTCTTGTCGATCGTCGCGGCATCGGCGTTCGGCGGAACGGCCAGGTAGATCTGCGCGAGATGCAGCGCGCGCGGCGCCGTAAACGCCGCATGATTCTGATCGTAGGCAGCCTGGATCTCGGCATCGGACGGATAGTCGGCCGGCGGCGCATTGACGGAGGCCAGATAGCTGCGCACGACGACGTCGCGCTGCGCCTCTTCGACGGCCGATTTCACCTGCGGCTCCTTGTCCCAGCCTTTCGCCTTCGCTTCCGCAAGAACGGCCCGCTGAACGAGCGTGGAGCGCACGACCCGGTCCATTGCGGCCGGATCGGCCGCAAGCCGCGTGCGCCCCTCGGGACTCAGCGATTTCATCAGCGCCGCGATGTCCGATTCCGTTACCGATGCCTGCGCGGTATTGGCAATGACATCACCCTGCGCGAGCGCGACGAGCGGTGTGCCCAACGCGAAACTAACGACGATCGTTGCGAATTTGCTCACTTTCTCTCCTGCTACCGACTGACAGTATTTCTCCATCGCGGCGCCTCGGTCGCCGGCAAGCCATGCCCTCGTTGCCCGCCGGAATCGAGAGTGTGCCGCCTTGCTCCACCCTGCGACCAATCACTGCAGCGTGGTCTTGGCGCCTGCTTCGACGCTCCCTTCCGGCTGAGCCGCGGTGCCGTCATTCGCCTTCACGGGCGCCGCATCGCCACGCGCAACCACTTCGCGCTCTGCAATCGCCGGGCGATTGCGCAAATGCAGCAGGAACTCCTGCACCAGGCGATCCCAGAGTTCGATCGTCGAGCGCAGGTAGCGCTCGCTCACGCCGCCCGCCACGAGCACGTCCATCTCGAGCGAGAGAAACGGGCCATGGCTCGCGAGTCGCGCGAAGCGTTTCGTACGGCCCCAGCTCGGCACGAGATCGGCGGGTAGTTCGCCTTGCACCTGAAGCACGCAGCTCAACGTGTAGTCGATATATCGCGCCGCGGCGGGCTCCGTCGGCGTCTTCGGCTCGACAAACGCGGGCGCGACGTTGCCGAAGCGCACGGCGAAGCCGACCCCCTGACTCGCGCTCATCAACTGCACGATGCCGTTCTGCTCGGCCGCCGTCACGCGGTATCCGGCCGCCCGGAAGATATCCGCAAGCTGCTCGATACCGACTGCCTCGATCCAGCCCTCGTTCGCACCCATTTCCTTGTCCACCATGTCGGTCTTCCTTCAATCAACGAATTGAAACGGTCGATTCGATCGCTATCAGCGACGTCTCACTGCGTAGCCCCGAAGGGGGCTTCCTTCCTTCGGGGCGGGCTATGGCGCGGATGTCGCCGCGCCGCCCGATGCGGCCACGGCCGGCACCGTGCGCGCGTTCGGGTCGTACTTGCCTGCGTAGAGCGCATCGCCATAACGCTGCGCAATCTCGTCGTACTTCACGCGCGCGGATTGAGCGAACGGCTCACGCGAGGCAAAGAACGTCCCGATCCCCACATGCTCGTACGCATCGAGAATCTCGTGCCCCACACGGTACAAATCGGCATTTTTGGCTTCGCAGCTTTGCAGTTGCGTGTCACGCGCCTTGATTTCGCCCTGCAATTGCGTGCGTTCCGCATCGCGAGCGCGCGAGACGGTCAGCAGATCCTCGTAAGACGCCTTGTATTTCGCGAGTTGCTTGGCGTCTTCGGCGTGACTCGTCTTTTCCTGCGCAAGCGCCCTTCGAGCAGCCGCCTCGGCGCTCGATTCGCCCTTGGCCGCAGCGAGCTGCGCCTGCAGATCTTTCACCTGAGCAAGCGCATCGTCGCGCTGTTTTTCGGCGGCCGCTTTGTCGGACTGTAGCTGCGCCTGATTGTCCTGGAGCTGGCGCAGTTCCTGCACCGTCGAGCGCAGCTGGCTGCGCAGCTTGTCGTCGACGCTTTGCGCGTGAGCCGAACCGGCCGCGAGCAGCGCCGCGGAGAGCAAAGCGACGGCAATCTTCGCGTGTTGAGCTGTTTTCATCGCAATGACGGACTCCGGTCAGAACCGCGCGTTCAACTCGAGCTGCAGCACGTCGATCGTCACTGGCGGCCCATAGACTTCCTTCGCGCTCAGATAGCGCGCGGACAGCCACGTGTCGCGCGCCACCGCGTACGATGCGGCGAGGATGTAGCCGCGCGCGTTCGTGCCGCCGAGGTGGAAGTCAGGATCCGTGAACGCGTCGAGCGTGGCATCCGGCTGCAGGTACTTGTAGCCGACGGAGAAATTCCACTGGCCCTTGCTCGTCGGCTCCGGCTCGCCGATTGTCGCCTTCGCGAGGAAGCCGTTCGGACCGCTGCGATAGTCGGCGCGCGTCGCGTTGACCGACGTCGATTCGTAGTTGTTGACCGGCAGGGACGCGGCGTTGAACGCCTTGTCCTCGTTATAGGCAAGGTTGCGAACGAATTCGCCGTCGAGCCGCAGCTTGACCCGGTTGGCCACCACCGTATCCCACTGCGCCTTGATATCGAGCAGCCGATAGTTGTAGGCGAGCCCGAAAAGCTGAGGCTCGGCCGTCAGACCCGGCGCCAGATTCGGGTTCTGGACGATGTTGCGCAACGCGATGAGCGTATTGCCGCCCTGCATGAACGCCGGCGCTTCGTTATCCGTGCTGCAGCTCGTCGCCCCCAGATAGAGCGCGCAAGGCGACGACAAGGTGCCGCGGAAGTTCTGGAAGTCGTAGTATGCGAGCGCGCCCTTCAGCCGGTTCTGCGAATTGATCTTCCACTCGGCGCCGAACTGCGCACCGAACATCCACTTCGTATCGCCGCCCACCTTGTCGGTGCTGTTCGACGGGAAGTTGTCCGACGTGTATTGAATCGGGAATACGCCCAACGTACCGAACAGCGTCACGTCCGGGTTCGCCGGCAATGCATGCCTGAAGTTCGCGGCGAGACCGTCCATCTCGAGGTCGTTCGAGAAGAGGAGGTCGGACGAGAAGAACGGATTGTCGAAGCGTCCCGCGAGGACGTTCATCCACGGTGTCGGCGTATAGGAGAAGAATGCCTTGTTCAGCCAGATATTCTTCTTCGCCCAACCGCCGCCTGCCGTCGATGTCGTCGAAACCGGGCCATTGTCGTTGCCCGATGCGAGTTGCACGCCGGCCGAAAGCTGCTCGGATAGCAGCGCCGTCACGCCGATACGCGCCCGATAGCGCTCGAGATTGTTGCGGTTCGCCGTCGTGTTCTGCGTCGGCAGCTGAGTCGTGTTCGTGTTCGGATTGATGTCGAATCCGCCGCCCTGATTGATCGCGGCGAAGTTCGTGACGTTGTTCGCGTTGCCGCTGCCGAAGAAGCGATACTCGTCGCGCACGCGCAGATCGCCGTCGATCTTGATGCGCGAAACCCAATCGGGGAACGTGTTCGGTTGCGCCCAGTTCTCGGCCTTCGCCTGTGCGATGACCTCCTGCTTGACTTGATCGCGAATCTGATCGCGCACGACCTGCGGCACGTAGGGTACCGCGACATCGCCCGGTTGCGTCGGCGCGTTGACGACCGCCGCCGCCGCGGGCCGCCCCGCATTCGAGCCGTTGGCCGCCTTCGCCTGCGCCGCCTCGTTCCGCGCCTCGGTGATGAGCTCGTTCGCGTTTTGCTGGGTCAGCACGCCGCGTTTGACGAGCAGGTTGATCAGATTGATCACCACACTCTCGGTCGGCGCGGCCGTTCCCGTCGCGGCTTGCGTTTCGAGCGATTGCGCATGCGCCCCCGCCACGCACGTCATGCCGAGCGTCAGCAACGCCGCGCTCATGCGCGTGCGGCGCGCAGACACCGCCACGGCACCCCGTCTCTTGGTCTTCCGATTCATCAATTTCTCCGCGTAACTGCTGTTCTTTTCCTGGCACCGTCCTTCAAGGACCTGCCGCGTCATTCACTGCCGTTGCGTGCCGCCTCGTCAGCCCGGCTTGCGCCCCTGCAACTTCACGAGCACCGGATAAGTCGTCGCGGGAGGCGGCGGCTCATCGACCTTGCCCAGCGCCTCCACGGCGGCGAGCACGGCGGCGTCGATCTTCGAATCGCCCGTCGACTGCGCGATCGTCACCTTCGTGATGTGGCCGGCGGCGTCCATCCAGAGGTTCAGGCTGCCCGCGAAGCGAGCGCCGCCCGCGTCTTGCACGCCCTTGTCCTGCTCGATCGCGCGCTGCAGCACATAGACCATGTACTGCGAGTAACTCGCGTTGCCGAACCTGCCTCCGCCGCCGCTGCCGACCATCCCCGAGCCATCGCCGGCGCCGATATTGAAGCTATCCGTGCCGGCCTGCGCGGGCGCATTCATCGTCATCTGCTTCGGCTGGTTGTCCGACGGCTTGGGCGTCTCCGAAGGCTTCGGCGCGACGGTCGGCTTATCCACCGGCGTCTTCACTTCCTCCTTCACCTTCTCGGGCGGCGGCTTCTGCTTCGGCGGCGGCGGAGGAGGCGGCGGCAACGGGATCACCGTCGTCACCTGCGGCGCCGTGACGCGCTTCACGCCTGCCGTGTCGCTGGCGTAATGCCAGATCAGCGCGACGATCCCGATCAGCGCGAGCGCGATGACGATCGGCTTGATGAAGCGGCCCGGGCCCTTGTCGGGGTCGCCGCCGTTGTAGGTCATTTCCATCGCGTGTTCCTAGCCGCCCTGCTTCGCCTTGCCGGTCACGAGACCGACTTGCGACAGGTCGAGACGTCGGAGCAGGTCGAGTACGTCCATCACCTTCTGGTACTGAACGGCCGCGTCTCCCTTGAGCACGATCGGAACGTCGGGGTTCGTCGCTTTCTCGGTGCGCAGTCGGCTCTCGAGCTCGTCCATCGTCACCGGATAGGCATCGAGATAGATCTGCCCCGAGTCGGCGACCGTGATCGCCTTCGTCTTCGGTTTCGCGAGACTCGCCGACGAACTCGCCTTCGGCAGATCGACGCGAATACCCTGCACCGACGCGGTCGTCATGATGATGAAGATGATGAGCAGCACATACGCCAGATCGAGCATCGGCGTGATGTTGATGTCGTCGTACGGCTTGTCGTCGTCCTGAACCTGCATGGTGTTCTCCCGCTTTTCGTTCAGTCGTTCAGTCGGCCAGGAGCGCGTGGTCAGGCGTGCGATGCGCTTCGGCGAGGCGCGTGACGAACTCGTCGACGAATACCTGCATGTTCGCGGTCACGTTCTTGTTGCGGATGAGCAGGTAGTTGTAGCCAAAGAGCGCCGGGATCGCGACGAAGAGGCCAGTGACCGTCGCGAGCAGCGCGGCGGCGATACCCGGTGCGATCGCGTTCACGTTGACGTCGCCCGAAGCCGCGATCGCCGCGAACGTGATCATCACGCCCACCACCGTGCCGAGCAGGCCGAGGAACGGACCACCCGAAATCGCGATCGTGAGCAGCACCATCGATTTGGAAAGCCGCTGGTTTTCGCGCACGAGCGTCGCATCCATCGACGCGCGAATGGCCTCGATCGATTCGGTCGTGATGACCGTGCGCCCATGCTCGTTCTCGCGGCTGTGAATTTCCGCGACACCGGCCTTGTAGAGACGGTAGAGCGACGACTGGCTCAGACGCCGGCCCTCTTCGGTCTTCTCCTCGACGTGCGCGAGACCGACGAGATGCTTGCCCGCCACTTGCCGGAAGCGCAGGACGAAGTAGTTGTTGGCCTTGTCGACGGTGCCGACGTAGCGCGCCTTCGTCCACATGACGACCCACGAAACCGCGGCCATCGCGAGCAGGATCGAGATCACGACCCATGCGTCGACGGTGACCGATTGCACGATCACGCCGAAGTAGCCGAAGCCGAAGCCCGACTGTTTCTCGTCGGCGCCGTAAGCGATGAGCTTCGATTCGGAGCCTTGAGACAAAGCGTCGAGCGCGATCGTTTCGGGCGTGCGCGCGACCTTCGATAGGCGCAGTTCGTCGAGCGCTCCGCTATAGCCCGCGAACCCCGCCGGTGCGCCAGCCACGTCGCCGCCCACCGCCGCCGCGCTCGTAAGCGCCGGCAGTGTCGCCGCTACCTGTGCGACAGCTTTGCCGTTCACGTAGACGGTGAGGTTCTTGCCGTCGGCCGTCACGGCAACGTAAGCCCACTGATTGATCGCGACAGGTGCCGCGGCGGGCGTTCGAGTCGGCGCCGCGCCCGCGTCGACCTCGGCGAACGGCACCCCGTTGTCGAGTCCGATCAGCAACGCATTGGCGCCGTCGCGACGGCTATAGAGCAACGTATTCGCGCCAAGCGTCGCGGGCTTGATCCAGGCGCTGAACGTGAAGCTGCCTCCCGCGCTCACGTTCAGCGAGGGGCTGGCCGGCAAGTTCAGCGGCGTGCTGCCGTCGAGCTGCGCGCCCTTGCCGACGATACCGTCCTCGATCGTCCGGGCCGGTGCGTTCTGAGCATTGTTCGCATAAGCCGTCGCGTCCTTCGGCGGCGTGCCCGAGGCCCCGTTGAAGTGGTAGACGAGCGTGTAATCGGCGTCGAAGGTCTCGGCCGGCTTACTGCCGTCATTCGCCTTCTTGTTGCCGTAATACATCCAGATCTGCTGAGCGGAACCCGCGGGCATCTTCGGGATGTCGACCCAGATCAGCGCGACGCCGAGAACGGCGTCGTACTGCTCGACTTGATAGTTGAGCGGCGTCTTGTCGTCCGCGGCCACGAAACGAATATCGGCTCCATTGTCGGCGAGGCCATCGAACTGGAAATTGCCCGGATGCAGTCGGATCAGCACCGGCATGCGGCCGGCCGAGTCCGCCATGTTGGCCCCTTTGGGGCTCGTGTCGATCGTGATCGACTTGCGGAACGACCAGTCGTTTTGCCACCAGGCGTTCGCGACACCCGGCAGTACGCCTAAAAGCACCGCCAACAAGAAAAACATGACTCGCTTCACAATCGACTCCCCGAATGAACCGGCCCGGCGCGCAATACGTCGGCACGGCACGATCAAAAAATGTCCTCAGAATCCCAGTCGCACGTAGAAATCGAACCGCGGGCTGTATTGCCTCGTATAAACGCCGGCCTTGAGCGGCCAGCCCGCCTCGAAATCCGCGCTCGCGTACTTTTGCAGCTGAACCCGCGTGCCGAAGCCCACGCTCAGCAGGTTGAAGGTCGCCGTCTGCTCGGGCAGCGGACTCAACAGCCACAGATGCGCGGCGTCGACGAACGCATGAAAACGCCACTCGTTGATGCGGCTGCCGACCGCGCCGCCGATGAACTTCGCCAGCGACGGGCTACGCAATTCGAGCGAGCCGATCACGCCGCTGTCGGCCGTGTCCTCCGCCTGCATGTATCCGCGCACATTCGTCATGCCGCCGGCCGCGAACTGCTCGCTCGATACGAGCGGCTCGTTCGCCATTTGCGCCGTCACGTGCGCGTTGGCCTGCATGTCGTTCGAGAAGTCCTGCGTATGGTTGACGTCGAATTTGCCGTAGATGAAGTCGGGATTCGCGTTGTAGCGCTTGTTGTCCCAGGCCGCCCAGCTGCTGCCGATGCCGCGGATGTTCGTCGTCATCGATGCGGAGAACGACGTCTGCGATCGCTTGAGATTGAGCTGGCCGTTGTAGGAAAGCGTCACCGGCACGTAGGTCAACGGCGCCGATGAAGCCCCCTGTCCCGCAATGCTGACGTCCTCGTCATAGTGCTTGCGGTCGATTTCGATGCTGACCGAATGCGCGTAGGAATCGGAAGACGGCAACGCATAGATCGCCGTCAGCCCGAACGTCGTGCCTTTGCCGAGTACGTTCGTGCCGCCGACGGAGGCGACGTTGCTGTCCGAATGCAGCACCGTCGCGAGCAGACTCCAGTGCGAATCCTTGAGCGGCGCGAGATACGAAAACGAGTAGACGCGCGCATCGTCGGGATGCTGCGGCGCCACGAGATACGTGCCCGTTATCACGTGGCCGAGCTGCCAGAGATTCGAATAACTGAGCGTCGCGCTCGTTCTCAGCACCGAGGTGCCCGGGCTATTGTCGTTGTTGAGCTCGAACGTGCCGTGCCACGGGCTATGGTCGTCGACCTTCAGGTCGACGTCGACCGTTTGCGGCATCGCGCCGGGCTTCAGCACCGGGATCACCTGGCGATCCGCCGACCGATTGAGATCGGTGAGCTGTTGCTGCGCCTGATTGAAGTCGGGCACGGTGCCCTCCGCAAGCGCGGGCACGGCGTCGCGGATGTTTTGCGGCGAGTTGTACTTCTCGCCTTCCACACGCAGCCGTCCGACTTTCGCTTCGACTACCTGCAGGAGGATCACGCCGTTCTTGACTTGCTGCTGCGGCAACTCCACCACGACCGACTGATAGCCCTTGTCCTGATACACCTTTTGCAGCGCATCGCGAGCCGCGTTCACATCGGCGAGCGTCTTGCCCGGCCCTTCGAACGGATAGACGGCCTTTTCGACCTCGAGGCTCGGCAACGTCGTGTTGCCGCGCACGATGAATTCGTTGACGTCGAACGTCTGCGGAACGCCGGCCGCGGGCCGGGCGGCTTGCGCCGCACCGGCCGCGTCCTGCGCTCGCGCCCCCGCAGCAAGACTTAAACTCCCTATCAGCGCAACGCCCGCGAGACACCGGCGTCTTGATCGCCTCTCATCGTGTGCTTCCCCGTCAACTTTCGGCGGCATGCGCCCTTCCCCTTTGTCGCTGTTCATCCCGTGTCGGCGCGCCTCGACCGGCCTCGGTCCGCCGTTTGTCGACGACGCGCCACCACAAATTTGTTTCAGACTGATGACGATAATTAGGTGTCCTAATCAATCGTCGCGTCTACTTTTCCGCTGCTCACGCTCGCGCGCCGCAGCTAGCGTTTCCGTGCTTCCGCGTTAAAGAACGAGTCCGTCGTCGACGCTGAGACCGTCCTCGTGTGCTTCAAGTCGATGCGTGCTCGCTTCGATTCCCGGTCCGTCGAAGCTCGCAATGCGGCCACTATCGATAAGGACGAAATGAGCGCGCAAAACCCGCAAAATTCTTCGTTCATTGCGCCCTCCGATCCGCTGCTTTCGCCGGCTCGTCCTCTTCACGCGGCCGCGTCTGCCAAAATCCGCCCTTCATCGTCACGATCGACGGCGTCTCGCTCCAATCGCGCGGATTGACGATTTCGGCGCGCAGGATGTTCGGCATCACCTGCACGTCGAACACTTCGTCGACGCCGTTATAGAAATGCAGGATTCCGAGCACCTCGCCGCTCGCACGATCGACCGCCGCGACGCCGGCGATGAGCTCGTCCGACTCGCTCTCGATCGGCAGCCCCTGCGGTCCGCGTTTGTCACGCAGCTTCGAAAGCCCAATGAAAAGCACGCCACCGTATTCGGCCAGACCGTGCGTAAAGCCGGGCAGTTTCGTCAGAACGCGTGTGGCGCCGGTATAAGGATCGATCTGAAGCAGTTGGCCGCGGCCGCCCTCGAGCACATGGAGGCGGCCGTCGATGAGGCGTGGCGAATGCGGCATCGAAAGCCCCGAGGCGACGATGCGCCCGGAAGGCACTTCCATGACGATGCCGTCATTAGCCATGCCTTCGCGCCAGCCGAACGGCGTATTCGTCAGCCCGAGCGCGGTCGCATAGCGGACCTTGCCGTCGTGGAACGCCATGCCGTTCAGATGACACCGGTCGTCGGGCCCGAACTCGGTGACGAACGGCGGCTGCCAGATCGGCGTGAAATTGAAGTAGCCGTCGATGACGCAAATGCACGAATACCGCGTATTGACGGCAAGCAGAACGTGCTTGTCGAAAACCATGTCGTGCAGATCGAGATCGCCGGTGTAGTACGACATGCGCGGCACGAACACCGCGTCGTAGTGGCCGGGCCGGGCCGGATAGAGCGGCGCGAGCGAGGATACATTGGCAAACACGAGGAGCTCGTGGATCGTCGCGACGGCGAGCCGGTTGCCGGCCACCGTCATGCCCATCGAGCGCGGCAGCAGGCATGCGGACAGCGTGGGGATGCCGTTTTCGACGCCGAGCAACGCTACGCCCGAAGGCCGGCGGCTCAACGCCAACGAGCATTTCAGCGATGCGAGCACCTCCAGGAAGCGGCCGGTGTCGCGCAAATTGATGAACGGCGAGTCCGCGCTCGCCGCGGCCTCAGACGCGCTTTCGTCGCTTACGGCAACCGGCGCCTCGGTCCCTTCGTCATCCCGCCTGAACTGTTCCACGTTCATGCACCCGTCAACTGTATTTGTATTTGATGGACTAAACCGTCTGTCCGCATCCGCTACAAAAAATCGCGGCCGGCCATTTCCGGCCCTCCGCGCCGCGACTCATGCTTTTTTTTCGCCCCGTATCGGCAAACAACAGGCTTCCAACTAACTAGACGGAACGAGACGTTCATTGCCGCAAACTTTTTTGTATCGGCGAGCGCGCAGGCATCGGCCCGTTGATGCCTTGCGCGTGATGCAGCCGAGAATGGTCCCCGTCGAATGGGTAAGTTTTTGTGACATTTCGCAGCAGGTTTAAATATTTAAGAATTGCTCGACCTCGACCGTTATTGCCCCTCCTCGATGCTGCGCCGTTCCGCCGCGCTCAAATGCGCGAGCTCGCCGAGCCTGGCGACATCGCCGACGCCGAGCACGCCGCGTCCCACGATTTGGAGCGCACTGTCCGCGTGATAAGAAAGCGTTGAAAGCTTTTCCTTGCGGCGGCGCTTGTCGTCTTCGGCGCCGGGGTCGCCGAATCCCTCCACCTGCACGCTGATCAGCCAGCGGCGCTGGTTGCCGGCCAGCGCGTTGCTCCGCGCAAGCTTTTGCGCCATCTCGCTCGCGGCCGAAGAGGCCGAGCTCGCCGCGGTGAGCGCGCCTGTGTCGACCGAGGCGGCGATAGGGATTCCGGTCGCCTTGCCGGCCACCTGAATGTTGTCGGCATTGACGACGTGCAGTGCCGCGATGTTGACATTGCCCGACACGCGGATGCCCGCCTCGCCCGCATCGACGGTGCCGAGTGGCGCAACGAGGTTGATGTCGCCCGGCGGCACGCTCGGAATCGGCGCGAGCGTCGCGAAGCCGGCACCCGTGCTCGGTACCGTCGGCGACAGCGTCACGCTGCCGAACTGGTCGTAGACGCGTTTGGGCGGCGTGAACACGATCGTGTTCTTCGAGCCGCGCCCCGCGTTGATGTCGCCCGTCGCCGACCATGCGAGGATATTGCCGCCGAACGTGGTCATCACGCGACTCTGGCCGAGCAAGATGCTGTCGTCCGAATACAGGTCGATGTCACCCGCGCCTTGCGTGACGATGCCGGCCGTCGCCGGCGGCGTCTGGCCCTCCACGCCGACAATCGTCTCGCCGGTAGGCGTCAATGTCTGGATCGCGCCGCCGAAATCGGTGCGGATTCCCGAGCCGCCGAACATCGTGATATCGCCGCTATCGGCATTGCCGCCATCTTGCGCATTGGGGCCCATCTTCGGGAACAGCGCTGCAATCGCCATGCGCCCGCGCAGGTAGCTGCCGTAGAGCGGGCTCGTCGAGTCGTTGTATTCGAGGCCGCCTTCATTCAGTTCCGCGAAGTAGACCTGGCGGTCGAAAATGCGCTGCTGCTCGGGGGGCAGGGCGAGGAAATACGCGAGCGCATCGCCAGCGCTGCCCGTATAGCCGAAGCGCTGTTGCAGCCAGGCAAATAGCTCCTTTTGATACGTGTGCTCGACCTTGCCGTGCTGCTCGTCGAGCGGCGCGCCCGCCACCGCTTGATTCGCCGGATCGAAATAGAGCTTGGCGAAGTCGGTGTAGTCCGCCTGCCCGACGCCCGGTGCGCCCGGGCCGATGCCGGCCTGCGCGACGATCGACGCGCCGGGGCGTGTGTCGCCGGTCACGAACGGCCCGATGCTCTCGAGCGTGCCTTTATCGGCTTGATAGAGGTTCCTGCCCGCGGACACTTCGAGCGTGCCTGGGCCGGCAACGTCGATGTTCGCGTAGATGACATTGCCGCTTGCGGCAAGCATCGAGACATCCGTCGGCGACGTGTTGAGTATCAGACCGCTTGTATCGACGATGTCGCCGCCGGCGAGGATCTGAAGCGGCTTCACCGCGCGATAGAAGGTGCGGACAACCTGCCCACTCTGGATAACCGGGACGATCTCGCCAAGGTTGAGACCGGCGATGTCGCCGCCGGCGATGACTCGCGACAGTATTCCGTCGCCGAGCGCGCTCGCATCGCTGACGGTCTCGGGCCCGAAGACGAACAGCGCGCCTCCGTTGCCTTGGTATGCCCCATTGGTCTGCGGCACATAGGTGTAGTTATAGGGACCTCCGGTACCGAGCGAGTCGGCAAGTGTGGATTCGCCGGACTTCACCACATACCAAAAGTTGGTGTCGGCCGGTATCCACCCGCTGGCACCAGCCTGCTCGATCATCCAACCGGGGTTTTGCGGCGTCGCAAGGGTCGTGAGCGAGGTAGTCAGCGGGCCGAACGCCGGCCCCGACGACTGCACGATCATCCCCGAAGCAAGCAGCCGCAGTCGCCCGTCTGGCGACGGCATCATGTAGCTGCCGCCGCTGTATGCCGTCGTCAGGTAAATGCTTCCGCCGGCTGCGGTCGCGTCGAAAATCGGCGGCAGCCAGAGCGTCGGGGGAGTGCCCGTCGGCAAACCCTCCTTGCCGCCCGTGTTCGCCGCCAACGGCGCGAGATTGCCACCGGCCGAGAAGACGTCCACTGCGCTATCGCTGTTCCATAGCGTAAACCAGCTCGCGGCCGCCCCGCCGGCGTTTACCGAGCTTGCCTGAGTTCCTTGCCGAAGCCCGACGCGGCCAGGGTCTATCAAGTAGCCGAGCGCGAGGTCGCCTCGAGCCCTCACGGTGACCGAGCCGTCGCCGGGCGCCAGCGATGCGCCCGCGACACTCGTCATCGCATAGGGCGTTCGCGGGTTCAAAGCGCGCGGATCCAGTCCCGGATCGAACCCGTAGTCAGTCGGCGTCAGCGTGCCGACCGTACCTGCGATTACGTTTGTGTTGCCACGCAGATCGACGAACAGGTTTCCGCCTGCCCCAAGCGCGTCGCCCGCGGTGACGGTGAGCGTGCCACCTCCCGTCTGCGCCACGCTGCCGTCGGGCCGCACGCGCCCCGTCGCGCCAACCGCGGCGACAAGCCCCGCTCCAGCATCGCCGATGTTGCCGCCCGCGCGAATCGTCACATTGCCGCCGCCCAGCGCACCGACGCCTTCGAATGCGGAGATCGCCACGCTCGGCGCGAAGGCGAAGTTCGGGTACTGGTCGGCGACATAGCTTCCGAAATTGATCCCCCAAGCGGTAGCCTGACCGATTTGCGCGCCGCCCTGGCGCCAGAACCAGTCGCCAATCGCGGCCGGACTGTCGTTCGATTGCGCGCCGCTGGTGACGTCACCGCCGATGTTTCCGCGCACGTCGAGCAGCACGTCCCCGCCCTGCTCCGGGTAGTACATCCGCTGCGGATTCAACGTTGCCTCATAGGCACCGTTGCCGTCGCCAAGCACGGTGTTGCCGATCAACGTCTGAGCGCGTGGCGTGTTGTACGGATCGTTGGCCGACGTGCCCGTCTCGGGAATGGCCGTGCCGGCCGTGTAGACTCCGAACGGTGTTTCTTCGCTGAAGTCGCCGCCGGCAAGCAAGGTCAGGCTGCCGGTGCCCGTGCGGATGACGCTCGGCAACGGTGTCGTGAACTGCGGCGCCATGTAGTGCGGATCGTTCAGCGTCAGGTTTCCGCTGCCGGCGAGCGCCGTGGTGGTCTGCAGCACATGCGGGCTCGCCGCCGCGAGATCGGATCCCGCGGCCAACGTGATCGACCACGACTGAGAACCGGGCGCCAACATCGGCGCGATGACCCAATTGGGGCTCTGGCGCGTGATCGTCGTCGTGCCGTTCGTGCCCATCAGGTTAGAGCCTGCTGGAATCACGCTGCCCGCGGCAAGATTCGTGTTTGCCGCGACAGTCGCATCGCTCGTGAAATTGAGCAAAGTGTTGGCCGGCCAGATCATGCTCTGGATGGGGGCGCCGAACGGCAAGGTGTTGCCTGCGTCGATGACGGTGCCCATCGGCAGCACGGTGTCCGCCGAGATGGTCGTGCCGGCGGCATAGGTAAGCGTCGGCGAGACGATGATCGGAGCGCTCGTAACGAATGCCGACGGCACCGTGACATCAGCCCCCAGCGTCACGTTGACCGCTGTCGCCTGGTTCGGGTTGAGGATGGCCCCCGTGGAGATCGTGACGGTTTGCGGCAGCGTAAAGCCTTTGGGGATCTGCGTACCGGCCGGAAGCGTCACCGCCGCGCTCAGCGTTGTGTTGGCCGGTGTGTCCTTCGTCGTTCCAGACGGAATACCGCCCGGAAACACGTTCGTGGGGATCGCGAACCCTGCCGGCAGTCCCGTATAAGTATCGTTGGCAGGCAGGATATACCCCTTGGGTATCGTGTCGCCGGACTTCGGATACCAGCCCGGAACAAGCTGCCCCGTGGAGTCCTCGATATCGATCCCTCCGAGATTGTCGAAGAAGTTGCCGACTACCGAGCCGGGGGCGATATACCAGTCCGCGGCGACAACGATAGGTTGCGGCAGTGTCTGCAGCGTGACGGGCAGCACGGAACCCGCCGGATAAAAATAGGGCAGCGCAATCTCGGCGGTCAGCGTCCAACCGGCCGGCAGCGTCACGCTGCCCGGTAGGGCGAACGATTTGCCGGCCGGCGCGCCCGCCGCGAGCACCTCGGTACCGACAATCGGGATGGCATAGCCGAGCACGCTGCCGGTTGGGAATGTCGATCCCGCACCGATCGTCACGGCTTGCGAAAGCGTCAGCGGGCTGCTCTGAAATCCCCCCTGCATGACGAGCCAGCCGTAGTCGTCAGGGCTCGCCGGTGGCAGTCCGAACCCGTCGTTGATGCTACCTTCGATGTTGAGATTGCCTCCCGCACGGAGGATCAGCACGCCGGGCTCGCCCGAGCCGCGTTGCGCGGAATTCGCGTTCGGGCCGTAGCGGTAACCGGAGAGATCGATGTCTCCCTGCACCGTCAGGTCGCCCTTCGGCGTTGCGCTGCTGATCTCCACGCCCGGGCGCAAGTGGAACGCACTGCCGTACGCGGTCAGCCCAGCGAGCTGCGAGGCGAGCGCCGGCGCGAGCGTGCCGCCGGCGACATTGCCGCCGTACGCGGCGTTGATGAATGCGCCGCTGTCCTTATCGATCTGGTCGAGGTACGCCTGGTTGACGATCTGGTCGCCCGGCTGCGCGGGATCGGCCGGTGCGTTCGTATAGTTGGCAAAGGCGTCGACGGCGATGCTCGCGGCGCCACGAATGTCGAGCGGCCCGGGGGCCTGCAGCGCAAGGCCCCCACCCGTCGCATTCGCAGGCGCGCCGGCGCCTGTCGCGCTCGGGCCGCTCGAGCCGACGCGCGGCACGTCGATCTGGATTTGCCCGCGCGCAATGCCGTCGGGCGAACGAACGTCGATCGTCGCGCCCGGTGACAGAATAACCGCGCCTTGAGTCGTGATCAGTTGCACATGCGCCGTGTTGCTCGCGTCGATCGGCGCTCCCGTGCCGTCGACTTGCAACGTCGTGCCGTGCGCATCGAGAACGGCATTCGAGCCTAACGCGAGGTCATCGAGGGCAGCGAGCACGATTGAGCCCGGCGCGGCGCCCGATGCGTCGATCGTCCCGTTCACCGCCAGACTGCCCGCATCGACCGATATCTGAACGTTCGATGCCTTCACCGTGCCGTTCAAGCTGACGTTGCCAGAGCGGACGTCGAACGCTCGCGCACCGTTGAAGCCGCCCGCGTTCAGCGCTGCATTCAGCGCATCGAAGTCGCCGAGCGTCTGTCCTTCGGCGCTGAACTGGCCGCCCGAATGGCCGCCGCCTCCCGCACCCTCCAGCGTGCCTCCCAACACGATCTGGCCGTTCGCGGCCTCCGCGCTGATCGAGCCCGCGTCGTTGTACTGCGCGGACACATTCAGCACGGAGCCAGGGCTTTGCACGATGCTACCGTTAGCACTCCTCAAGATCAGATCGCCGCCCCAGCTGTACGCCGTCACATCGTCGAACGTGATCCCGCGGCCGGAGAGGTCGAGTTTGGCCGCGTCGCCTAGCATGACGCCCGCCGCGCCTGAGATTGTCAGCTTGCCGGTAGGCAGCGCGATGGCGCTGTCGACGTCGACGGTCGCACCGGTCAGCGATATCGTCCCGCCGAGCGTCGAGACACCCGACGTATCAGCGGGCCGCATACCTGCCGGCGCGGCGACGCGCAGCACACCCCCGGACGTGTAGGCGATCGTTGCGCCGCCTTCGGTCGTGAGGAGCGGCGTACTCAACGTCAGGTCGCCGCCTTGCGGCACGCCGTGCGCATCCGCGCCGAGCCCGACCGTCAGCGTGCCGTTGCTGTTGGCGGTGATTTTGTCGCTTGCGTTCAAGTCGACTGCCGCAAAGCCGAGCATCGTGCGCGGCAAAGCGACGACCGATTGCGGCCGCGTATTCGGCCCATAGCCGAACACGATCTGCTGCGCGTTCACATCGAACTTGCCGAGTCCTGTACCGGGGCCACCGGGCTGCACGGACGGCGCAGTCACAGCGGCATAAGGCGACTGTGAGGAACCGTCGCCAGTGGCAAGGCCGTTCCAGACGAGCGTGTTCGTGGAGAGACTCGCGACATCGTTGACGCCACCGAGGCCGTAGATGGCCGGCGTGTCGAGCACGAGCCGCAGACCCGCATCGTTCGCATTCTGCGTAGTCGTATCGAGCGAGACGGAGCCGACGAAGTTCAACGAATCGCCGGCTGTCAGCGTCAATTGCTCGAGCGCCGGTGCGCCACTACCGGCGGCAGGGTGCAGCAGCGAGTCGAGCACGCGCTGTGTCAGGTTCCAGCCGGTCGGCAACACGCCGGCGGCCGCCGCGAGTGAGCTGTCCGTGCCGACGTTGATGTTGTTCTGCGTGACCGTCAGATAGCGCGCGCCGAGCGTCGCATCGCCCATCGTCAATGCACCGCCGGCCGCGAGATCGATCGTGCCGTTCGTCAGCAGCGTGGCTCCCGGCGCGATCGTCAACGACGATGCGCCCACGAACGGTAGAAAGTCGAGCCAGCCATTCGATACCGCGAGCACCGCCGGGCCGAAGTGGTCGGTGGTTTCATTTTCGGCATTGGCATATACATAGCCCAGCGCGGAAGTGGGCACATTGGCGCTCTGGCCGAGCGTATTGATGGTCGCCCCGCCGTCGACGTCGACATCGGTGCCCATCAGAAAAACTTGCCCGGCCGTCAGCGTTGCGCCGCTTCGCACGCGTACCGAGCCGCCGGTATCCGCGAAGTACACTCGCGGCCCGGTAGACTGCGGATCGTAGTAGGCGGTGCCACCGCCGACCATCAGTGTCGGCGCATTGAAGGCGTCGAGATCGGTGCTCGAGATCGAAGCGACGCCCATGGCGGGCGCCGCGCCCGGCGCGATAATGTCGAGCTCGTTGCTGAACGACCTGACGATGACGGCGCCGTCGACGCCACCCTGCGCCGCCGCGAAGTTCGCCGTCCCGGCAAACGATAGGGGCTCGCTCGCCACACCGGGATTCGGCGCAAGCAGATTCAACAGCAGCACACCGCCGTCCGACGGCAAGAGCGGCCGCACGTTGCCGAACTGCGCTGAATGCGCGGTCTCGAACTGGCTGTAGTTCGTCTCGTTGTATTGCGAGAGCGTCCGGACGATGTTCGCCGAAGTCAGCACGATTCGATTCGGCAGCGCATTGCGGACTGCAACGCCGCTCGTGCCGAGATAGCCGCTTGCGATCCATGATCCGTTGTTGGCGAGTGGGGCGCCCACCATCGTCTGCGTGGGACCGATCTCGACTCGATACGCGCCCGGCAGCAGCGCGTAGGTCGACGGCAGCAGCGTATAGGTGCCGGCCGCCAGCCCGCCGACAGGCTGAGTCACCGTGATCTGCTCGCCGAGCGCGGGAGCGCCGGCGCCGTTGTCCGCATTGGCGGCGACGTAGCCCGAAGCATAGCCGGGCACGATCGCATAGACGTCGTCGCCAGGCGAACTGATCGCGGCGTTGTGCGGATTCGCATTGACGAGCGGTGTGCGAAGCACATCGACGGAGCCGCCGCGACCGCTGATGAAGCCGGCGCCGGTCAGCGTGCCGCCGCCCGAAAGGTCGAGCACGGCGCCAGGCTCTCCGACGATCGATGCGCCTTGAATTGCGATGCCGACGGCAGGCTGAGCGATACCGTTCACATAGTTCAGCGTCGCGCCGAGCGGTACCAGCGGCTGGCTGATCCCGTTATAGGTGACCCCGTCCGTCGTGCCGCCGAGCGGCATTTCCATTCCGTTCGCGCTCGTGGAAGTCAGACTGCCGCTGCGCAGGATAACGGTGGCGTCGGGAATCGAGATCAGGCTGTAGTCCAAACCGATCAGGCCCAGCGGTGCTCGCACCACGCCGCCCTGATCGATCGTGCCGGCGAGGAAGTTCAACGAGCCGAACGCGGAATCAGGCACCGCGGGTATCGTGCCTGTGCTCGAGCGGATGATGAGCTTTGCGTTCGGGTCGTACACAGGTACGGACATTCCAGGCGCGAACTGATAGCCGGCCGCGATCGTCGCGCTAGCGCCGGTCTCCGGATAGATCTGCGCGGCGATGAGCGTCAGATCGTGGGGGGTTCGCACGATCGTCGGAACTGGATTGCCCTGCACCGTCTGCGAGGTGCTGCCGATCCGGATGTCGCCGCTACTCTCGAGCGTGACCGAGTTGAACCCCGGCTGCGAGAAACCCGAGCTCGGCGCGGAAGCAACGGGATTGACGCTCACATAGCCGGTCGCCTGCTCGCCATAGTGATCCTCGAAAAACAGCGACCCGAAAGGAATATCGATAAGCCCTGCCGAAATCGTGATCGCGCCTGTATGAGGCGCAATCTGATCGCCTCCCAATTTGGCCTGCGTATACCAGGGGGAGTAGACATAAGCCCCTCCCGGCCCCGGATCGACCCAGCCCTGAATGCTGACGACGGGTGCCGAAAGGGTGACGGTCGCGTTCGGCGTCGCGGGGTCCAGGCTCAACAATCCACCCGTGATGGATAGCCTCTTGCCAAGCGACAGGTTGACATCGCCTCGGAACTGGTAGAAATCGCCGGTCGAAAGGTTCACGCTGTCGAAGCCGCCGGATTGAATCTGCTGCGTGCTCAACGCCGCCTGCCCGTACAACAGGCCCGGATCGGCCTGCCCTGGCGTGAGGTCGGCCGCGAGCGCGCTCGGCTCGTACTGCTGGCTCAGCGTGATCATGTGCATATGCTGGATGAAATCCGGCGCGATCCCGCCCTGCATATGGTCAAGGTCGTAACTCGGAGTCGTGAAATCGAGCGTCAGCGTGCCGCCCGACGCGCCGGCTCCACCCGACTTCGCATGGAGATTACCGTCGATGTAGAAGCCGCTGTTCGAAGTCAGCGCGATCGTGCCGCCGCTCGTCGCCTCCGTCACGCGCGTCGTCGCAAGCCCGTTCGTGACATCGAGCTGCGCCGCGGTACCGTCCGCGTTCAATTCGGCACCGGGGCGAATCACGATCAGCGCGTCGGTGGGATCGAGGCCGTTGCCCGCGCCGAGATCGATCGTGCCGCCCGTCGGTACCGTGCCGAAGAGCCGCCCATGAATGTCGGTTGCGGTGACCGCATGCGCGGATACGTCGAGCACGCCCGACGAGCCGATCCAGAGCGATCGGTATGCGGCCAGCTCACCGCTGCCGTCGCCCGCGGGCCCGAAAATGTAGGCCGGTGAGGCCGGCTGTACGCTCGCGACCGCAATCGTGCCGCCGGGCGCCGTGATCCGGCCGTCGATCGTCGTTTCCGCGTTCGCTTCGATCGTTATCGTGCGCAGTGGGTCGACGGTCAGAGACGCGCCGTTTTCGACTGTCAGTGAGCCGAGCGCGCTGAGCGTCAGGTTGCCGCCCGCGCGTTCCGTCATCGTCGCGCTCACCGGATCGGCGGTGTAGGTGGGCGGCAGCCAAAGTGTCCCCGCCTGGGAGGGACTGGTGCCGCTCGGTGCCGCGACGCTCGCCGCGTTGAAGCGATAAACGGGCTCGGCGAGCGTGATGTTCGCCCCGCTCGTGACCGTCAAGTCGTGCAGCGACTGGATGTTGTATGAGCCGAAGCCGTTCGTGAAGAAGTCGGGCGTCAGCACCAGTTGCGGCGTCTCGTCCGCGCCGCTGTCTGTCGTCGAACCCGAGCCGCCGCCCGTGCTGCCCGTACCTGCGTCCGTCGAGCTGATCGTCACCTCGGGCGCCGCGAGGGTCAATGTGCCCGAGCCGCTGAAACCATAGCCGCTGATCGTGCCGCCGAGCAGGAGCGGAGCGTTGCCGGCGAACCCTGCCGTCGCCGTGAGAACAGAGTAATCGTTCGTGACGAGCGTCACGTTGCCACCGGCTCCGCCCTTCGTCTTGCCCCTTGCGAGCATCGCGCCGCCCGCGGAGACGTCGATCGAGCTGCCCTGCTCGAGCGTGATACCGCCGGTCGTATCGAGCTTCACGTTGCCGCCGTTTATCCAGGCAAGCCCCGGCGAACTCGAAGGATCGAGTTCGGCGTTCGTCCATACGCCGCGCGCGTCGATCGCGCCGCTCACGTCGATCGTCGGAATGTTGGCGATTCCCGTGCCCGCGCCGCCGCTTCCACCGCTGCCGCTCTGGGCGGCCGGCAAGCTGACCGTCACCGGGTTGCTGTCCCAGTGCGCCGGCGTCAGCAAGTTCGTCAACGTCACGCTGCCGCCGCGCGCGGTCAGCGTCGAGCCGATCTCGACATTCGGCGAGATGATCGTCACCGCGCCGCCGGGAGCGAGCGTGAGCGGCGCCGAAAGTGTCGCCGCGCCGCGCGTGGCGACATTGAGCGCGCCGAGCCCCTCGTCGCTCAGATGGTTGGCATCTAGTGTCGCGGTATCGGCTTGCGCAGCTGGTATCGGATCGCTCAGCGACACCGTCTGTGGCGCGCTCGCGCCGATCGTCACCGTCGTGTCGAAGCCATCGACGAGCCCCGCCCCCAGATAGCTGCCGATCGACAGCACACCGGCCTGAGGCACGACGCCTTGCGCAAGCAGATACGGATCGGTAATCGTCGTGGGTCGCGTCGTTTGCTGCGTGATTCCTGTCACGACCGATGCGTCGATGTCGCCGTCGAAGAGCACGGTCGGCGCGCTGAGAATCAGTTGCCCCGCGTCGCGGCCGATCGTGTAGCCGGCTTCGTAGATCTGCGATGGGGCCATCAGCGGGTTCATCCAGTCCTTCGTCACGCCCCAGCGCGGATGGCGCTCGACGAAGCCTTTGTACACGCCGGCGTAGCCGATGTCGGCGGGCGCCGTGTTGATGTTGTAGATGCGGCCGTCATCGCCGAGCAGCCAAGTCTGCCGCAGATTTCCACCCTGGTACGTGATCGAGCCGCCGGCGAGATTGAAGTTCGAGCCGCTTTGCGCAACGACCGCTCCGCGCTGCCCCGTCGCAAGCGTAATCGTGCCGCCCGGTGCGCTCCATTCGCCGATTGTGTGACTCTGATTCGACAGGTATCCGCTGACCTCCAGCAATCCTCCTTGCGTGTAATAGCGATCGGTCGAATAGCCGCCGGTGCCGGCGGGCACGTAGATGAGATTCTGCGTGTCGACGTAGACGTCGCTGTTATTAAGGTTCGCGCTCTGGCGATTGAGCGGCGAATCGCGCTGGTCGTTGCCCTCGAGCCCGACGATCTGGATCTGGTTCGCCGTCATCGGCAGCGTCACGTTCGCGCCCGATACATCGAGCGTCGCGCCGCTGTCGACCTGCACGCGGCGCTGCGCGGTGACCGCGATCTGTCCGCCCGTTGCGAGCGTCAGCGAATTGTTCGCGAACTCGGCGGTGCCGCCCGTCACGATCTCGATACGCGATTGCTGCTCCTGGTCGCCGAGCAGGCTCAGATTGTCGAATTGGCCAAGCGTCGCCGTTAGGCGCGCGCCGTTTTGCGCCGTCGAATCCGAGAGAAGCGCGCCACGCTGCGAATCGAGCGCCGTGCCGCTATTCGGATCGTTGACGATCGCCGTGACGCTGCCCGGCGTCAATGTCACGCTGCCGGTCGGATCCGATGCCGAGTTCAGCAAGTGGATCGTGCCGCGCGCGGCGACCGACGTCGTCGCGAGTGCTACACCGGCCTGCGTGACCGTATGGCCGGCGAGCGTGATGTCACCGGTCGTCGCCTCGATGAGGCCGCTGTTCGTCACGGCGCCGCTCGTGCTGCCGGGATTGAGTTGCACCGCAATCTCATTGCCGCGCGTCGTCGAGATCTGGTTTGCGTTCGTCGAGTAGCCTTGCCGCACGATGAAGTTATCGCCGGCGGCAAGCTCGGTCTGTCCGTTCGGCGTGCTGATGTTGCCTTGGTTCGTGACAGACGTGCCCATCATCAGCACGTACCCGCCGCCCGCGGTCACGCTGCCCGGCGCATTCGTGCTGATTTGCGCGCCTGGCTCGACGACGATCGCACCGCCCGCGTTCGTGAAACTGGGCATATAGACATTGTTGCTCGTCGTGCTGTAAATGCCGCTGCCCTTGGGCGTGAACTGACCCGCATCAACCGTCGCGGCCGACGCGATAAGCGCGCCGACGTTCACCTGGCTACCGGGGCCGAAGACCACGCCGTTGCGATTGATCACGTAGACCTGACCGGGCGCCTTGATTGAACCAAGGATTTGGCTCGGCGCGCCGCTCGGATCGAAGACGCGGTTCAGCGCGACCCAATTGCTGTTGCCTTGCTGATCGAAGGAGAGCGTGGTCTGCCGGCCGACGTTGAACGTATTCCAGTCGAGGATGGCCTGCGGCGCCGTTTGCTGAACGTTGACAGTCGTCTGGCCGTTGCTTGTCGTGGATGTCGGCGCTTGCGCGTTGGTCCAGATGCCGCCCTGCAGAACCTGCAGACCGCCCGGCAACAATCCGTTCGGGACATTCGAAGGGGCCGCCGCCGCGGCAGCCGCGGCGCCCTGCTGCGCGGC
>JBCNPL010000069.1:0-9809 GCA_039593375.1 Paraburkholderia sp. | reverse complement strand
AAGCGGAGGCCAGCACGGTGATACTGCCGTCGTGCTCGGTGCGCGTGACTCGCCGCAACCCATGCTCGCAGGTCACGAGCCGCCCCTGATGGTCTCGCGTATTGCCATTCGAAAAATTGGAATTCGCGCGGAATACCCCCACGCCCATGCCAGGCGCCCATCGAAGCATTCGGCTATTCGGTATGTCGCTCCATACGAGGTAATCGCCGGCCGGAAAATAGACGGGGCCTTCGGCCCAGAGGCACTCGCCATAAAGCTTTTCGAGCGGCGCATTGGGTTGGATCAGCGCTCGGAAACGTGCGTCGTGCATTTCGAAATCGGTCTGGTTCATGGCGTTTTCTTCGGATTTGCGGATGTGGGTGGGGACGATCTTAGCTCGCGGAGCGATCGCCCGTGCCGATTGAGCCAATGGTGAATTCGTACTAGCCGCAGCGGTTGTCGCGTACCGATAGTGCACGCGATACCTGGCAGTCTCGCTCTCATGGCATCCAGGTTTTCGGCAGCAGGCAACCGGTTAGGCGTGCAAGAGCCATCGGCATCGCTGCTCGCCCGCCGATCGTAGTCCGGCAACCACCGAGTGTCCAGTTGGCCGGGCGAATGTCCAACTGATTGGAACCTCCTGCGACCAAGCACGCCCTCGCCTTTTACGATGTCTGTGCCGCTCGCGGAGTTGAAATGCTTTATCGAGATTGAACGAACAAACGGAGCGGCCTACGAGGGCCGTGGGCAGATCAGGCGAAGGACCTGCTGGCCGCCGCCGCGCGTTTGCGCAACCAGTTCAGGCAGGCAAACAAAGCGATCGCGAACGCCATCAGCAGCGTGGCCACGGCCAGGATCGACGGATCGATCTGGTCACGGATACCGCTCCACATCTGGCGCGGCACCGTCCGTTGCTCCGGTCCGCCGATAAAGAGAATCACGATCACTTCGTCGAACGACGTCGCGAAGGCAAAGATGCTGCCGGTTGCGACGGCGGGAGCGATCAAAGGAAGGGTAATGCGCCGGAATGTGACCCAAGGCGGGGCACCCAGGCCCGCCGCGGCGCGAAGCAGGCTTTGATCGAACGACAGCAGCGACGCCGTCACCGTGATGACGACGAACGGCGTACCGAGCGCGGCATGCGCAAGCACCACGCCGACGTATGAATTCACGAGACCAAGTGGCGAAAAGACGAGATAGAAACCCGCGGCGACGACAACGATCGGCACGATCATTGGCGAGACGATGATGGGCATAACGAACGATCGGAACGGGAACTGCGCGCGACTCAACCCAAGCGCGGCGAGCGTGCCGAGCGCGGTCGCGATCAGCGTCGCGGCGGCGCCGATGCCGATGCTGTTCGCGAACGCGCGCTGCCAGTCGGGTGAACTTATCGCCTGAGCGTACCAGCGCAGCGAAAGGCCCTGTAGCGGATACGAGAAGAACGATCCAGAGTTGAACGATAGCGGCACGATCGCGAGGATCGGCGCGACGAGGAAAAAGAAAATGATCGCGCAATGCACGCGCAATCCGGCGCCGGCGATGCGCTCGGAAAGTAGCCGGGTGCGTCCATCTTTCATGCGAGTCCGCCTGTGAGTGAGCGATAGCAAAGATCGTCGCGCCTCGCCGCGCTAGCCGAAGCGCAAGCGGTCGATGCCGACCAGCCGGTTGAAGATGAAATAGAACACGGCCGTGAAGACGACCAGGTAGCACGAGAGCGCCCCCGCTAGGCCCCAGTTGAGCTGATCGTTGGTCTGCGACGCGATGAGCTGGCTGATCATCTCGTCTCCGGCGCCGCCGAGCAGGGCCGGCGTGATGTAATAGCCGAGCGCGAGCACGAAGACGAGAAAACACCCGGCGCCGACACCGGGCAGCGTCTGCGGAATGTAGACACGCGCGAAGGCCTCCGCGGGATGCGCGCCGAGCGATTTCGCCGCGCGCATGTACACCGGCGAAACGTTCTTCATCACCGAGTAAATCGCGAGGATCATGTAGGGCAGCAAAATATGCGTCATCCCGATGAGCACGCCCGTGCGGTTGAAAACGAGCGGCAACGGATGGCCGATGAGCCCGAGACGGATCAACGCGCTGTTGATGACACCGCCGGGTTGAAGCAGCACATACCACGCGGTCGCACGCACGAGCAACGACGTCCAAAATGGGATGATCACGAAGAGCATCAGGCGATTGCTCTGCTTTTCCGGCAGCGTCGCAAGCAGATACGCCACCGGATACCCGAACAGCAGGCACAATACCGTGACCGTCGCGCTGATCGTCACCGTGCGCCAGAAGGCCGCGCGGTAGACGGCACTGTCGGCCGCGACCGGCGTCACCGAGCCGTCAGGTCCGACTTGCGCGTCGACGGCGTTCAGCAAATAGTCGGGCGTCGGCGAGACGGATGCACGCTTGAGCAAACGCCAGGTTTCGGGCTCGTTCCAACGTGCGTCGAGCTCGATCAGCGCAGGCTTCCATTGCGCGAGCGACTGTGAACGTGTCGCGCGCGCAGTCTTGAAGAGCAGGCTGCGGAACTCAGGCTGATAGAAGTTCATGCGCCGCGCGATGTTGCCGAGCTGACCGTTCTCGCCGGCATCCTTCAGGTCATGCGCGAGCGCGGCAAACGCGGGCTCACCGGGCACGCCCGCACCGTTCCATTCGGCCAGGACCGCACTCAGCTGAGGCATGCCGACGCGCACTTCGGGGTTCCGCACGCTGCGGCCGAGCAAGCTGGCGATCGGCGCGACGAACGTCACCAGGAGAAAGACCAGCAGCGGCAAGGCCAGCAGCAGCGCGCGCGCCGCCGCCTTGCGGCGCGCGGCGCGGAACGATTCGCGGTCCGCGGCATGCGGACCGCGATCGTAAGGAACCGCGGCGGGCAGCGGCGTGTTCATCGTTTCAATCTCTCCGACGATGAATGATGGAGCGGTCGTTACTGCGTCAGCCAGTTCTGGAAGCGCTTGTTGATTGCATCGGCGTTGTCGGCCCAGAACGTTGCGTCGATTTGCAGCGGACGCTTGAAGTTGCTCGGCGCCGTCGGCAGATCATTGAGGCGGGCCTTGTCGATGAGCGGAATGGCATTCTTGCGCGGCGGCGCATAGGCGATGTACTTCGACAGGTCGGCATAGGCCTCGGGTGTGGAGGCGGACACGATGAACTTCTGCGCCGCATCGGCATGCTTTGCCCCGTTGACCACCGCCCACCATTCGTAGTCGTACACCTGCGCATCCCAGACGATCTTGAACGGCTTCTTGTCCTGATGTACCGCGTTATCGATGCGGCCGTTATAAGCCTGCGTCATCACGACCGCGCCGTCGGCAAGAAGCTGCGGAGCCTGCGCACCCGCATCCCACCAGACGATGCTCGACTTGATCGTATCGAGTTTCTTGAACGCACGATCGACGCCGGCAGGCGTGGCCAGTACCTTGTAGACATCCTTCGGCGCGACGCCGTCCGCGATCAGCGCCCACTCCATGGCCACCTTCGGCGACTTGCGCATACCGCGCTTGCCGGGAAATTTCTTCAAATCGAAGAAGTCGTTGATCGTGGTCGGTGCGGTCTTCAGCTTGCTGGCGTCGTACGCATACACTGTCGACCACACCATGGCCGCGACCGCGCAGTCGCTGATCGAGCCCGGCAGGAAGTCGCTCGTGTTGCCGAGCAACTTCTTGTCGAACTTCGCGATCAGGCCTTCGTCGCACGCGGTGATCGCATCATTGGTTTCCAGGTCGATCAGATCCCATGTCGGGTTTTTCGCCTGTTCCATCGCCTGCAGCTTGGCGAGGCCGCCGTCGTACGATTCGGTCGCGAATTGGTCGCCGGTCTTCGCGGTGAATGGCTCGAACCAGGCCTTTTTCGCGGCGGCTTCATAAGCGCCGCCGAAGGTCACGACGGAAATCGTATCGGCCGCATGGGCGGTAGCTGCGGCGAACATGCCCAGTGCGCAGGCTGCGAGGGTGGTCCTGAAGGACGAGAGGTTCGTTTTCATTTCTAGTTGACTCCTGCGATGAGTGGCGGTGCGGACGAGGAAGGGGATGCGGCGGCATAGTCGGCGCCATCGGACGACGCGGCGGCGCGCGGCGTTGCCGCGGCGGCGGGTAGTACCTTGCAGTCGTCACGGCGCCAGGTAACGGCGGTCTGACTGCCGAGCGCGGGCAGATCGTGGCGCTCCGTATTCGGCACCTTGACCACCACGGTTTCGCCATGGCCGAGCTTCAGATGCACGCGCCGATGGTCGCCGCAATAAACGAGCTCTTCCACGAGCGCGTGCACGATATTCATGTTCTCTCGCGCCGCTTCCTGCTCGGCTTCGGATGTCGCCGCGATGTGCGCGCGCTCGGGACGCAGCGCGAGCATCGCCGTATCGCCGGCCGCGAGCCCCGCGCCCACGCGGCCGTACACCGTGCTGCCGTCGCTGAGCTGCATGGCGGCCCATTCACCGTCGCCGGCAAGCACGCGTCCGGTCAATCCATTGTTCTCGCCGACGAAATTCGCCACGAACGCGTTAGCCGCGTTCTCATAAAGCTCGGTCGGCGTGGCGGCCTGCTGGATGCGTCCATCGGAGAACACCGCGACCCGATCCGACATCGTCAATGCTTCGTTCTGGTCGTGCGTCACATAGACGATCGTGAGCGACAGTTCACGATGAAGCCGCATGATTTCGTACTGCATGGTCTCCCGCAGCCGCTTGTCGAGCGCACCGAGCGGTTCGTCCATCAGGACCACGCTCGGCTCGAAGACGAGCGCGCGAGCAAGCGCGACCCGCTGCTGCTGGCCACCCGACAGTTGCGCCGGACGCCGTCCCGCCAGATGCGACAGCTCGACCATCTCCAGCGCGCGCAGGACGCGCGTTTTCTGTTCGCCGCGGCTGATTTTGCGCACGGACAGCGGAAACGCCACGTTCTCGGCGATCGTCATGTGCGGGAACAGCGCATAGTTCTGGAAGACCATGCCGATGTCGCGCTGATGCGGCGGCTTGTTGTCCAGACGTTTTCCGGCGAGACGAATTTCGCCGCGCGTGGGCGATTCGAACCCCGCGAGCATCATCAACGTCGTGGTTTTGCCTGAACCGGACGGCCCGAGCAGCGACACGAATTCGCCTCGCGCAACATCGAGGTCGAGGCCTTCGACCACGTTCGAGACACCGTCGTACGACTTGCTGACGTCCGAGAAGGAAATGAACGGTTGACTTGACATGAGAAGGTCGGCGGTTGGTTGGCTGTCCATGCGCGGCGACGTCGTCATCCTGCGCCGAGGCGACTCGCGAGGTAACGCGCGAAGTCGTAATTCGGCCGCTCGAGCGGGCTCAAGTGGCCGGGCCTTGCGAGCGGCGCGTGCACGCCGCGAAACACTGCCTCGACGCCGCGCCGGTCCTCCGCGTTCACTGCGTCGAGCAGCGTCTTCAACGTGGCCATGTAATCGGGGGCTTTCGGATCGTCGATGAATTCCGGCGCGAGCCCGCCGCCGAAACCGATGTGCACCTTCCCGACGCCCATCGGTTGCAGAATCAGATACCAGAAGTAGCCCGGCGTCAGCGTGACAAGGTGCGTCGGATAGATCGCGAGCAGCGCGGTGGTGCGGCGCCAATGACCTTGCAGACGCTCGTTGGCCGGATGCGCGTTGCCGATCGGCAGCGATGCCTCCTTGGTGATCCAGTGATAGTTGAATGCCGCATGGCCCGGCGGACATTCCATCTCTTCCAGCCTCGAGTGCGGGCCAACCGTGGCGCGATGCAGCATCGGCAGGTGATAGCTCTCCATGAAGTTTTCGGCGAGGATTTTCCAGTTGGTATCCCACACGTGCTCTTCATGGAATGTCTCGACGTAATCGCCCATGCCGTATGGCTCGATCAGCGCGGCCAACTCGGCAAGCCGCGCGGCGACCGGCGGTGCGTCATCGTCGAGCGTGACGTAGACCCAGCCTTGCCAAGTCTCGCAGCGCACCGCCGGCAACGCATACTGCTCCTTGCAGAAACCCGGCTGCCGGTCCAGCAACGGCGCGCCCGCCAACTTGCCGTCGAGCGTGTAATTCCACGCGTGATACGGGCATACGATGCGGCGCACGTTGCCGCGCCCCTCGAGCAACACCGACATCCGATGCAGGCAGACATTCGAGAACGCGCGCAAGCGGCCGTCCGTATCGCGCAACACGGCCACCGGCTGGTCACCGATCCGCGCCGTCAGGTAATCGCCGCACTCCGCGAGCGTGCTCGCCCGGCCGACGCACAGCCACTCATGGCAAAACAGATCGCGCTGCTCGAGCGCCAGAAACGCTTCGGACGTATAGACCGCGGGCGGCATGGCATGGGCATCTTCGAACGGGCGCTCGCAGGCCTCGCGCAGAGCGCGGACGAGGTCGAATCCAGCGTCCGTCGAATGAAGAATGGCTGCCATGCGGGCCTCCGTATCGGTGCATGCATGCGATGAGCACCAATCTAACAATCCAAATTACTAGGTAAAATATTGTTTTTGGATGCACTGAATAGCCATAGCCTATACCACGCCCCCGCGCCTGTCAGATATGCAGCCGGCGGATGTAGGTTTCGCAAAACGCCGCGAAGCGCTTGACGACCTCGCGCGGCTTGACGGCGCTCGGTAGGGCAATGCCGAGGTTCGTCGCATTCACGTTCTCCTTGAAGCGCTTAATCACGAAGTCTTCACCGTCGACGGTCCGGCTCGACTTGAGCGGGAAGTTGAGTATGCTGTACCCCAACCCGTTGGCCACCATGCCCCGCACCACCTCGGGCTGCGACGAACGGAAGGCCGCGGTCGGGCGGCTGCCGACCGCGTCGAACAGCGCCGAGAAGTACTCCCGGCTATGGGGAAGGTCCAGCATCACGTAAGGCTCCGAGAGCAGATCCGCCAGCGACACCTTGCGCGCCCGTGCGAGCCGGTGCGTCCTCGGCAGGATTGCATAGGGCGGCAGCGAAAGAAGTGGGGTAAACGCGATGCCGTCGCTGATATCGAGGCTGTACGTGAGCGCGATATCGAGCGAGCCGTCGCGCAGGCCGTTCAACAGGGTGTCCTGATGGCCTTCGACAGTACGGAAGGTGATCGCCGAGTGGTCGTGCACGAAGCGGCTGATGATGCCGGGCATCAACGGCGGGGCGAGCGACACCATGCAGCCGAGCGAGATCGAGCCGGACATCCCGCCGTCCATTTCCTTCGCGGCCAATTGCAGCTCTTCGGCGTTCTTCAGCAGATTGCGCGCGTGGCCGAGCAGGTCGCGGCCCGGTTGCGTGAGCGACAGGCCGCTCGCGTGGTGGCGGACGAAAAGCTGCACGCCGAACGATTCCTCGAGATCGGCGAGCGCCGTCGAAATGGACGGTTGGGAAATATGCAGCCGTCTTGCCGCGGCGGTGAAAGAAAGCGTCTCCGCCGTGACGACGAAGTACCGTAGCTGACGCAACGAGTAGCGTACCGAATTGCCGTCCATTCGTTTCTCCTGGCCTTGCCGAGTCCGATTGTCGCTCGCCGATCGCCCGTCTGCATAGGCTAAAGCGATGCAAAGCATTTTTTAAATATATTTTTCCGTATCCACTACGGCGCGTACATTCTGTCGGAACGCGACCGGGCACGCCGTGACGCGCTGCCGCGAGCTCGAGCGAGGCGTCCGTCGAGCGCACCTCGATAGCGGGTTGCGCCATGAACGACGAATCAGACTCGGACTGCTTTTCGGAAGGAGACAGCCATGACGGCTGAACAATCGTCGATCGATACGCTCATCGTCGGTGCCGGTCAGGCCGGCATCGCAATGAGCGAACACCTGACCCGACTGGGCGTGCCGCACCTCGTGCTGGAGCGCGACCGCATCGCCGAACGCTGGCGTTCCTGCCGCTGGGATTCGCTCGTCGCCAACGGCCCGGCCTGGCACGACCGCTTTCCCGGCATGGAATTCGAAGGACTCGATCCCGACGCGTTCGCGACGAAGGACCAGGTCGCCGAATACTTCGAGGCCTATGCGCGCAAGTTCGATGCGCCGATCCGCACCGGCGTCGAAGTGACGAGCGTCGTCCGCCAGGCGGGCCGGCCGGGCTTCACCGTCGAAACATCGGACGGCACGCTCGAGGCCAATCGCGTGGTCGTCGCGACCGGACCGTTCCAGCGTCCTGTCATTCCACCGATCGCGCCGCACGACGCGAGTCTCGAACAGCTTCATTCCGCCGACTATCGCAATCCCGAGCAATTGCCCGAGGGCGCGGTGCTCGTGGTCGGCGCCGGCTCCTCGGGGGTGCAGATCGCGGACGAACTGCTACGCGTCGGTCGGAAGGTCTACCTGTCGGTCGGTGCGCACGACCGTCCGCCGCGCGCTTATCGCAATCGCGATTTCTGCTGGTGGCTCGGCGTGCTCGGCGAATGGGACAAGGAAGCGGCCGGCCCGGGACGCGAACACGTGACCATCGCCGTGAGCGGCGCATACGGTGGCCAAACCATCGATTTCCGCCGGCTCGCGCATCAGGGGATGACGCTCGTCGGTACGACGAAATCGTTCGACCGCGGCGTGGCGTCGTTCGAAGGGGACCTGGCGGCCAATCTCAAGCGTGGCGACGATAACCTGATGTCGCTGCTCGACGCTGCCGACGCCTATGTCGTGCGCAACGGCATCGACCTGCCGGACGACCCGCAAGCGCGCCTCGTTCCGCCCGACCCGGAATGCGTGACGCATCCCCTCTCCAGCCTCGATCTGGCAAAAGCGGGCGTCAACACGATCATCTGGGCCACCGGTTATTCGGTCGATTTCGGCTGGCTGCATGTGAACGCGTTCGATGAAAAGGGCAAGCCGCGGCATCAGCGTGGCGTATCGAAGGAGCCCGGCTTGTATTTTCTCGGCTTGCCGTGGCTCTCGCATCGGGGGTCGTCGTTCATCTGGGGCGTTTGGCACGACGCCAAGCGCATTGCCGATCACATCGCGACTCAGCGCAAATATCTCGCGTATCGCGACGCGGCGCAGCGTCAGCAGGACTCGCGCCGAGCGCCCACAGACGATCCGAGCGGTACCACGTGCCAGGACGGCGCGGCTCGCGCGCAAAGAATCAACGAAATAGGAGTGAATTGATGCCTACGCACACTCGCATCCGTATGTTCAATACGAGGGATACCTACCCGACCCAGTCGCTCGACAACGATCTTTGCCAGGCTGTCCGCGCAGGCAATACGGTTTATGTCCGTGGCCAGGTCGGCACGGATTTCGACGGCAACCTGGTCGGCCTCGGCGATCCACGCGCGCAAGCCGAGCAGGCGATGAAAAACGTCAAGCAGTTGCTCGAGGAAGCGGGCAGCGACCTCTCGCACATCGTCAAGACGACGACCTACATCATCGACCCGCGCTATCGCGAGCCGGTGTATCAGGAAGTCGGCAAGTGGCTGAAAGGGGTTTATCCGATTTCGACAGGCCTCGTCGTCAGCGCGCTTGGCCAGCCGCAGTGGCTGATGGAAATCGACGTTATCGCGGTGATTCCGGACAACTGGAACCCCGCTCAGGTGTAAGGAGCCGCCTATGACTTTCTCGATTGTCGGACGTTGCCGGCAAACCGGCCAACTCGGCGTCGCCATCAGCTCGTCGAGCATTTCGGTGGGCGCCCGGTGTCCGTGGGCGCGCGCGGGCGTCGGCGCCGTGGCGACGCAGAATGTCACGCTGCCCTCGCTCGGTCCGCGGATTCTCGATTTGCTCGAGCACGAGAAGATCACGCCCGATGCCGCGCTCGAGCGGGCGCTCGGCGCGACCGAATGGAGCGAGTACCGGCAGGTGACGGTGATCGACAGTCAGGGCCGGGCCGCCATGTTCACCGGCAACCAAGCGCTCGGCGTGCACAACGCTGTGACAGGCGATCAGTGCGC
>JBCNPL010000068.1:0-9822 GCA_039593375.1 Paraburkholderia sp. | reverse complement strand
CTTCGTGCCGGGCAGGCCGACGCCGAGACTCCGCCCCGTCGAATAGCCGTCGCGCATGGCGAGCTCGGTGTCGGGAATGCCCGGCCCTTCGTCCTGGGCGACAATCTGAATCCCCTTGCGCGCCCCGTCGTCGAGACGGCACAGCACGATCTCGCCGCTTCTTGCATAGGAGACGATGTTTCGGGCCATCTCCGAAATCGCGAGCGCGATGATCGTCTGGTCCGTCGTCGAAAAACCCGTCGCGGCGGCGAGCTCGCGGCCCTTCTGGCGAGCCGTGACGATATCGGCCTCGCGCTCGATCGGGACGCGCACTTCATCCGTCATGGCGGCGGCCTCCCCTCGCTTGGCCGCCGAGATGCGCGAGCCCCTCTTCGAGATCGAGCGCGGTGACGACGCCGTCGAGCGAAAGCCCCAGTTGCACCATCGCGAAAGCCACATCGGGCTGAATGCCGGCGACGACCGTCGTGGCGCCGCGCAGCTTCGCGACATAGGCGATCCCTCGCAGCGTGCGCGTCGCGAACGAATCGAGCACGTCGAGCGCCGTCACGTCGATGAGCACGCCCTTGATCCGAAAGCGCCCGATCCGTTCCGCGAACGCATCGCGAAGGTCGATGAGATCCTGATCCGACAGCGCGGACTGGATCGATGCGATGAGTACATCGCCTTGTTTGAGAATGGGAACGGACACGGCGTCAGCTCACCCCGTTCATGCGGCCATCGACGAGGTCGGTGACGTCCGCCCGCGCCACCCGATAGCCGAGCGCCCGCTCGGCGAGCTCGATGCCGCCTTGAAGATCGCCGACCGTGTCGAGCCTGCCGAGCTCGATGCCGAGCGCGACGAGCGACTGAGCCACAGGGGCGCTGATACCGGTCACGATGACTTGAGCCCCCATGAGGCGCGCCGCGGCGACTGTTTGCATGATGTGGTTGGCCACGCGCGAATCGATTGTCGCGACTCCCGTGATATCCATGACCACGACACGGGCGCGAGCGGCCCGTATCGCTTCCAGCAGGCTTTCCGTGATGAGCCGGGCGCGATAAGTATCGATGACGCCGATGATCGGCAACAGCAGCAGGCGCTCGCGCAATTGAAGCACGGGTGTCGAGAGCTCGCGTATCGCCTCCTGCTGCTGGCGAATGACGCGCTCGCGCTCGAAGACGAGCACGTCGACGATGAGGCCGATGTCGAAGAAAGCGAGCTTCTTGAGCGACATGTAGCTCTCGAATGCGTCGAAGGCCGCGTGCCCCGATTGCTTGACGACGTCGGTGCCGATGTTGCGCAACAGATGATGGAACGCCCCGAGGAAAAGGCGGGTGTCGAGGCCGGCCGCCGCATAGAGCAATCCGAGCTCGAGGCGCTGCTCGACATAGATCGAGCCATAGTCGCCCGACACCATGGCACGCAAGTGATCTTTTTTCAGTCGTTTCGCCTTGTCGGCAAGCGCATGGTTTTGGACCAGCGGCCGCGCTTCATCGAGGCTCGCGAGATGATCGAAGAAGATGTCCGCGTAGTCGTCGAGCCGGCGGATGACCGGTTCCCTGATTGCCGCGATCCGTGTCAGGTCGGCAGGCTCGAGACCGACGATCCTCTTGCGCCGCTCGATGGCACTTTCGTTGAGGCCCATCTGATGCATCAACGTCAGCGCCTCACGCTGCTCGTTCGGTGTCGCCATGCATACCCTCCTCTCGTTGTTGGTGTCGAGTCGCGCTAAACCGCTTCCTTCACGCGGCGTTCGGTTTTAATCGGGGTCGGTTTCATCCGATTTTTTAGTATAACCACGAATTCCGATCTCGCAAGCCGGACCGCTCGACGGCCCCACACGTTCGCGTACCATGGCAATCCGTAATCGGAAATGAATACCGGCGCCTCGGCCGCCATGTAGCGGTGGCGCGATTTTCTTACTATTCTCATATTATTGCTGCCGATTATCCGGGTTCGATCAACCCCATGAGAAGTCGAACATGCCGCGCAACGTCCACAAGCTGATGGCCGTGCTTTCGGTGGCGGGCCTCGCCGCGCTCGCGGTGCTCTCGGTCGGCTTGCCGCATCCGATCGCGAACGCGTTCGGCTTCCTGGCCCTCTTCGCGATCCTCGTTTCCGTGCAGACGCCACTCTTGCGGCCTCTGCTGCTCGCCTTCAGCGGCTTTCTGATCACGCGCTACATGGCCTGGCGGTTCGAGTCCTTTCCGATTCATGGCGGACTGCCGTCGAGCATCCTCGCGGCAGCATTGCTCGCGGCCGAGCTCTACTGCATGGGAGTCGCTCTGCTCAACTACTTCGTGAGCGTCCGGCCGCTCGAGCGGCGGCCGCTCCCGCTGCCTGACGATCCGCGCTCGCTCCCTTTCGTCGACGTCTACATCCCCACCTATTCGGAACCGCTTTCCGTCGTCGCGCCAACCGTCTGCGGCGCCGTGGAAATCGATTATCCGAAGGAACGATTCCGCGTCTTCGTGCTCGACGACGGCTTTCCGCGCTCGAGGACGGCGCAACGCGCCGAGCAAAGGAGGGAACTCGCCGAACGCGCCGAGCGGCTGAGGACGCTCTCGGCACGTCACGGCGCCGTCTACTTGACGCGGGAATCGAATGCGCACGCGAAAAGCGGCAATCTGAACGAGGCGATGCGCAATACGTCGGGCGATCTGATCGCCGTTCTCGATGCCGATCATGTGCCGACCCGCGACTTCCTTCGCGCCACCGTCGGCTTCTTTCTCGCCGATCCGAAAATCGCCCTCGTGCAAACACCTCACTTCTTCACGAACCCGGATCCGGTGGAAAGGAATCTCGGCTTGTTCAGTCGGACACCGGCCGAGAACGACCTCTTCTATCGAGTGGTGCAAAAGGGCCTGGATACCTGGAATGCGTCTTTTTGCTGCGGCTCCGGCGCGGTCGTACGGCGTGCCGCGATGGAGGGAATCGGCGGATTCTCGACGGATTCGATCACGGAGGACGCCTCGACCTCCATCAAGCTGCATCAGCGCGGATGGCGTTCCGCCTATCTGAGTCGACCGATGGTGGCGGGTCTGCAGCCGGAGACGATCTCCGGCTTCCTCGTTCAGCGTATCCGCTGGGGCGTCGGCATGATGCAGATCCTGATGAAGCAAAATCCGTGGTTCGTCCGCGGCCTTTCGCTGACGCAGCGGGTCGCCTACTCCTCCGTCGGTCTTTTCTGGTTTTTCCCGTTCGCGCGCCTCGTCACGTTCGTCGCGCCGATCGTCAGCATCGTCTTCAAGCTGCAGATCTATCCGGGCGGAGCGAACAACCTCGTCGGCTACACGCTGCCCTATCTCGTAGCGGCCGTCTTGACCGCCGAGCGATTGAACGGTCGCTTCAGGCGCATCTTCTCGTCCGAACTATACGAAACGATACAAGCGTTCTACATCCTTCCCGCCTTGGTCTCGGCACTGTTGCGACCCAATTCGCCGATATTTCACGTGACTCCGAAAGGAGAAAAAAGCGACGTCGACTTCATCAGCGAATTCCGATTGCCGTTCTACGTCATCTTCGCCGGCTCACTGGTCGGCCTCATATGGGGCGGCGTTCGGCTGGCGCTCGAGCCCGAATCGCGCGCGATCCTCGTCGCAGCCATCGTATGGATCGCCTTCAATCTTTTTCTGAGCTTCGGCGCGCTCGGCGCCCTCTTCGAAAAGGCGCAGCGTCGCGCGCGACCGCGCATCGTCATGGGAGACCCGGTGACGCTGGTCGGTCCGTTCGGCGAACGAGAAGCGGTGCTCGTCGATGCCAACGAACTCGGGCTGCGCATACGGCTGCACGAGCCGTTACCGCTAGAGCGCTTCGCGCTCAAGTTCCGCGACCGACTGCTGAACGCGCGCGTCATCAGCGCCGTCGATAGCGCGCGAGGAGAGTACGTCGGCCTCTATACGCCGCAATCGGCCGAGGAGGAACGCGCCGCCGTCGTGCTGGCTTACGGCGACAGCGAACGATGGGTGCGCCAGTGGAACCAGCGCGAGGCGCCGGCGAACTTCCTCAGGTCCTTCATCGGCATGCTCGCCCTCTCGGTGAAGGGCGCCCATGCGCATGCCCGCCATGTGGGCCGAAAGGTCTTCCATGGCTAAACGATGGGCCCATGTCGTCGCCGCGTGCCTGCTTTGCGTGGTGGCGGCGTCCGCCCGCGGACAGACGGCGACGCGGCCATTCTCGGCGCTTCGAGCCACCGGCGGCGCCGCTGCTGCCGCGCACGCGCTCATCGTCGAACTCGCGCCCCGCGAAGCGCTGAGCGGCGTGCGCCTCGACTTGGTACCTGCCCATCCGCCGCCCGCGGACTCGAAGTACGTCGTATGGGTCAACGGCGTTCGCGCAGCCGAGGCCAATGCGGATGCCGCCCCCGACGCCGGAGCGGCCGGCACAACGCTCGCCCTCCCGCCGCGGGCTTTCGTGCCCGGCATCAACAGCATCCAGGTGGCCCTCGTGTCGCGCACGGCGAAGATAACCGGCGACGAAGCGAGCACGCGCGCGGCCCCGAT
Source organism: Paraburkholderia sp. (assembly GCA_039593375.1). Taxonomy (GTDB): domain Bacteria; phylum Pseudomonadota; class Gammaproteobacteria; order Burkholderiales; family Burkholderiaceae; genus Trinickia. Next base: position 5,340 of record JBCNPL010000068.1, on the reverse strand, counting down.
GAACGACGCTCGATCCTCGGTCACGCTCGATTTCTCGGGCCTTCGCCCCAATTCCGCGCCCACGCTGGCGCAATTGGCGCTTGCATTCGACATGCGCTCCTGGCTGCCGCGCACCATCACGGTGGACATGGGGCGCGGCGCGATACCGCCTGAGCGACTGCGGGCGGCCGCACTCGCCGTCGAAGGCATCGCCGCGCGTATGCGCGACGTCGACGTCGCAGTCGAGTATCGCAGCGACAGGAAGCTCGTCGACTGGCCTCGCGACCCCGCTTCGTGGGGCGTTCGGGAAGAAGATGAGGACGGGGCCGACATGCTGCTCGTCGGCACGCGCAGCGCGCTGTCCGACCTGCTGCCCGAATCGGTGGCGAGCACCGTCAACGGCCCGTTCCTCGGCATCTATTCCGCCCGCGCGGGCAAGTCAGTCATCGTCGTTCTTTCCGGAAACACGGACGCCGACTGTCTTAGAGCGGCGCAGGCGTTCGCCGATACGAGCGCATCGCTTCCGGCCGCTGCCGCAATGACACTCAATGGCACGACGGCCATTCGAACGCCGGCGACCCGCATGACGATGACGCTGGCCGAGGCGGACCCCGCGCTTATGCGAGCGGCGCTCAATTTCGCCGCGCTGCATGCCCACGCAACGAACGCCGTCGCGGACTTCGCCATCCGTTTCTCCGTCGACGCGAGCGGGGCAAACTATTTTTTCGGGCAAGACTCCGCGCTATCGCCGCGGCTACGTCGCGAACTGCCTGCCTATGCGCCGCTGCAACCCGGTCAGGCTGTGTCGGTTCCCGGCCGCAACGGCCCCGCATCGCAGATCGCGCTGCTCGGAATCACCGATGCCGCCGTGAGCAGCGCGGTCGACATGCTGCGTCGGCCGGACGTTTGGTCGCTCTTCACGCAGCGCGCCGCGCTCTTCGATACGCGCGCGGACTCCGCCATCCCGCTCGCGATCGCGAGGCGCTCGCCCATTGCCGAGATCCGGCTCTTTCTCGCCGATCCGGTGGTCTTCTGGTCGATTCTGACGGCACTGCTTTTCGCCAGCTTCCTCTTTGTCAATGCCGCGTTGAAGGCTCAGGTCGCCGAGCGGCTCGCGGCAGCCGGCAAGCCCTCCTTCCCCGATCCACAGTCCGGGCGAGAACCATGAAGCGCGCGCTCGCGGTCACCGCTTTCGGTGCTCTTCTTGCCGCGCACAACGCCGCGGGAGCGGAATCGACGCCAGCGTCGCCGGCGTCGCCTCGGACGCCGCAGACGCAGCGCCAAACCGTACCGGCGGAAGGTGCTTGGGGCAACACGCCAGCGGCACAAAATTCCGTCAAGCTCGCCGAGCCCGCCGCCGACGTCGGTACGCGTCGCAATGTCGACCACAAGCACGAGGCAAGAACGACAGGGCGGCCGCGCACCCGCGCCTTACCGACGGCCGAATCGCCCGGCTGCATGAGCCTGCCGGCGAAATGGGATCGCGCGGAGCGCTTCGCCGGAACGGGCCATCCCGAGCAGGCTTACGCGACCTACCTCCAGCTCCTGCATACCTGCCCCGCCGGGCCCGAGCTCGAGGGCACCGCATGGAAAGCGGCCAACGCGCTTCCAGCAGCATATGTCGACCGCCTGCTCGCCGACCCCGCGTTCGAGTTGCCGACCCTGCACAAGATCCGCACCGACATCGAACTGCAGCGCATGTATGCGGCGAATACGGCGGGCCGCTACGAAGACGCTCTCGCCTACTCGCGCGCGTTGCGGGCCGATCGCTCGGTCGCGCTCGACGCCGCCGCGCTCGAGACGTCCGGTTGGCTCGAAGAGAAAACACGCGACGATGCAACGGCCGAGCGCCTTTTCCGCGAGGCGCTGAAAAGCGCGAAAGACCCGGCACCGGCGCACTTCGGCCTCGCTCTGGCGCTGATGCATCAAGGCCGGCTCGACGAAGCCGAAGCCGAATCGCGCGCCTTGACGACGCCGCAGGGCCGGCGCTTGCACGCGCAAATTGCGCTCGAGCGCGCAAAGGCGTCGGGCGATCCGGCCGAGGTCGATGCCGCGCTGAAACTCATCGACGAAACGGGCGGGGCACGCGATGCCGCGACGCGCTCGATGATTGGCTGGGCGATGCTCGCGAGCAAACGCCCCATGCAAGCCGAGGAAATCTTCCGCACGCTTCACCGAGAGGCGCCCGAGAACGACGAGTACGCGCAGGGCCTGGCCTTCTCGTCCGCCGCCGCCCACGACTATGCGGCGCTCGATGCGCTTGTCGCCGAAAACGGCTCGCGCGCGCCCGTCGCCGCCCGCCAGATGCTTGCCGAGCACGACGAGCGCCTCGGTCTCGACGCTCGAGCCCGCTCGCTCGCGGGCCACCCTATCGAGGGGCACGAAGCGGCGTTGCAGTCGCTGTTCTCGCTGGACCGAAAATCGGGAACGCAGGGGCAGGACAAGCTGACCGTCTGGACGATCCCGCAGTTGTCCGCGACGCTGTTGCCGACCCCGTCGCTGTCATTGCGTCTCGATGCCGCGGTACTGAGGCTCGACGATGGCCAACACCGTGCCTGGGGCAAGCTGTTTGCCGCCGCGGCGCGCACCGACTGGGACGAAGGCGAGCTCGTCGCCGGCGCGGCGATCGAGACACCGGGCCACGGTCCGACTCAGGTGCTCGGCAAGATCCAATACGGGCGAGTCGCCGAGAACGAGCAATCGTTCGTGCGGCTCACCGCCACGCGCGACAGCATTTACGATTCGTTGCGCGCCTACGAAGGCAGCCCGTCGGGATCCGGCCCGGCCGTCTCGTCTTCGCTTGAAATCGCCGCAAGGGAGCCCATCGGGCGAACGGCGTGGTACGTCGGCGAAACGCTGGGAGGCGGCGCCGTCACGGCGACGAACACCGCATTCAACCCGTTCTACGCGGCGAGTCTCGCGCTCACGCGCGACTTCTCGGCGAAAGGATGGAGCTGGCTCAATGCCGGGCCGGAAATTCGACTCAGCTCATACCGCTACGACGCCAATCGATTCGACGGCCCCTATGCGGGCTATTGGAGTCCCAAATCGAACCGTGAGGCGGGCCTCGTTTTCAACGCGCAGACCGCCGAAGACCATCGATTCCTTTTCAAAACGGGCGGCCGCATCGGCTACGCCACGCGCGAGCTCTTCACGGGCCGCGCGTCGGGCGTGTTCGGCGAAGACACGACGTCGCTCGCGGTGCTCATGGCACCGAACCTCATTGTCGGCGCAGGCGTCGGCTATCGGGCGTCGCCCGGCTATGAGGACGTGAACGTGTTTGCCTGGATCAAGATTCCGTTCGATGCCCGGTCGCACCTTCGGGCCGCCGATCTCGTGACGCCGCGCGGCTTTTAGGCAATCGCCTCATGCGCCGCTCATTGATCGTCGGGGCACTTGAGATTGCAGCCGTCCGGGTCTCCGAGATCGCCCTTCTTGCGCAATTCGGACCGACGCGTCTGGTATTTCTTGGTCGGCGCCGACGCCGCGAATTGCAACTGCGGGTGCTGCTGTAGGCGGAATTGATCGTTCAGAATGCCGCCCGGCACGCCCGGCGAATTCTGGGCAAAGGCGAGCGAAGCGACGGCGGTCAGCGCGCCGGCCGCGATCGCGGCCGCGCAGGCATTGATGAGCTGTTTCATGTCGGTTCTTGCGGCGCCTCGTCGGCGCGTCTGGCATGGCTGGACCAAAGAGACTCGTAAGCCTAACGCAGAACCGCTCGGCTGTGCATCGATTCGTATTACATCGGTAACGTCGCCGCGGCTGGACGCCGCTAGCGCGACGCCGCCGCCTGTGCATTGCCGCGCAGCCCGCCGGCGATGTCGACGAGCGCGCCGCACTCGGCGGGGTCGTAGCCTTCGAGGCGCGAGACGCTCGCGTGGAACGCGTCGCTCTTCAGCACGTCGAGCGCGGCGGCGAGCGGCGCCGACGAAAGCCGCCCACGCTCGCAGGCGAAATAATAGTCCTCGTCGACGACGGGGATGAAATCGAGCCCGAAATGATGCGCGGCCGGCGCCACGCCGAATCCGACGTCGGCCATCCCGCTCGCGACGAAAGCCGCGATCGCCGTGTGCGTCAATTCCGTCGATGCGTAGCCGTTGATGTGTTCGGGGTCGACGCCGACCCGGCGCAATTCGAGGTCGATGAGAAGCCGCGTGCCCGAGCCGGGCTGCCGATTCACGAATCGCACGTCGCTGCGCGCAAGATCATCGAGCCCTCGTACCGCCTTCGGATTCCCCTTTTGCAGGAAGAGGCCCTGCTTGCGCTTCGTCAGATGAATGAGCACGTGGCGCCGGGGATCGAGCCAGCGCCGGTAGATGTCGGCGCAGAGTTCGCGAAACGGACCGACCGGCAGGTGAAAGCCCGCGAAATCGCACTCCCCGCGCGCGAGCGACGCGACCGCCTCGGCGCTCTCGCGATACTTGACGTCGACCGAAACGACGCCGCGGCCGCCGAGTTCGGCCACGAGCGCCGCCACCGCGTAGCCGTGCGACGCATGGATGCGGATCGCACTGCCGCGCCCGAGTTGACGGTTGAGCTCTTCGGCGATCTCACCCGCGAGCATCTGCATCGGTCCGTCGAGCCGTTCCGCGCAGAGGCGCTGCGCTCGCACCACGGCATGCCCGAGATCCGACAACGCCGAGCCCTTGCCGCGCTCCTTCGCGATCAGGTCGCCGCCGAGACGCGCCTCGAACAAGCGCAACAGCCCCCACGCATGGCGGTAGGACAGACGGCTTTGCTCGGCCGCCTGGGCGATGCTGCCCGTCTCATCGACGAGCGCGAGCAACGGTGCGATATCGGTCAGACTCGCCTCGTGGCCCGCGCTATCGCGCACGATCAGTTCAGTGACGCACCGGATGTCGATCATTTATGTGGTCCGATTTCCTATTGCATATCGAAAAGCACGCGCCTATTGTTGCAGAACAACTGAAGAAGCTGAGCATATCTGCAGCCCATATGTACCGCAAGTGCATATTGCAACGCAGGTACCCTGAATCAGGGACAGAAAGGAGACCCCACGTGGAACATCCCAGCGCCGCGGCGCCGGACGAACTCGTCCGCCGGCATGTCAAACCTGGCGCATCGCTGCTTGCAGTCTTGCACGCCATCCAGGACGAAGTCGGGTTCATCCCGAAAGAGGCCGTTGCGCCGCTCGCGCGTGCGATGAATCTTTCGCGCGCCGAGGTGCACGGCGTCATCACCTACTACCATCATTTCCGGTCGACGCCTCCCGCTCGTGTGACGGTCGCGCTCTGCCGGGCCGAATCGTGCCGCAGCATGGGCACGGAGGCGCTCGCGCAGCACGTCGAGGCCCACACAGGCTGCCGGTTCGATGCCAAGCATCGCGCGGGCGATTCGACG
>JBCNPL010000067.1:0-10088 GCA_039593375.1 Paraburkholderia sp. | reverse complement strand
GTAAAGCGGCGGTACGTGTTCGGATAGTCGCGTTCGACGACCGCAACCGACGGCATCGTGCGACCGGGTATCGGCTCGCATTCGCCGCGCTTCCAATCCTGAACCTCGAACGGTTGCGCGAGTTCACCCGCTGTGTCGTGCGCGATGGGCGCAAGCACGACGTCGCGCTCGACCCCGAGATGTCCTTCGCTCAGCTCCGAGAATCGCTTCGCGATGCCCTTGAAGATGTCCCAGTCTGTTTTGGACTGCCAAGCTGGATCGACGGCCGCGGACAGCGGATGAACGAAGGGATGCATGTCCGACGTGTTCATGTCGTCCTTCTCGTACCATGTCGCGGTCGGCAGCACGATGTCCGAATACATGCAGGTCGTCGACATCCGAAAGTCGAGCGTGACGAGCAGGTCGAGCTTGCCGCGCGGCGCTTCGTCACGCCACGTCACCTCCTCTGTGCGTTCGCCGCCGTTCTCGCCGGCATCCTCCCCTTGCACGCCGTGCGTCGTACCCAGCAAATGCTTGAGGAAGTACTCGTGCCCCTTGCCCGACGATCCAAGCAGATTCGACCGCCAGACAAACAGGTTGCGCGGAAAGTTGCATGGAGCGTCCGGATCCTCGCAGGCCATCTTGAGTTCACCCGATTGGAGCCGCTTCGCGATCTCTGCTCCCGCCGCCGAGGCATTGCCGAGGCTCGCGCCAACGGTGATCGGGTTCTGCTCGAGTTGGGGCGCCGACGGCAGCCAGCCCATGCGCTCGGCGCGGACGTTGTAGTCGATCGGCGCACCGTGAAAGGCCCCTTTGTCGGCGAGCGGCGACAGCAGCGCCGACGGGTCCATCGGATCGTAGCGCCACTGGTCCGTGTGGGCATAGAAGAACGACGTCGCGTTCATTTGGCGCGGCGGACGGCTCCAATCGAGTGCGAACGCAAGCGCCGTCCAACCCGTTTGCGGCCGCAGCTTCTCTTGGCCGACATAGTGCGACCAGCCGCCGCCAGGCTTGCCGACGCAACCGCACATGATCAGCATGTTGATGATCGCGCGGTATGACATGTCCATGTGGTACCAGTGATTGATACCAGCACCGATGATCACCATCGATTTGCCGTGCGTCTTCTCCGCGTTCTCCGCGAACTGGCGAGCCACCGAGATCGCATCGGCGCGGTTCACGCCCGTGACGGCTTCCTGCCACGCCGGCGTGTACGGCACGTTGTCGTCATAGCTACTTGCGACGTCGCGCCCGCCGAGTCCCTGATCGAGGCCGTAGTTCGCGACGAACAGATCGTAGACGGTCGCGACTAGCATCGTGCCGCCGGCCGTCGCCACGCGTCTCACGCCGATGCGCCGTGAGAGTGTCGATCCATGCGACGTGTGATTGAAATGCGCGTGCGGCTGATTGCCGAAATACGGGAACAACACGTCGACGACTTCATCGTGCGTGGAAACGAACGACAACCGGGGGCTCAACGCCTCGCCTTTCGACGTTTCGGCGCGCAAATTCCACTTGCCTTTTTTATCTGCTTCGCGCCGCTCCCAGCGAAAACCGACCGAACCGACCGGCACGACGAATTCGCCAGTCGTGTCGTCGATCATGACGGTCTTCCATTCAGGGTTCGCCGCCTCGGCGAGCGCGTCGTCGAAATCGGATGCACGCACGATCCGCTCAGGTACATAGCCGTCCCCATGCGGCACGAGTCGCACCAGGCACGGCATATCCGTGTAACGCTTGCAGTAGTCGAGAAAATAGTCGCTCTTTCCGGCGACGTGGAATTCCTTCAGGATGACGTGCCCCATTGCGAGCGCCAGCGCGGCGTCGGTGCCCTGTTTCGGGTGCAGCCAGAGATCGCCGAACTTCGCGCCCTCCGCGTAGTCGGGAAATACGGAGACCACCTTGGTGCCGCGATAACGCGCCTCGACGAGAAAATGTGCGTCCGGGGTGCGCGTCTGCGGAACATTCGAGCCCCACATGACGATGAACGTCGAGTTGTACCAGTCCGCCGATTCCGGCACGTCGGTCTGTTCGCCCCAGGTTTGCGGCGAGGCCGGCGGCAGATCGCAGTACCAGTCGTAAAAGCTCAGGCATACGCCGCCGATCAGCGAGAGGTAACGCGAGCCGGCCGCATAGGACACCATCGACATGGCAGGAATCGGCGAGAACCCGACGATGCGATCGGGACCATACCGCTTGATCGTATAGACGTTTGCCGCCGCGACGATTTCATTGAGTTCGTCCCAGCTCGCCCGCACGAAGCCTCCAAGGCCGCGCCGGGCCTGGTAGGACCGCCGCGCCTCGTGATCCTCGACGATTGCTCGCCACGCATCGACAGGCCCGAGTGTCTCACGGCGCTCGCGCCACAGTTTCACGAGCGCGCTGCGCACGAGCGGGTACTTGAGCCGATTTGCGCTATAGAGGTACCACGAATACGACGCGCCGCGAGAGCAGCCGCGCGGCTCGTGGTTCGGCATGTCAGGACGCGTGCGCGGATAATCGGTCTGCTGTGTTTCCCACGTGACGATACCGCCTTTCACATAGACCTTCCAAGAGCACGAGCCGGTGCAGTTCACGCCATGCGTCGAGCGCACGACCTTGTCGTGCTGCCATCGCTTGCGATAGCCGTCCTCCCACTTTCTGTCCTCGTTCGTGACGGCGCCGTGACCCTCGGCGAACTGCGGCCTTGCCGTAGTGAAATAGCGCAATCGGTCCAGAAAGTGGCTCATATGCGATCTTCAAAGAATGATTGGGCGGCCGTAGACCGCGGCGCTTGCCGGGAATGCGAGCTGGCGCCCCTGTGTCCAGGCATGACGACGCCTGCGGCCGATCGAACGTCCGCGCGGCCCGCCTGACGTTCGTCCCCGTTGCGTTGACTCAACGGTAACCGTTAGCCGCCCGGCGACTCTTGACGCGCGTCAAATGCGTTGGATCGAGCGCTGGAGAGCGCTTTCGCTATTTCCGCGACGAGTTGCTTCTGTCGATACGGTTTTCTTAGTCGCGGAATGTCCATGCTCATCCCCTGCGGCAGATCGGCGTATCCGGTGGCGATGAGGATGGGGAGGCCGGGGCGCAGTTCACGCGCGGCGCGCGCCAGTTGCGCCCCGGTCATTTTGGGCATTGCGTAGTCGGTGATGAGGAGATCCACGTTGCGGCCCTGCTCGAGCACACTGAGCGCATCGGCGCCCGAGTTGACCTCGATGACTTCATGCCCCATGTCCTCGAGAAGATACGCGGTACTCGTCGAGATCAGGGGATCGTCGTCGACGAGCAGAATCGTAGCTCTCTCCGTGACGGCCGGCGTGCTTCCCGGCGAGTCCGATTCCGTGGTCGCCGGCACGGACAGTGCCTGCGAAGTCACGGGCAGCCATAACTCGGCCTGCGTGCCGCGGCCAGCGACACTACTAAGCCGCAGTGCGCCATTCAATTGGAGAGCCAATCCGTGAATCATGGAGAGGCCAAGGCCCGTTCCCTTGCCGACTTCCTTCGTCGTAAAGAAAGGCTCCGTGGCCCGCGAGAGCGTCGCGGGATCCATTCCTTGCCCTGTATCGCTGACGGTGATGCGCACATAGTCTCCGCCCTCGAGATCTGCGCATTTCGACGAGCGAACCGCGTCGACGGCGATCGAGACCGCCCCGCCATCGGGCATGGCGTCGCGCGCATTGACCACGAGATTGAGAACCGCAAGCTCTATCTGGTTGGCATCCGCGAGCGTGAGCGGCAGCTCATCAGGCAATGCAAACCTCAGTTCGATGCTCGCCCCAACCGAGCGCTCCAGCAGATCCATCATTCCGCGAACGAGATGTGACAAGTGAGTGGGTTCGATCCTGAGGTCTTGCTGTCGCGTGAATGCAAGTAGACGCTGCGTCAACGATGCGCCGCGCTGCGCACCCCGAAGCGCGCCGTCGATCAGTCGCACGATCCTTTCGTTCGAGGCTTGCTTGCGCAACAGCTCGAGGTTGCCCATGACCGCCATGAGCAGGTTGTTGAAGTCGTGTGCCACGCCGCCCGTCAACTGCCCGATCATCTCCATTTTTTGAACCTGACGCAGCGCCTCTTCGGTGCGCTCGCGCTGCCGCATTTCCTCGAGCACCGCTTCATGTGCACGCTCGAGCTGAGCGGTACGCTCGACCACCTTCGCCTCGAGCGTCTCATTGAGGTGTCGCAGCCCCTCTTCAGCGGTCTTCCGCACGGTAATATCGGAAGACACCCCGACGAGCCGCATTCTGTTACGCACGTGCCGGGCGCGAAGCTCGGCCCAATGGAGCGTGCCGTCCGGCCACCAATTGCGGCATTCGATGGCAAAGTCACCGCCCTCGACGCTCGAACGCACGGCCTCGCGCAACCGATCCCGATCGTCGGAATAGATGCTCGCTTCGAAATCCTGAAAGGTGAACGACTCACCTGCCGGCCGGCCAAAGACCGCCTTGAAGGGCTTGGACGCGCTCAACTCGAACGTCGATAGCTCGAGTTCCCATGGGCCAAGTTGGCCGGCGGTCAGCGCCGTCCGCAGTCGCGCCTCGCCTTCGTGCAACTCCTCCATGCGGGAACGGGCTTCATATTGCCGGTAACGGCCCCGTCGCGCGTTCTGTACCACGCTGACGAACGTCATCGGATGAAAGGGGCGTTCCAAAAAGATGACGTTGCCGAGCGCTTCGGAGAGGCTTTGCGCGTCGGCGATTCGACCGGAAAGGCCGCCGCGCTGCGTGAGCACGATAAACGGAAGGTCCGACCATGGCGGCTGCCTCGCCACCCAGGCCGTCGCCACGCCCAAGTCTGCATCGCGCAGCGCCTCCTCGGTCACGACAGCGCAAAAGACTTCGTCACCCAGCAGCGCAGAAAGATGCGCGAGATCCCTGCATACGATCGACTCGATCCCCGACTGCTGCAACAGAGCAGCCGCGATCGCGGCATCACGCCCGTGCGGCGCCAGGATCAACGCCCTGCCATCACTTTGAGTTGGCGTTGTCATTGCTGGTGACGACGGACTTGAGCAGCGGTCCGGTCGTTCCGACAAAAGTCGGCACGCCGTGCAGCACCCCTTGGAAGTCGTCGAGGGGTGCCCCCACCGTCAGCCCCGTCTGGCCGACGCGAAACTCACGGATCGTTTCTTCGTGGCGCCCCGTGCGCTTCTTGATGACGGACACGGCACGTCGAACACGGCCGACCGCCTCGAAGTAGCGCAGAAGAATGACCGTGTCCGCAAGGTAGGTGACTTCCACGGGAGCCCTCATGTCGCCGACCAAACCGTGCTGAGCGACCGTCAAAAAAGTCGTCGCGCCCCGTCGATTCAAATACTGCAGCAACTCGTGAATATGAAGGACGAGCGCGTTTTCCTCCGGCATGGCCGCCTGATAACCGTTGAGACTGTCGATCACCACTGTTTTCACTTGCGCATCGTCCACGACGGCACGGACCCGCTGGACAAACTCGCCGGGAGACAACTCGGCCGCATCGATTTGTTCGAGGTGAAGATTGCCAGCCTCGGAGGCGCCCTCGAAGTCGAACCCCATTTTCTGGGTGCGATCGAGCAGCAAGCCGAGCTCTTCGTCGAAGATGAACAACGCCGCTTTCTCGCCACGCTTGAGTGCCGCACAGGCGAACTGCAGCGCGAAAGTGGATTTTCCCGCTCCGGCCGGCCCAAGGATCAACGTGCTGGAGCCCTGCTCGACGCCGCCGCCAAGCAGCGCATCGAGCTCCGCCACGCCGCTACTGACGTTGATGCGCGCAAGCCTCCTGCGGTGCTCCGCGGCGACGAGACGCGGAAATACCGAAACGCCTCCTGCTCGGATCGCGAAATCGTGATATCCGCCGCGAAAAGCCCGGCCGCGGTACTTCGAGACCTTGAGTCGGCGCCGCTGAGCGCCATAGTCGGGTGACAGCTCCTCCAATTTGATCACGCCATGAGCGATGCTATGAACCGTTTTATCGGCCGCTTCCGAGCTCAGGTCGTCAATCAACAGGACCGTCGCACCGTATCGAGAAAAGTAGTGTTTCAAGGCCAGGACTTGCCGACGGTAGCGAAGGGAGCTCTGAGCAAGCAGGCGGATCTCCGACAGGCTGTCGAGAACGACACGTTTGGGCCGGGCGCGTTCGAAAGCGCCTAGAATCAGCTTGGTCGTCTCACCCAGTTCGAGGTCGGACGAATACAGCAGAGTCTGATGTTGGTCGGCATCGAGCAGGCTCTCGGGAGGGACGACTTCGAACACCACGATGTTGTCGCCGAGAAGCCACCCATGCGAGGCGGCGCCGTTGCGCAACTCCTTTTCCGTTTCGGACAACGTGATGTAAAGGCCCGGCTCGCCCGCCTGTGCACCGGTGATCAGGAAACGAAGCGCGATCGTCGTTTTGCCCGTCCCGGGAGTCCCCTCCAGCAGAAAAAGGTTTCCTTCGGCGAACCCTCCCATCAACACATCGTCGAGCCCGGGCACACCGGTTCGCGCAGTCCGCGTGCCTGCCGCGTCAGTGCTCATCGATCACTCCCAGCGGTTTTAAAGGTTCTGGGGGAAGACAATGTTTTGGCATTGCGGCGAAAACGTCCGCTAGCGAAACCTCGCAGGGTGCAGTTCGTACTCGCCCCGAGGCGCCTGTGCATGAGCAATTTTCGGACCCGGAGGTGTCCGGAGGGAGCGGGGGCTACGCGCGCTACAGCCGCGGCCGCTGAAATCGAGCCTCGAGCGGCTTTGCGCAGGAGCTTCTCGACATCCGCCTTCGTGCACAACCCCGTGCCCGCACCGGTAACGGAAGCAGGGGCGGCGGCCAACGCATAGTGCAAAACTTCACGAAATGACGCCTGTCGGTTGAGTGCCCGGACGAGCGCCCCAAGACCGTCTTACCGGTGCAGCGGCGACGGCTCGAGTCCTTTGCTCTCGCGGCTTTGCTCTGAGCAAACAATGCTGGCCAACAGCATCATTTGGCGGCCTAGGGCGTCGATCACGTCGTCGAGCGAAAGGAGACCAACGATGTCCTCGTCAGCGTCCGTCACGGCGAGTCTGCGCACGCCGTTGCTCGACATGGCCTGCATGGCGTCGTCGAGATCGGCGTTCGCGTCGACGGTCGCGACATAAGGCGTCATGACATCGGCTACAAGCATTTCGTTCGGCGCCATGCCGCTCGCCACCGCGTGCACGGCGATATCTCGATCCGTGAGGATGCCCGCCATTTGGTTCATCGAATCGTCCGCGGTCACGATCAGGGCGCCGACATGCTGGTCGCGCATTTGCGCTGCCGCTTGCTGCAAGTTGCAGGACATTGGAATGTGCACGATCCCGCGCGTTTGGATCTCGCTCACTTTCATTGCCACCTCCATTCGACGACATGCGCGCGACGAGGCCTCCGCGTTCCTTGCGGGGGAATTACCGATTCCTGCCCGTGCTTGATATGGTGTGAAGCACCGACTGAACTCAGCCCCAATAGAAATTGACGCTGGCACCGCCGTGCGCCGGCACAGTCACCCATCGTTCGAGCGCGTGCTGATCGACTGTCGCGCTGATCCGATAGCGCCCGGGAGCAAGCCGCAAGTAGAGTATCGGACCGTCCGACTTCAATGAAACCACGCTTGCTCCCGAAGCTGACGTCACCACGACGTCGACGTCGGACAAATACATGCCGTCCTTCGCGGCGAACAGCAGATGCAGATTGAACTTCGAGGACATCGCGCGCAAAGCCGATTGTTCGTCCTGTCCGACGCCGCCGCTCACGTAGACGATGCCGTTCCGCGTCGCCGGCTCCGGCAGCGGCGCGTCCTGCGCGAAAACGATCGCGGCGCCGAATGTGCAGGCCGCACAGAACATCGTCGCGATTTTGGACATGCGTCCGCGCAAATTCACTCGTGTCGACACGATTCCTCCTTTCAGTCTCAGACTGCTTCGGTTATCGAACGAGAAGATTCCCAAGTTCGACACACGCCCATAGATTAGGCAACCAGCCCAATCGACCGCTTGATGTGGGTCAAACAGGTCGTGTGCGCACCGTCGCGATTTTTTGCATTGACCATCGGGACTTGTTCGAGGACACGAACGGCAAAGGCCTGGCACTTATCAAGGAGACGAACCGATCGCGCTTTCGCGCCTTCCTCCCTCGGCAAGCTTGAATATCGCAACCGCATCCTTCAGACTGGTCGCCTGTTCCTTGAGCGTCTGCGCTGCCGCGGCGGCTTGCTCCACCAGTGCCGCGTTTTGCTGCGTAACCATATCGATCTGGTTGACAGCCAGGCTGGCTTGCTCGATGCCTCGCGCCTGCTCCTCGGATGCCGTCGCAATCTCTCCAACGATTTTCGAGACCTGCTCGATCGCCGCTTTTACCTGCCCCATCGTTTCGCCCACGTCTTCTGCCTGGTTTTCGCCGTCCCGGATCATCGCAACAGACGAACCGATAAGTTCCTTGATTTCCCGCGCAGCGGTTGCCGATCGTTGCGCGAGGCCTCGGACCTCGCTGGCAACGACGGCGAATCCGCGGCCCTGCTCGCCTGCGCGAGCGGCCTCGACCGCGGCGTTCAGGGCCAGGATATTGGTCTGGAAGGCAATGCCTTCGATAACGCTCGTAATGTCGGAGATTTCGTTCGAACTGCCGCTGATCCGACCAATGGTGCGAACCATGCCCAGCACGACTTCGTTCCCTGCGTTAGCCATGTCGGACGCGCATGTGGCCAGCGCGCTCGCATGCCGTGCATTGTCGGTGTTCCGCTTTACCGTCTCGGTCAGTTGGGTCATGCTGGCCGCCGTCTCCTCGAGCGAGCTTGCCTGCTCTTCCGTGCGCGACGACAGATCGACGTTGCCGGCCGCGATCTCGCTCGAAGCCGTGGCAATACTGTCCGTGCACATCCTCACTTGACCCACGATCCGCGACAGGCTTTGGTTCATCGTTCGCAGACTCTGCATCAAACGGCCGGGCTCGTCCGTAGAGGACGCCTCGATGCGTGCGGTCAGATCGCCTTCCGCCACCGATTTCGCCAGTGTCACCGCGCGCTGCAGTGGACGCGATACGGCGCGCGTGAGCAAACTACCCGCCACGACTGCGGCAAGCACAGCAATCAACGATGTGGTCAATATAGTCGCGTATATGCGCGAACGCAGCGATTCAAGGTCTCCCTGGTATTCCTTCATTCGCGTTCGCTCGTACGCATCCAGCTTGTCTATAGAGGCGATGAGCTTCTCCGTGCCAAGGTAGGAGCCAAATCGCTCCGTCATGTCGGAGAGATCGCTTACATTGACAGCAAACTCGTCAACCCTCTTTCGCATTTCGACAAGCGGATTGACGACAGTTCGGAGCCACGCGTCATATTGTTCCTGACAGTCTGCCGCAAGCGTTGCTCCCGCGACGGTGCTATCTATCGATCGCAACGCGGACAGCCTCGTCCCAAAATCTCCGCCGTGATCGGCAATCCATTCTTTATGTCCGGCCTTGCCATTCAGGTTGTTGGCCAGAACAGCCCAGACGATGTTGAGATAGTCCGTCGTTCCCTCCTTCAGCAGAAGGAGCGTCTCTTCCGACTTCGCCACTTCCTTTTGCTTCAGGTCGATTGACCGAATGCTGGAAATGCAGACGACTGCGCTTACCGCGAACGCAATGATGATGCTGGCAAATGCAGCGCTTATTTTTCCAGCGATAGATAAATTTTTTATTATCTTCATGGTGCTCATCGTAAACACGCACGTACGCCGCAGCCCGATGCCCCCGGGGTGTGAAAAACATCGGCCCTGCGCCCGCTTTGCAGCTTCGTGTCGCGGGCGCAGGCCGATGCGCCGGCCACTAGAATTTATGGACGACGCCGACTCGGAACATCAATTGACGATTGGTCGTAGACGCGTCCGCGATGGCGAAATCGAAGATGTCGGCCTGCTTGGCATCTCCAGCCGCTTGCTGCAACGCCCCCATTGCATACAACGTGGTGCGCTTCGACAACGAATAGCTGCCCATCAGCGAAAACTGATGGTATTTGGGCTTGCTCCCGTTGTAATCGACCTTGCCGTCGGTATAGGCGTATGCGGCCGCGACCGTCGCGCTCGGCGTCAAGCTATACTCGCCCCACACCTCGTAGTTGCTGAACGTGACGTTGCTGGTCGTGCCGTTCGCATCCTCGAACTTCGTGTTGGTGTAGTCGACGCCCG
>JBCNPL010000066.1:0-10339 GCA_039593375.1 Paraburkholderia sp. | reverse complement strand
GGTCGCAATGAAACGCAGGACGCGCTCGTAGTGAACGGCGCTGGCGAGCGGGCCCATCTGCACGCCGGGAGAGAACGGATCGCCGATCACAGTGCGCGCCGCACGGTCGGCGAGCCTCGCAATCAGCGTATCGGCGATGGGCCGCTGAACGAGTACGCGCGACGTCGCCGAGCACATCTGTCCGGCATTGAAGAACGCGCCGCCGGCGACGAGTTCGACGGCGAGTTCGAGGTCGGCGTCGTCGCAGACGATGATGGACGATTTGCCGCCGAGTTCCAGGCTGACGCCCTTGATCGTCTCGGCGGCTGTTTTCATGATCTGTGCGCCGACGGCGGTACTGCCCGTGAACGACACCTTCGCGACGAGCGGATGGGCCGCGAGCGGCGCGCCGACTTCGGCGCCCGTGCCCGTCACGACGTTGAACACGCCCGGCGGTAGGCCGGCTTCGGCGATGATCGCGGCCAACTCGAGCTCGGGCAATGGCGTGATCTCGGAAGGCTTGAGCACGACAGTGCAGCCGGCCGCCAGTGCCGGGGCGACTTTCCAGGCTGTCGTCACCATCGGAAAATTCCACGGCACGATGAGCGCGACGACGCCGGCGGGCTCGCGCCGGATCAGCGCACGGTGCTCGTCGCTCGGAATCGCAACCTCCACTTCTCCCGTCTCGTCGAGCTCTTCGGCGAGCATCGCGTAGTAGTCGAATGTGGCGACGACGTCGCTCACGTCGGTTTGCGCTTCGGCGAGCGGTTTTCCGTTGTTGAGAGACTGCAGTTCGACGAGATGTTCTCGGCGTGCCTCGACACCTCGGGCGATCGCGCGCAACGCGGCAGCGCGGTCGGCGCCACGGGTTCGTTTCCAGTCGCCAAAAGCGCGCGCGGCGGCCTTGACGGCATGATCGACGTCGGCCGCATCGCCGGCTTCGACTTCGGCAAGCGTCTCCTCCGTCGAAGGATTGATGACGGCGAGTCGGCGTCCGCCTGTGCGGCCGCGCCACTGACCCGCGATATAGAGGCTCGTTCGCAATGGGCGATCGAGAGACGGCGAAGTGCACGCATTCATGCCGGCACCCGTTCGATCCAGTCGTTCTCGCGAACTTCGATCAGCGTCGGCACGCTGCGCGAAGCCGCCTGCCGCAACGCGGCGGCGAGCGCTGTCGTCGAGTCGACCCTTTGTGCCTCGCAGCCGAACGCCTTGGCAAGCCCGAGGAAGTCGGGCGTGTAGAGGTCGACGCCTACCGGTGTGATGTCGCGAGCCGTCATGTATTGGCGGATCTCGCCATACCCGAAGTTGTTCCACAGCAGCACGATGACGGGCGCCCGTGCTTCGACTGCGCTCGCGAGCTCAGACAGCGTGAACTGAAGGCCCCCGTCGCCGATCAGGCAGACGACTGGGCGTCCGCCCACGGCGAGTTTTGCGCCGATGGCGGCCGGCAGGCCATAGCCGAGCGTGCCGTAGCCCGTCGACGAGTTGAACCACGACCGCGGAGCTGGGGCGTCGTGCACGAAGTTGCCCGCATAGACCGGTCGCGTCGAATCGCCCACGATCACGACGCCGAGCAGCGATAGGGCGACGGTGTCGATGAGCGCCTTTTGCGAGCGCATCGGCCGATCGTAAGTCGCCATGACACTGTCGCGCGCGGTTGCAACGCGAGCGGCCCCCCAGTCAGGCGGAGGAACCACGGCGATCGGTTGCTCGGACAATCTCGTCGACAAATCGGCCAGCGCCTGCTCCGCGTCGGCGACGATCGCGAGCGTCGGTCGGCAGTTCCGCAGCAACTGTTGTGCGTCGATGTCGATACGGATCAGTTGTCCGTCGATCGCGAAGCCGCGATCGAACGTGACGTCATAGTCGGTTTCTCCGAGTTCGGTGCCGACGGCGAGGACGACGTCGGCCTCGCGGATCATCGTTCGCGTCGCCGGCAACGATTGCGTCGATCCGACGAGGAGCGGATGTCCGGCAGGAATCAGGCCTTTCGCATTGGTCGTGAGGGCGACGGGCGCATTCAGGCGCTCGGCGATCTTGCGCAAGTCGGCGGCCGCGTTCACGGCACCGCCGCCTGCGAGAATCAACGGGCGACGCGCATCGGCGAGCATGCGCGCCGCTTGCGCGAGCGCGCTCGCATTGCCCGCCGGTTTCGCCGGCATGACGGCGGGCGTGAGGATCATGTCGCCCGCCGGCTCGACGATGACGTCGAGAGGAATCTCGATGTGCACGGGCCTCGGCCGCGCGCTCTCGAATACGGCGAATGCGCGCGCCAGCACCTGAGGCAGGTCGGACGCGGCGAGCAGCGTATGCGAGAACGCCGCGAGGCCCGCGAATATCTCGCGTTGAGACGGCAACTCGTGCAGGCGCCCGTCGCCACTCGCCAGCTCGCGCCGGGCGTTGACGCTCGAGATGACGAGCATCGGCACCGAATCGGCATACGCCTGCGCCATCGCCGTGGCGATGTTCGTCATGCCGGGGCCCGTAACGATAAAGCACACGCCGGGCTTTCCCGTTACGCGTGCATAACCGTCGGCCATAAAGCCGGCGCCCTGCTCGTGCCGCGGTGTGACATGCCGGATCGAGGAAGCCGCCAGGCCGCGATAGAGCTCGACCGTATGCACGCCCGGGATGCCGAATACATGATCGACGCCATAGTGTTCGAGCAGTGCAACGAGCGCTTCGCCGCAGGTCCGGTCGGGCTTGGCGAGCGCGGAAGCACACGCGCTCGTATCGGCCCTGGCGAAGCAGACGTTGGCGTCGGGATGATTCATGGTTGGCGTCCTCCTGTGAGGCACATTCTGGCCGCGAGGATGGAGCGCAACAATCGATAAGTTCTCATGAGGCGCATGACTCGAGCGCATGGCGCGAGCGAAGCGGCGATGCCCCGGCATCGAGGGGTCCGGTTCGTGGCGCAAAGGCGGAAATCCGCGCGGCGGCCCCGAACGGGCGCGTTCGGGAGCAAGCCTGGGCAGGAATATGGCAGCGCGGGGAGGCGCTGCCCGCGGCGAGAGCGGCTTCGTTAGTTACTTCGCGGAAACGTCGATATCGCCGAAGTACTTGCGTGCGAGCGTCTTCACGGTACCGTCGGCCTCGACCTTCGCGATGGCTTCGTTCAGACGCTTCCTGAGCGCATCGTCGCCCTTGCGGGTGCCGAAGGCGATGCCACTGCCGAGAATCTTGTCGTCGCGCACGGGCTCGCCCACGAACGCAAAGCCTTTGCCGTTCGGCTGCGACAGGAAGCCTTTCTGTCCGGCCGGCGCGAGCACGAGCGTGGCATCGAGACGTCCGGCGACGAGGTCCTCGTAGACCTGGTTCTGATCCTGATAGGCGACGACCTGAACGCCGGCGGGCTCCCAGTGCGCCTTGGCGTATGCCTCCTGAATCGAGGCCTGCAGCACGCCGACGCGCTTGCCCTTGAGCGACTCGCTCGTGGCGACGAGCCCGCTATCGGCACGCGCGATGAGACGCGTCGGCACGCGATAGATGACCGTCGTGAAGTCGATGGCCTGGCGGCGTTTCTCGGTCGCGTTCATGGCCGAATTGATCGCATCGAATTTGCGACCCTGCAATGCGGGGATCAATCCGTCGAACGATGTCTCCACCCACTTGCAGGTCATATGTGCCGCCGCGCAGACCGCATTGCCGATGTCGATATCGAAACCCTGCAGTTGTCCGTCCGGCGCTTTCGATTCGAACGGCGGATACTGAGCCTCGAGCCCGAAACGCAGCGTGTCGGAATCGGCGAACGCCTGTATCGAGATCAGTCCGCAGCCAAGGGCGAGCCAGAACTTGAGCTTTTTCATGGGATCTCCTCACTTGTTGACCCGGCCGGCTGGGTCGTCGATCAGCGGCGGGCATCGAAAAATCGATACAGCTCGTCAAGCGCGACGCCTGACCCCCGGAAGCACGCAAAGCATCTCATAGGCGAGGTTCGCCCCGAGCAGCGCCGTGGTGCCAAACGGATCATACGGCGGCGCGACTTCGACCACATCGGCACCAACCAGGTCGAGACCCCAGGAACCGCGAACGATCTCGAGTGCCTGCGGGACGGTCAGCCCCGCGATTTCCGGCGTGCCGGTGCCGGGCGCATAGGCGGGATCGATGCCGTCGATGTCGAAGCTCAGATAGACCGGGCCGCCATCGACTCGCTCGCGCACTTCGGCCATCAGCGGCTCGAGCGAGCGATTCCAGCACTCTTCGGCCTGGACGACTCGAAACCCTTGTGCACGACACCAGTCGAAGTCTTCCGCTGCATAGCCGGTCCCGCGCAACCCGATCTGCACGACCCGCGACGTATCGAGCAACCCTTCCTCGACCGCACGCCGGAACGGTGTTCCGTGTGCGATCTTTTCGCCCATCATCGTGTCGTTGACGTCGGCGTGCGCGTCGACGTGAATGAGTCCGACCTTGCCGTGCCGGCGGTGCAGCGCGCGCAGGATCGGCAGCGTGATCGTATGGTCGCCGCCGAGCGTAACGGGCTTCGCGCCGTATCCGACTATCGCGTCGTAAGCAGTCTCGATGCGAGCGATCGAGTCATGCAGGTTGTATGGATTGATCGCGACATCGCCAATGTCGGCGACGCGCAATGAATCGAACGGGGCCGCGCGTGTGGCCATGTTGTACGGGCGCAGCAGCACCGACTCGCCGCGGATCTGACGTGGACCGTATCGAGCGCCGGTGCGGTTCGAGGTACCCAGGTCGAACGGCACGCCGACGAAACAAGCGTCGAGGCCTTCGGCCGTTTCGACATTCGGTAGCCGCATCATCGTCGCGATGCCGCCGCAGCGTGGCATCGCGTTTCCGCTCAGAGGTTGGAAGTATTCCGCTTCGGTTGACATTGTCACCTCGCTTGCATCGAGACCGTCGTATTATCGAGAAGAGACCTATGGACGCAGTTGTATCCCGCCATAAAGAAAGTTGGAATCACGCGTTTTCGATGTTTATATCGACGTTCATCTATGTAATCGCTGAACTTCCAGGAGGAGATGATGCTGGGAGCGTTGTCGGATCTCGATTTGCGGCTGATCCGCGTGTTTCTTGCGGTGGTCGACGCGGGAGGCGTGACGCTCGCGCAGACCACGTTGAACGTCAGCCAGCCGACGATCAGCGCGCAACTGTCGGCGCTCGAAAGCAGGCTCGGCGTTCGTTTATGCGAGCGTGGCCGTGGGGGATTTCATCTGACGGAAAAGGGCGCGCGCTTTCATGAGCTCTGCAAACGTCTGCTTGTGGCTGTCGGCGAGTTCAGCGCCGAGGCGCGAAACATGGACCGCAAGCTCGTCGGCACGCTGAAGCTCGGGCTGATCGGCCACACTCCGATCAGTCAGAACGCGCGGATCAGCGATGCCATTGCACGGTTCAGGAAGCGGGACGAAGCGGTGCGCTTCGCCATCTCGGTTCGCTCGCCGGGGGAACTCGAGGAGCATTTGTTGAGCGGCGAGATGCAGATCGCCGTGGGCTACTTCTGGCACCGTGTGCCGACGCTCGAATACACGCCGCTTTTCACCGAGCTCCAACATGCGTACTGCGGGCGCGGTCATCCGCTGTTTCGGCGAGCGGGGCGCGTCCAGCTGGAAGAGGCGGCGGACTACGAATGGGCGTGGCGCAGCTACCCGTTGCCGGAGGTGCCCGCATCCGCGATACCGGCGCGGATCACGGCGCAGGCCGACAATATGGAGGCCGTCTCGCTGCTGATCCTATCGGGCCATCACCTAGGGTATCTGCCTGAGCATTTCGCGGCACCGTATGTCGCGCAGAGGCTGCTCGCCGCGCTCGCACCTGGGAAGCTCAGCTACGAGGTGACGTTCCACATGGTCACGCAACGGGACAGCCGGCGCAACCCGATCGTCGGCGCTTTCCTCGAGGATCTGGAAGCCGCTCACGCGGGGGTGGCACGGCCTGGATAAGGGGGAGCGGGACGGGATGCTGGCGACCCGCTCGTGCCGGCGAGTCCGGCGACCGTCGCTGTACGCGGAGGATCCGCTCCGTCTTCGAGCGCCGGCGGGCGCTTCAAACGCGCAAGTCGGGATGCCCCTCGGCGAGCGCCGTGAGCCACTCCATGAATGCTCGAACTCGCGAACTGACGTTTTGCCGGTGAGGGTAGAGAATCGATAGCGGCGTCGAGGGCGTCTCGTACGAGACAAGTATTTCCTGAAGCTGACCTTCGGCGATCAGGTCGGCGACCATGAATCGCGAGGGCTGGATGATGCCGTAGCCGAGTACGCCGGCGGCAATATAGGCCGAGCCGTCGTTGACGGACAGCACGCCGTTCATCGGGACCGTTACGGCTTCGCCGTCCACGATGAATTCGAACGGGAACGTTCTGCCGGTACGTGAAGACATGTAGTTCACGCCCCGATGATTGCTCAATTCCTCGAGCGTCGTCGGCGTGCCGTGCGCCTTCAGATAAGCCGGTGATGCGCAAGTCGTCATCCGCGCGTCGCCGATTCGCCGCGCAACGAGGCTCGATTCCTCGAGATTGCCCATGCGGATCACGCAATCGACACCGTCCTGAATGATGTCGATGTTGCGGTCGGTCAGGCCGAGCCGCACGTTGATGTGCGGATACTTGCGGTAGAAATCCTCGAATGCCGGCAGCAACAATGCTTTTGCGATCGTTCCCGAAGTATCGACGCGTACGGTCCCGACGGGCCCGCTGCGTTTCTCCGAGAGCAGCGATTCCGCATCGGCGATCTCCGACAAGATGCGCACGCATCGTTCATAGTACAAAGCGCCGTCGTCGGTGAGGCTCACCTGGCGCGTCGTTCGATTCAACAAGCGCGCACCGACGTGCTCCTCGAGCGAACGGACGATATTGCTGACGGACCCGCGCGGCAGTTCGAGCATATCGGCCGCTTTCGAAAAGCTATTGGCTTCGACGACGCGCGTGAAGACTTCCATTGCCTGCAGGCGATCCATGACTGCGCTCCTCGGATAGATGGCGCCACGGCGCCGTTCGGCCGGCGTGCGACGATCGCCACCTTTTTTCCCCGAAGGAATTTAGCACAACGAACGGTAGGATTGCCGTTCGCGCGTCGGATCAGACGCGAGACTGCAGCCAGCCAACCAGTTGATCGAGCGCGGACACGACATGGTCGGGCGTCTCGCCCAGCTCTTCGAAGACATTCCCCGACCGGTCGATCCAGCAGACGGGAAAGCCGAAGTGCCGCGCGCCCGATGCATCCCAGGCGTTCGACGACACGAACAGGATCGCGCTACGCGGCAAGTTCAGCTTGCGCTCGGCCACGGTGTAGACCGCGGGATGCGGTTTGAAAACCTCCGCGTCCTCGACATCTTCCACGCTGAGCAAATGCGCAAACCGCGATTCCAGTCCGGAGTGGGTAACGACGCTGCGTATCGAGCGCGCAGACCCGTTCGATAGAATCGCGAGCGGCAAGCCCATCCCCTGAAGCTCGGCAAGGGCCGCGGGTACTTCGGGATAAGGGGCGATCCTCGCGTATTCGCCGCTGAGTTCGACAAGCGCATCGTCGTCGAGCGCCAACTGCAGGCGGTTGCGCGCGTAGCGCAACGCATGCTCGGTGATCTCCTCGAACGGGGCGTACGCACCCATCAGACTGCGCAGCCACGTGTATTCGAGCTGCTTTTGACGCCAGAGGCCACTGATCTCCTGCCCGCGTCCGGGAAAAAGCTCGTCGCAGCGAGCCGCTACCGAGTGGACGTCGTAGAGCGTGCCATAGAGGTCGAAAACGATAGCCTTGATCGTGTTCATCGAATGTCTCCCGATCGCCGCCGAGATCGGCGGCGTTTCAGTTCGAACGCAATGCGCCGGTGCTTACCGAGGCATACCGGCCGAGCCGGCTTGTGCCGCGTCGCCGCCGGCATACGGGCTCAAAATGTCGGCGATCACTCGATTGCAGGGCGTGGGCACGTTCAGCGTTTCGCCGAGCTGCACGACGCCGCCGCTCAACCACGGCACCTCGAGCCGATTGCCGCGCTGAAGATCGTTGTACATCGACGATGTCATCGATGCCGGCAAAGTATCGCAAAACGACAGGCGATTCTCGGCGAAGTCGTCAGGCAATGCGACGCCCTTCGCCTTGCCGAGCGCGACGACTTCGCGCATGACGTCGAGCAGAAGCGCACGTGTCTTCACGTTCTCCCGGATCGCGCCGATCGGCTTGCGGACCGCGCTCGTCATGCCTGAAAGGCCGACGAGAAAGACGAACTTTTCCCAGATGAGCCGCTCGATGTCGTCGCTGACCTCCGCTTCGATGCCGGCTTTCCGGCAAGCGTCGAAGAGCGCGGTTACGCGCGCCGAGCGACTGCCGTCGTATTCACCGAATACGAGCTTTTGCATCATACCGTTATGGACGATCACGCCCGGCTCGCCGATCACCGCGGCGATATAGGACACACCGCCGATGATCGACTCCGGGCGCAGAAACTTTCTCAACGTGTCGTCTTTTTGCACACCGTTCTGAAACGAAACAACCGAAGCGCCTCTTTCGACCAGTGGGACTAGCGATTCGGCCGCCTCGTCCGTATCCCAAAGCTTGACTGTGACGAAGACAAGATCCACGTCGCCGACTTCGAAACTGCTTCCGACGACCTTGACGTCTTTCAGCATCAGCTCCCCGCGCGGACTCTCGATGCGTAGACCGCGCTCGCGCATCGCTTGCCCGTGTTTGCCTCGCGCGATGAACGTCACGTCGCAACCGGCTGCCGCAAGGCGAGCCCCAAAGTAACCGCCGACGCCGCCGGCTCCCAAGATCGCAATTCGCATTCGATTTCCTCAAAGGGAAGGCGGTGAAGCTCGTCGAGGCCGCAGCGCCTTGTATGATATCTACATACTACTAGGTACAAATTGGCAAAAAAAAAGCGTGCTCACGTAGCCAAAGCGAGCGCGAGCAGCGACTGGATTGCCGCGCGCAGATCCGACGTGCGCGAGGTTTTCATCGCCCGGCTCACCGCGAATCCTCCCTGCACGCCGGCGATGAGCAGCAGTGCTATCTGCTCCGCGGGCATTTTCAGCTGGATACGCCCATCGGCCTGCTCGGCTTTCAAGATCTGAATCAGCCGCTTCTCCAGATGCTTGAAATACCGGTTCATCGGCTCGCGCAGTTCGTCACTTTCGATCGCGGCATCCCAGACCAGCCGACCGATGCGGCAGCCGAGCATAGGGCGCTTGTTCTGTGCGAGGTAGGTGATGAGCCGTTCGTCGAAGCTTCCCGGCTTGCGCATAGCCTCTTCGAAATCGGCGATCCGCTCGTCGACCATTTCGTCCATGGCAACGCGCGCCAGCGCCTGCTTGCTCGCGAAGTGGTGATAGAAGCTACCCTGGCCGGCGTGGCTCTTCTCCTGGATGTCGCGAGGGCTCGTTGCTTCATACCCCTTCTGCCAGAGCAGTTCCTTCGTTGCCTCGATGATGTCTTCTCTTTTTCCCATATACGGGGTCCGCATTTGCTTATGTAGATTTCGTACATACTAGTAGGTACAGAATGATGGGTCAAGAGGCCAATCGAAGCGTTTTTTGCGCAGATCAAACCTGAGCGCTCGATACCGAACGCTGCCTGCTTCTTCGGCTCTCGAACCCAACGTTAGGCCTACTTCATGTCTACCGAGATGAAGCTTCGCACGTTGTCGCGCTGAATCAGCAGCGCCACATCCTTGCCGGCTTTTCCGATCAGCGCGCCGAGATCATCGCGCGACGTCACCGGGGTGCCGTTGACCGAGAGCAGCAAGTCGCCGGGCTGTATGCCGGCGCTTGCCGCCGGACCAGTGGTTCCGTCGACCATGAGTCCGGACGTGTTTCCGGTTGCCCGTCGCTCGCTATCGGTGAGCGCATGAACGGTCAAGCCCAGTTTGTCCGCAGCGGTATTGGCGCCGCCGCTGGCGCTGAGGCCCTGTCGCACCGGCTGGACTTCCTCGGAGCTGCCGATTGCGACGGTGATCGTCATCGGCCGCCTGTTGCGAATAACCTTGAGCGTCGCCTTTGTTCCCGCCGGCAGGTTCGCCGCGTAATCGAGCAGTTCGGCGGAGTGGTCGATCGCTTTTCCGTTGATCTGTGTGACGACGTCGCCCGGCTTGAGCCCGTTCGCGCCCGCGTGCGACGTCGAAGTCGGCACGAGCGTAGGTTGCGATGGTGCAACCGAGGTGACGAGAGCGCCGGCCGGCCGCGGCAAGCCGAATGCGAGCGCCAGACCGGGATCGACGTCCTGGACTTCGATACCCAGCGTTCCGCGCGATACTTTGCCCGACGCCTGCAATTGCCTGCGAAATGCGAGCGCGGCATTGATCGGGATCGCGAACGTCAGCGTTTGGAATCGCTCGGTATCCGAGTAAACCTGGACGTCGATGCCCACGACGTCGCCAGCTCGGTTGAAAAGCGGGCCGCCCG
>JBCNPL010000065.1:0-10398 GCA_039593375.1 Paraburkholderia sp. | reverse complement strand
GCTTGACCGCAAGCCGAAAGCCGGTTGGCGCTCCGTAGTCGAACACATAGACCGCAAAGCGATCGAATCCGATAACCTCCGTGAACCGGTCGACGACGTTGGCGATGTTCTCGAACGTATAGGCAAATCGATCCCGATCCGGCATGTCGGACTGCCCGAATCCGGGGAGGTCGGGGGCGACGATATGGAATCGGCCGGCAAGCAACGGAATCAAGTCGCGGAACATGTGACTCGAACTAGGAAATCCATGTAGCAGGAGCAGCTTCGGGTCGCCGGGCCGACCGGCTTCACGATAGAACACGTTGAAACCATCGACGTCGGCACGACGGTAAGCGATCGAACTCATTGCATCTCTCCTGCGATAAGCGGTTAGGGGCCGACGCGGCCATCGACAACAGCGATATGCGCCGCGTGTCTCACTTCATTGAAGGACGCGAAGTCCGGTCGCGCAATGCGCGATGCCCATCGATATGTTTTACGACCTAATCACGTCAGAAAAATATATTTGACGTCTGACCGGTGCTCTCGCACTATTCACACCTCTGAGCGCACGCCCTGCCCTCTCGCGAGCCACCGCCGCGGGCTATCGGGTGCCGCCAACCCCGCAACGTCCACCGGCTCTCCCGGGCGCGACTCCGTTTCGATAAAGCAAAAGTCAAGGAGCACAGATGCCGAACTACCGATCACGCACTTCGACGCATGGCCGCAACATGGCCGGCGCCCGCGCCTTGTGGCGTGCCACCGGAATGAAAGACGGCGATTTCGGCAAGCCCATCATCGCCGTGGTGAACTCGTTTACTCAGTTCGTGCCGGGCCACGTGCATCTGCGCGATCTGGGCGCGCTGGTCGCCAAGGAAATCGAAGCGGCAGGCGGAGTGGCCAAGGAATTCAACACCATCGCGGTGGACGACGGCATCGCCATGGGTCACGGCGGCATGTTGTATTCGCTGCCGTCGCGCGAATTGATCGCCGATTCGGTCGAGTACATGGTCAATGCGCATTGCGCCGACGCCATGGTCTGCATTTCCAATTGCGACAAGATCACCCCGGGCATGCTGATGGCCGCCATGCGGCTCAACATCCCCGTGGTGTTCGTCTCGGGCGGCCCGATGGAAGCGGGCAAAGTCGTATCGCCGGCAGGCGGTCAGGTAATCGCCAAAATCGATCTGATCGATGCGATGGTCAAGGCCGCCGATCCCAAGGTCAGCGACGCCGAAGTGGCCGAAGTCGAGCGCAGCGCCTGCCCGACGTGCGGCTCCTGTTCGGGCATGTTCACCGCGAACTCGATGAATTGCCTGACGGAGGCGATCGGCCTCGCGTTGCCCGGCAACGGCACGCTCGTCGCCACGCACGGATGGCGCAAAGGCCTTTTCGAACAGGCAGGCCGCCTCGTCGTCGACCTCTGCCGTCGCTACTATCAAGAAGAAGACAGCTCCGTGCTGCCGCGAAGCATCGCCACGAAGCGGGCGTTCGAAAATGCCATGGCGCTGGACGTGGCCATGGGCGGCTCGACCAATACCGTGCTCCACTTGCTCGCAGCCGCGCAGGAAGCCGGCGTCGATTTCACGATGTCCGACATCGACCGCATTTCACGCAAGGTGCCGTGCCTCTGCAAAGCGGCGCCAGCAACGGACAAGTACCATATCGAAGACGTCCATCGCGCCGGTGGCATCCTGGGAATCCTCGGCGAGCTGGCACGGGCCGATCTCATCGACCTGTCGTGCGGCAATGTCCATAGCGGGACGCTGGGCGATGCGATTGCCAAATGGGACATCGCCGGCGGCGCGGGCGAGCAAGCGCAGAAATTCTTCCGCGCGGCCCCCGGCGGCATCCCCACCACGGTCGCTTTCAGTCAGGAAGCAACGTTCGCGTCGCTCGATACCGACCGCAAGACCGGCTGCATTCGCAGCAAGCAGCACGCCTATTCGCAAGACGGGGGCCTCGCGGTGCTCTACGGCAATCTTGCCGAGAAGGGCTGTATCGTGAAGACCGCGGGCGTCGACGAATCGCAATGGGTCTTCTCCGGACGCGCACGCGTCTTCGAAAGCCAGGACGACGCTGTCGAAGCTATCTTGGGCGACAAAGTCGCGCCCGGCGATGTGGTCGTGATTCGTTACGAGGGCCCCAAGGGTGGCCCGGGCATGCAGGAGATGCTGTATCCCACGTCGTATCTGAAATCGAAAGGCCTCGGCAAAACCTGCGCGCTCTTCACCGACGGCCGCTTCTCGGGCGGCTCGTCAGGGCTCGTGATCGGGCACGCATCGCCCGAAGCGGCCGAAGGCGGCACGATCGGCCTCGTGGAAGACGGCGACGTGATCGAGATCGACATCCCCAAGCGCAAGATTCACTTGGCGGTGCGCGACGACGAACTGGCAAGCCGTCGCCAAGCGATGGAAGCGCGCGGCGACAAAGCGTGGATGCCAACGGATCGCAAACGCGTGGTGTCGCAAGCGTTGCAGGCCTACGCGGCGCTGGCGACCTCGGCCGACCGCGGCGCCGTGCGCGATATCTCGCAACTGAAGCGCAAGTAGGCTGGCTCGGCTCCGTCGCAACACCGCGGCCGGAGCCAACATCGATACGGCGACGACCGCTTGTCGGTTACCGCCGCGCTGATCGGCAAAAGCGCCGATCAGCGCAGACCGCCCACCCTTGCATACGGCGAAGCGTTTGGTTCACGCCGCATCATCTGCGTTCACCGTAGTTTCGCCTTGAAAAACGCGACCACCTTTTCGTCGAGTTGCTTATGAAAGGCAACACGGTCGAATCCGTTGCCATCGACGCAAACCGTGGGCGCGTCCTTCTTCAATTTCTCGGGGCAAGGAGCAAGGAAGGCGAAGTGCGCTGCGCCAGGGACGACATGAAATTCAGGCTTCTGGGGAAGCGCGCCGGCAAGAGCCGGCATGGTTTCGGGCAGCACACCGTCTCCACCGAACTGCGAAGCCCAAAGCTGGATGGGCGCCTTCACGTCTTTCAGGCTGGCGGAGGTTGGAAATTCGTCGAGCGGGTCAGCAAGAACATAAGCTTTGATCCGTCGATCATGAGCCAACGGTTCGTTGGGCAGCTGTTTGCGTTGGATCTGCTGGCAAATCGGGAGCTTCGGATCCGGACACGGCACATTGGCCTCCGCGAAGTCCGGGTTGCCGCCAGCCAATACGAGCCCGGTGTAGCCGCCGCGCGAAAAGCCAAAAAAGCCTATCGATTCAGCATCGATCTTCGCTGCGTCTGATGATCCGCTCAACATGTAGTCGATAAGACGCTTTATGTCGGTCGGGCGCTCCACGAATACAGAGATATCGGCTTGGCGGCTCATATCGGAGAACGAATCGCCCGGATGATTGATCGCCGCCACGACGAAGCCGGCATCGGCCAGCGTCTCGCCGATGTCGTGATGGTTAAGCAGCGAGCCGGTATGACCGTGCGAAATCACCACCAACGGGAGCTTCTCGCCTACGGTCGGACAGTCGCGTCGCCCGGTCAGAACGTACGGGCCGACCGGCACATCCTGTGCGGCGGCAGCGCATGGCGTCCACACTATAGCCTTGAGCGCGGGACCATTGGCGTCGGACGGAATCTCGACGAACTTGATTCCTGCTGCCTGTGAGATCGTCGTCGACAGGCAGAACAGCACAATCGATATCAGTGTTCTCATGACGTTTTCGTTCGTTTAGCGATTGATCACTCGAAGCCCGCTCGAATCATCGACGCAGACTTCGCGCAAACCGTACTTCTGCACTTTCTCGATAGGGCAAATCCGAAAGTCGCCCTCGATCGTATTGCTTACGGTAAGTCTCGACTTCAAGTCGTCGGGCATCAATTCGTGCTCGGAGGGGCCAACCGCATATGTCTTCGCGCTCCGTCTCTCGCGAATTCGGACTGCTGGCGTCCCGTCAAAGATGGAGATCGCCCCGGCGACCCAGTGACACTGCGCGGGAGCCTCGACCTTTCCTTGGCATACGGCCATGTTGGGCGCCGTGCCTCCCTGCCCGAATGCGAACGCTTGGCCGGCCATGAGCAGACTCAAAGAGAACAGCCACGGTTTCGTTGCCATCGATCCCCGCATGGAAGGTTCTCAGTCGCAACTGAAACGAAAGGAGTCATTGAGGGCCAGCGGCAATACGAGCGTGCGGATGTTCGCGGCTTTTGCCGATCGGCACAGCAGATCGCGGGCACCACCCGTGTTTTGCGCATAGTTCGACGCATATTCCGCATTGAACACAGGCTTGCCCGAGGCGAGGAACGCGTTATAAGCGGCGCACTCGTCGAATTCGTGACACTGCTCGTTGACTGCGAAGTCGAAGCTTCCGCCGAGCGAGTCGATCTGATCGAGGTCGTTCTTCAGCGCCACAGCCAATCCGCGAGTATGTGCGGCATTCGCGATGAATACGTTGAAATCGGCCTGCGTGGAACTGTCCAGCGGGAAACCGGGGTTGTTCGTATAGCCGTCGACGTTGTCCGGTTCGACCCCGTCGCAGCCTTTGCTGACTGCGAAGTCGAGGCGAGCCTGCATGATTTGGCGCACGTTGGCCGACCGCGTGTCGATCCAGCGTTCGCCGGCCCAGCCCTTCACATTGTTGCCGAGATCCGACGGCAAGAACTTGCCGTAGTCAGGCCGCCAGCTTTCCGCGCTGCCTGCCGAGAAGTAGCAAACGACCCTATGCCCTTGTGCCTTCAGACTGTCGATGACCGATTGTGGCGCGTCGAACATGTCGATGTCGTAGACGTGAGCTGGATAAGCAGTATCGATGGTGCCGTTCAACTGCCATTGCCATGTATCGCTTTGCGCCGGCGCCCATCGCGCGTTGGCGGACGTCGACGAACTCGAGGATGCGGCTACAGGTGCCGAGGATGTCGAGGCGGACGATGTTGCCGATGCGGTTGCCGAAGAGCCACCCCCACCGCAACCCGCCAGCACGATCGCGATGACGATACAGAGACAACCCAAACCCGCAAGCCGCATCACTTCCCTCTTCGTCGTTGTTGTTCGGGCTCAACCGTTATGCGCTTCAGGCTGCTTTCGGCCAGGTACGCTCTGACCGCTCGGAAGCATCGCGATGATAACGCGAAGCTTTGACACTATGAAGAATGGCTTCTCAGCGTAGTCGACGGGTTCCGGCAATAGCGATCATTCGATAAACCGCCGGCTGCGGCGGTCGATATCGTCCGCAATCAAGACGACAAGGCCGCCATAATCGATCTGCTCCCATAGACGTGCTGTTTTGCCTCCTCGCGCCATGCCGCGAGCAAACCCTCATACTGCGCGGCAAAGAGATTCTCGACGGGAGGTTCGCGATTCATGTCGGCGTTCCTGTCAACAGATCGCGTGGCAGCAGGCTCAATGCATCAGGACCCGCCTCGACGAGCGGCCTGCGCACGCGACGCCAACTGTCGTCGCGCTGACGGACGGCGATCAACGCCTTGAGCCATGGCGTGAAGGGCTGGCCGCTGACCCCGTTCAACAGCGTGTCGATGACCTCGCGGCTTTGCTGACCTCCGTCCATGTAGCTGGCGAGGATCTCTTCCGGCACCACGTTGGCGAGACCGCAGATCGTTCCGGCGCCGCCAGCGGCGCGTGCACGAGCAATCGTGTTCTCGGCACCGACGTAGACCTTGAGTCCAGGATGGCGCTCGATCAAACCGAGCGAATGCGCGAGGTCGCCGCTGCTATCCTTGATGCCGTCAATGATCGTGCCGTATCGGCGCCGCAGCGCCGTAATCGCGACATCGTCGAATGCAACGCCCGAGACTTGGGGGATGTGATAGAGCACGACGCGCAGGCGCGAATCGTCGACCGCATCGATCACCGCACCGACTGCATCGGCCACGCCTGTGCCACTTACGTCCTTGAAGAAGAACGGCGGCAACAGCAGGACGCGAACGCAGCCTTGCTCGAGCGCATGCCGCGTGAGCTCGATCGCGTCGCCGAGCGCGGCGGTGCCCGTCGCGACGATCAACTGGCCGCATCCGAGGCCCGCTTCGAGCAGGCCGTCCAGCGTCGCGCGCCGCTCGGCTACCGTGAACGATGGTCCCTCGCCCGTCGTGCCGAACAGCGTAACGCCGTGCAGTCCGCGCCGGATCAGATCGAGCGAGTGCCGCGCGAGCAACGGCAGATCGACCTGATTGGCCGCATCGAGCGGCGTGGCGACTGCCGCGAATACGCCTTCCCCACTGCTGCTTTCCAAAGCCACGACTGTCGTTCTCCTTTCACGTGTCAACTCAGCGGACGTCCCGATTTGCAAGATGGCTCGAGCGGGCCGTCCGCGGGACGGGACTACATACCGAAATCGCCCATCGAGCGCCGGCGCGCGTTGTCGATATGGATTTCCAGCAAGGCCACGGCCGTATCCGCGTCGCGCGCCTTCAGCGCCGCGATCAGCTCGAGATGCTCGCGCATCGTCGGCAGCACGACCTCGGGGGTGAGCACCACGTGCTCGAGACGGATCAGCCGGATGCGCAGGCTGTTGACACGATAGATGCTCGAGACGATTTCATTGCTCATCGCGTCGATCATCGTATCGTGCAGGCCCCAATCGACCGTCTGCGCATCGGCGATGAGCCGCTCGTCGATTTTCTTCGACGAAGCGCGCTTGACGATGTCCTTGTGCATTCGTTCGAGGCGGTCCAATTCGGCATCGGTCGCAGTGCGCACGAAATTGACGACTGCTTCGCGCTCGAGCATGAAACGCAGCTGAAACGCGTTGCGGATCAGCCGCAAATCGACGTGACAGACCTGCAAGCCGCGGTTCGGCACCGTGCGCAAGAGCCCCTCGGCTTCGAGGCGCGGCACCATCTCGCGGACCGCGCCGAGCGGCATGCCGGTCAGCGACATCAACTGGCGCTGCGTCACGAACTGCCCGGGGCGGATGTTCGCGTTGAGGATCTGCTGTGTGAATTGTTCGTAGGCGACGAGCCGGAGCGATTTGCCCTCCTGCTCGTCCGGTTCTGCCTTGACCGTCGGAATCGAGTTCATGGCCGATTCAGGGATGCGGATAGACTGCGTGCTGACATGTTAGCACGTACGCGGGATCGGTCCGCCGCTGATGTGCCAAGCGGCGCGGACTTGTGCTGCCCGGCTTGCAAGGGGACGTTGAGCGCGAGAGCAGACGGGCTCCGTTCTCGTGGGCTGCCGTTTCGCCTAAGCGTTCGGGGGCGAGCCGGCTCTCTTCCGGTCGGAGCCGTGGGCGCGGTCGGCGCGAACGGCGGCCGTCACCTCGGCGCCGAGCAGGAAGACGACGGAAGAGAAGTACAGCCACATCATCAGCACGGCGAGCGATCCGGCGGCGCCGAAAGCGGTCGCTGTGCCGGCGTGCGAGAGGTAGAGCGCGAACAGATACCGTCCGACCGTGAACAGGACTGCCGCGATAAAGGCGCCGACCACGGCCTGCCGGTAGTGTATTCGGGTATCGGGCAGCCATTTGATCAGCGCGGCGAGCGCCACCGTGAGAATCGCGAGCGCGACGGCGGACTGGAGAATCGTGGCCACGATGACGACCGGACTGTCGCCGAAAACGGCGCGCGCGGCGATCTGAATAGCCGTATCGAGCACCAATGACACGACGAGCAGGAACCCAAGGCCGAGCACCAACGCGAACGACATCAGTCGCGCGCGCAACAGCAGCGCGAAGCCCTTGATCCCCTGAGGCGACTCCGCATCGAACACGACGTCGAGCGCCGTATTGAGCGAGGTGAACGTGGCGGACGCGCCGATGATCAGCAAGACGATCGACGCCAGCGTCGCGACGCCGCCACCGGCCGCGTGATGCGCGTGCGTGACGATGTCCTGCATCGCGCGCGCGGCATCGTTGCCGACAACGCTCCTCACCTGCGCGAACAGCTCACCGCGTGCGGCGTCCTCGCCGAAGAACCAGCCGGCCACGGCGAGCACTATGAGCAGCGTTGGCGCCAGTGAAAACGCGGAGTAGAAGGCGATTCCCGCGCCCAGCATCGTGCATCGGTCCGACGAAAAGCGCTGCGCCGCATCCAGCGTGACGCGAACAGGTTTCGTGTTCAGCGCACGCGTGCCGAACCGTTGCAGGCCAACTCCCGACATCGCGGATCTCCGTCCGAATAGGCCACGCGCATCGCGTGATGCGATAGCAGCAATCGCTATGCCGCGCCGGGCGCCGCCGTCGACATGCAGCGCGGCGCTGCGCTGCGCCTATGTCAGCGATCCAGTTGTCGGCATGCGCGTTGCTCCGCGCTCGGATATCTCGGACATCTCACTACATTGGCGGCATCGAATGGACACCATGCTTCTGTCCTCGCTACGTCCGACGCAGATGACGGTCGGCTTTGCCTACGTCGAAGTCAAATCGATCATTACGCGAAGGCACGGGGGACGCGCGCTCCAACCGTTCTTGCGCGATCACGCCATTCGCGTCGTCCGCGGCCCTGAGGGAACCTTCATCGTCGATCACCACCATTGGGCGTTTGCATGGCACCGACTCGGCATTGTCGAGGTGCCGGTACGCGTACAGAAGGACTACCGCGATGTCGACAGGGATCGCTTCTGGGCATTGATTCGGAAACACCGATGGCTGCACTTGTACGATGCGCGCGGGCGTGAGTGCGGACTCGAGGCACTGCCGAGTTCGCTCGACGACATGCAGGACGACCCGTACCACAGCCTCGCCGCCTTGGCACGCCGCGCGGGCGCGTACCGCAAGCCGAAGCGCGCCTACATTTCGTTCGTCTGGGCGAACTACATGCGCGAGCGCGTCGAAATCGATTCGGATAGTGCCGGTGCGTTCAGCCTTGCGCTGCTGGAAGCGATGCGCGTCGCGCGCGAGACGGACGCCTCCGGTCTACCGGGGTATATCGGAGGTGAGTGACGGGCGGATTTTCCCGGCATCTTCTCGATCTCTCGCTAGTAGCGGACTAGCCAAACGATCATCGATTCTCCACATCTCTTTTTGCGTCCAGCGGATCCACGGCTATTTTTTTTCGGGCGGAACTCATCCGAAATTTTTTGTAGCCTTAGTCAGGTGTGTCAGCGCCTCGCCGCGCCGCTTGACACTGCTTACTTGCCCCCGTGCCCGCACGGTCCCAGGTCTTTGCCATCGGATATGGCGTTCACGCGACACGATGCTGACTTGTACCGCTCGCTGTTGCTGTCGAACCTCAGGCGGGTCGAGTAGCATTCGATGGCGGAACACGCGACCTCCTCGATGTCCCGCATACCGTCGTGATGGGACTTGAGAACCTTGAACTCGTCCGAACTCTCTTCGTAGATGACGCGACCGTTCTGGACAAGCCAATGCTGGAATTGGTGGGCACCATAAAACGGTGCAAAGAACGGTTCGAGCGTTGGCCTCACATACCAAACCTTTTTTCCGTCCATGCGAAGAGGCACCGACTTCCATACCAATCTCTTGCTCGGATCGTCTGGTATGTCGCCATCTTTGACGTATTCGGTCAAATCCTGCAGTTTTGCCTCGCGCTTCATCAGCGCAGAGGCAAAGGCAGGAGTGACATGCGACCATCCGTCAGTGGGTTCTTCGGTCCCGTTGTCGAAGAGAACCTCGGTCGCGGACACTTGCCCCGCGACGAGACATAGGAGCAACAGCAGAATGTATGTACGTGTCATTTAGGTGCCGCCCCTCCTTGGCCGGCCTGTAGCGGTACTCGTAACGTGAGATTCCATGCCCAGCGGACGAGCCTCCGCGGGTGATAGGAAGCATCCCGTGAGAATTTGGGAAGCGTATCATCGCAGGCGGCATGATTGGTGGAAGCCTCGCCGGGCTCGCTGTTTCATTCGTTTGCGGCCCCGCTCAGCCCGCGTGCGCTATCGCGCTGGTGTTCATCGGGAGTAACCCGGGAGGAATGGCGGCCGAAGTCGGAAACGACATGTATCAGGAGGAACTGCCTGTTTTCATGCACTGGATGAACGACTAAGCCGAACGCCTCAAAATGTCGACGCCAATATTTGTAGTTCTTTTCGTGCTCTTCGTCAGTGCCGCCGGCCTGATTATCATCAATCTCACGGGCGACCCGGGCATCGATTACTGGGACCTCGACGGCGAGAACAAACCTCCCGTACCCAAGCTCGACGTCCTGCGAAATAAGCCGGTGTTTTATGGTGCTGGGGCGGTGCTCATCGGCACCTTCATTACTTACCTGTTGATGCGCCGCTAAATGAAAGACATCGACGTGAAAACGCAATATATCGCGCCGATGTCCCTCTGGCTCGCGGTGCGCAAACGGTTCTTAGATACGGGCTCTTCATTGAGCCGGCGGGTCGGGCTGACAAGCGCCCCATGTTGCTGACTGCTGACGGCACCGACATAGCGAGGGCCACATCAACACTGTGGCCCTTGTTCCCGGCTATGACGTCAGTTAGGCACCGTCATTTGAGCTATCGGAGCGCAACACAGCCTGTAGCAGTACCCATAACGTGAGATT
>JBCNPL010000064.1:0-10587 GCA_039593375.1 Paraburkholderia sp. | reverse complement strand
CGATCGCCTTCTTGTAGAAAGGCGCGCCTTGCGAGAGCACCACGTCTTCCCACAGCGTCAGATCCTGCCACGGCTGGCCGCCCATCGCGATCGGCATGATCCCTGCCGCCTTCATCTTGTCGGCGACGGCAAAGAATTCGTCCCAGGTCGTCGGCACCTTGCCGCCCGCCTTGTCGAGCGCCGCCTTGTTGATATAGAGCCAATTGACGCGGTGTACCGAGAACGGAGCGGCATAGTAGTCGCCGCCCTTCTTGCCCGCGCGCATGATCGTGTCGATTTCGGGCGGCAGGTTCTTTTGCCAGTTCTCGGACTTCGCCGCGTCGTTGATGTCGACGAGCACGTCCTGATCAGCCCATTCCTTGATGAGCGGCCCCTTGATCTGGGCGGCCGACGGCGGGTTGCCGGAAATCACCTGCGAGCGCAGCGCCGTCATGGCGGCCGCGCCGGCGCCGCCCGCGACCGCGAAGTCCTTCCACGTGTAGCCCTGCTTCGTCATGTCGTCTTTGAGCACACCGATGGCCTTCGACTCGCCACCCGACGTCCACCAGTGCAGCACTTCGAGGGATTCACCGGCCGCCTGGGCAGCCGTTGCACCCATCATGAGCCCCGTGGCCGCGAGCGCCGCCATGATCGCGCGAACTTTCATTCTTTATCTCCTCCGGATTTGAACCGAGAAACGATGCTCCCCGCTGTCGTTGTTGGGGAACGATGGTTGCCAAGCAGAACAACACTGGAAGGCCGAGCTTGCCCCGATCGAAGTACCGAGCGCGCACGTGATCCGCCGCGCTCGACCAGGGGCAAGCCCGGCCGCGAAAGCGCTTCTTCAGGAATTGAGTGGTTCGGAACTCAACGACTGTCTCCTGTTTTTCATTCGACCCGATCCGCGTCGCACGGGAAGCTCGGGGAGGCTCAAGCACGGCTGCAGGTCCGCCAGCGGACTGCCGCGCTGCGCTGCTAACATTCAATGTTCGATGCCGACCCGCTGCCCCGACGCGCCGGCGCAACCGTATGCAGATTCAACGGGAGCACGCCGAAAGCCGCACCGCAACGGTGCAACGCATGCTTTTTGCATCGAATCGTCGTTACCTCTTGATTTGGATTGTAGTTAAACTACAATTCAGTGTCAAAAATATTTTTATCGCGCTACAAGTCGAGCGATCGTCGGGCACGGCCGGGCGCGCGCCCGGCGCGAGCACATGGAACCGGAGACACGCGACCCGCGCATACACGACCGAGCACGACCCAGGTTCGAATCCCGCAACCCGATGGTCCGCCGCGGCTTTGGCCCGGCACCCTCTCGACTTTCGACTCAAGACCCATGCAAATCGACTCAGGCTTTACCTTCGTACTCTTCGGCGGGACCGGCGATCTGTCGATGAGAAAGATTCTGCCGGCGCTTTACGAGGCCCATCGCGGCGGGATGCTGTCAGAGCAAGGCAGGATCGTCGCCGTTGCGCGCCATGCCGCCGATCTCAACGGCTACCTCGACTGGGTGAACACCAACGTCAAGGCGCACGTCTCGAAGAACGACTTCGACGAGGCCGTCTGGAAGCGCTTCATCGAGCGCATCGAGTACGTGAAGCTCGATCTCGGCAAGTCGGAGGACTTCGTCAAGCTGCGCGATGCGCTCGAAGGACACGCGGGCATACGCGTGTTCTACCTGGCGACGGGCCCATCGCTGTTCGTCCCGATCTGCCGCGCGCTCGCCGCCGTCGGCCTCAACCTGAACTCGCGCATCGTGCTCGAAAAGCCGCTCGGGTACGACTTGCGTTCGTCGAACGCGATCAACGACGCCGTCGGCGAGATCTTCGCCGAAGAGCAGATCTACCGGATCGATCACTACCTCGGCAAGGAGCCCGTGCAAAACCTGCTCGCGCTGCGGTTCGGCAATGCGCTCTTCGAGCCGCTCTGGCGCCGGGAGTGGGTCGAAAGCATTCAGATCACGATCGCCGAGGAACTCGGCGTCGAAGGGCGAGGGGACTTCTACGACAACACGGGCGCGCTGCGCGACATGGTGCAGAACCACCTTCTGCAGTTGCTCTCGATCGTCGCAATGGAACCGCCGCATTCGATGGATTCGGACTCGGTGCGCGACGAGAAGCTGCGTGTGCTGCGCGCGCTGAAGCCGATCGACTCGCGCGACATCTCGAAGGTAGCCGTGCGCGGGCAGTATCACGCAGGCGTGATCCGAGGCTCGTCGGTGCCGGCCTATGCGACCGAGCCCGGCGTGAAGCCGCAGAGCACGACCGAGACGTTCGTCGCGGTGAAGGCCGAGATCGAGAACTGGCGCTGGTCCGGCGTGCCGTTCTTTCTGCGCACAGGCAAGCGGCTCGCCGACCGGATCGCCGAGATCGTCGTAAACTTCCGTCCCGTCCCCCATTCGGCGCTCGGCGCGCCTGCGCTGCGGCCGGGCTCGAACCGGCTCGTCATCCGCCTGCAGCCGAACGAGTGGATCCGCCTCTTCTGTCTCGCCAAGCAACCAGGCGAAGGGATGAACCTCGCAAGCGTCCACCTCGATCTCGCGTTCGATCAGTTCTTCAAGGAAGGCCAGATGGAGGCGTATCAACGGCTGTTGCTCGACGTGATAAACGGCCGCCTCGCCCTCTTCGTGCGGCGCGACGAGCAGGAAGCCGCCTGGCGATGGGTCGAGCCGATACTGAACGAGTGGGCAACATCGACGAAGCCGCCGAAGCCTTACGCATCGGGTACCTGGGGACCGGCCGCGGCGAGCGCGATGCTCGCGCAGCACGGTACCTGCTGGCTGGAAGAAGAGAACTGACGACGTTCGGACGCGGCGACGCGGCCCCCTTTTCGGGCTAGCGTTGCGCGCGGAAAACGAACGAGTCCATTGGGGCAGTACTCGAGAAGCAGTCTGGAGGAGAAGTGATCGAGCTTCACGCTTTTGACGACCCGCGCGCTCAAGCCGGCGCGCTGGCAAACGCGGTCGGCGATGCGCTCACCGCATCGTTGGCCGCATCCGGCGCCGCCTCGCGCACGACGCTCGCGGTGTCCGGCGGAACGAGCCCGCGCGCGTTTTTACAAGCGCTCGCGGACGAGCCGCTCGATTGGCCGCGCGTCGATGTGACGCTCGTCGACGATCGGTGGGTCCCGGAAACGGATCACGCCAGCAATGCGCGTCTCCTGCGCGAGACGTTGCTCGGCGGTGCCACGCAGGCGGCCCAGGGCGCGCGCTTTTTCCCGCTCGTCGATGTTGCTTCGACGCTCGAGGCAAACGTTGCAGCGCTCAACGCGGATCCGGCGCGAGCGCTGCCGGACGTCGCCGTGCTCGGCATGGGCGAGGACGGTCATACGGCGTCGCTGTTCGCCGATGCGCCCGAGTGGCTGCAGATCATCGACCCGGCCGCCGCGCGTTTCGTCGCCGTTCACCCGGGCAACGCGCCGCATGCACGCGTGAGCCTTTCGCTTGCCGCGCTCGTGCGCATTCCCAGGCTCTTCCTGTTGATCGCCGGCCCGCGCAAGCTCGACGTGCTGAAGGCCGCGGCCTCCGCACCACAAGAAAACGCCATATCCAAGCTGGCGAACGACAAGGGAGTGAGACTCGATGTCTACTGGTGTGCAAACTAAAACGATCCCCCTTCCCGGCAGCCGTCAGCACGCCGACGGCCCGCGGCTGCTCGCCGACATCGGCGGCACCAACGCACGCTTCGCGCTCGAAACCGGTCCCGGCGACATCTCGCAGATTCGCGTCTATCCTTGCGCCGAGTATCCGGGCGTCGAAGACGTGCTGAAGAAGTACCTGAAGGATACGAAGATCGGCCACGTCAATCATGCGGCGATCGCCATCGCGAACCCGGTGGATGGCGATCAGGTCAGCATGACCAACCACAACTGGACGTTCTCGATCGAGGCGACACGGCGCACGCTCGGCTTCGACACGCTGCTCGTCGTCAACGACTTCACCGCGCTCGCGATGGCCCTGCCCGGCCTGACGGATCAGCAGCGCGTGCAGATCGGCGGCGGCACACGCAGGCAGAACAGCGTGATCGGGCTGCTCGGGCCCGGCACCGGGCTTGGCGTCTCGGGGCTCATCCCCGCCGACGACCGCTGGATCGCGCTCGGCAGCGAGGGGGGCCACGCGAGCTTTGCGCCGTCCGACGAGCGCGAAGACCTTGTACTCCAGTTCGCGCGCAAAAAGTGGTCGCATGTCTCGTTCGAGCGCGTCTCGGCCGGCCCCGGCATCGAGCTCATCTATCGCGCGCTCGCGGCGCGCGACAAGAAGCGCATCACCAGCTCGGCGGACCCGGCCGAGGTCGTCAATCGCGCGCTCGCGGGCGAGCCGCTCGCGGTGGAAGCCGTCGATTGCTTCTGCGGCATTCTCGGCACGTTCGCCGGCAATATCGCCGTCACGCTCGGCGCGCTCGGCGGCATCTACATCGGCGGCGGCGTCGTGCTGAAGCTCGGCGATTTTTTCGCGCGTTCGTCGTTCCGCCGCAGATTCGAGGCGAAGGGCCGCTTCGAGGCCTATCTCGCCAACGTGCCGACTTACGTCATCACGGCCGAATACCCGGCATTCCTCGGCGTCTCGGCGATCTTGGCCGAGCAACTCGCGAACCGCACCGGCGGCGGCTCGTCGGCCGTGTTCGAGCGCATCCGCCAGATGCGCGACGCGCTGACGCCGGCCGAGCGCCGCGTGGCGGACCTCGCGCTCAACCACCCGCGCTCGATCATCAGCGATCCGATCGTCGACATCGCCCGCAAGGCCGACGTGAGCCAGCCCACGGTCATCCGCTTTTGCCGCTCGCTCGGCTGCCAAGGCCTATCGGACTTCAAGCTGAAGCTCGCCACCGGCCTCACCGGCACGATTCCGGTCAGTCATAGCCAGGTCCACCTCGGCGATACGGCCACCGATTTCGGCGCCAAGGTGCTTGACAACACGGTCTCGGCGATTCTTCAGCTGCGCGAGCACCTGAACTTCGAACATGTCGAGCGCGCGATCGACCTGCTGAACGGCGCGCGGCGCATCGAGTTCTACGGGCTCGGCAACTCGAACATCGTCGCGCAAGACGCTCACTACAAGTTCTTCCGCTTCGGCATTCCGACGATCGCCTATGGCGACCTTTACATGCAGGCCGCCTCGGCCGCACTGCTCGGCAAAGGGGACGTGATCGTCGCCGTCTCGAAGTCGGGGCGCGCCCCCGAGCTCTTGCGCGTGCTCGACGTCGCCATGCAGGCCGGCGCGCAGGTGATCGCCATTACGTCGAGTAACACACCTCTCGCGAAGCGGGCGACGGTCGCACTCGAAACCGATCACATCGAGATACGCGAGTCGCAGCTCTCGATGATTTCGCGCATCCTGCATCTGCTGATGATCGACATCCTCGCGGTGGGCGTCGCCATCCGCCGCGCCCTGCCGAACTCGGATGTCGCCGAGGCCGTTGCCAAGGCCCGCGCGGCAGGCGCCGACGAGTCCGTCGCCGTCCTCGACTGGCTCAGCCACGGAGCGGCCTCGTCGGCCACCGATTGAGTCTTTGAGCCGTTGGGGCAGGTCTCTTCCCCATTGTGCAACGCAGCAATGACCTGCCCCAACGTAGTGCAAAAGACACAAGCCTTCGTTACAAGAGGAAACCGGATTTAAGTTCCTGTAGCGTTCCCGCAACAGAATTTCGGCCGATTTAAGCGAATCCTTTCACTGAAAGCCAAGCGTCATGCGGGTTTCACGAAGACGTCGCTCGAAATAGTCTTTTGCGACCCTCGCAATAATCGACGGCAACTAGTGTTTACACCAATGAGGTGTCGGATTACGACTGCCTAGTATCGCCGAGACTGCCTGGACCCGCGGCGGGGACCACTCGTTCATGAGACGAGCGTGTCCGCTGCACTCAACACCCCGGGTGCTCACCTTGCAATTCAATCGTCTCGGAGACCCTTTTAATGAAGAAATCGCTAATCGCCCTCGCAGTGACCAGCGCTGTCGCGGCACCGGCGTTTGCTCAAAACAGCGTGACGCTGTACGGCGTGATCGATACTGGTATCGACTACGTCAACAACGTCGGCGGCCATGCGCAGTGGGCCGAACGGAGTGGCATCGTCCAGGGTAGCCGTTGGGGCTTGAAAGGCTCTGAAGATCTCGGCGGCGGCACGAAGGCCATCTTCCAGTTGGAAAATGGTTTTGACGCCGCGAGCGGCGGCCTCAATCAAGGCAAACGCATGTTCGGCCGCCAGGCTTACGTCGGGCTGACGAACGACAACTACGGTACCCTGACGCTCGGTCGTCAATACGACCCCGTGGTCGACATGGCGCAGGCCACGACGTTCAACGGCCAGTGGGGTGCCTACTTCTCGCACCCGGCCGATATCGACAACACCGATAACGGCTTCCGGATCAACAACGCCGTCAAGTACGTGTCGCCGAAGATCGCCGGTTTCCAAGCCGAGGGCATGTACGCGTTCGGCGGCCAAGCGGGCGCGTTCAGCAACAACAGCACGATCGGTGGCGGCCTCAGCTACACGGGCGGCCCGTTGTACATCGGTGCGGGTTACTTCTTCGCCAAGAACCCGGCGGGTCAGTTCAACGACGGCAACTTCGCACCCAGCAACGTTCCACCCGCTACGGTGACGACGACGTCGGGCATTTGGGGCCTCGTGGGCGACCCCACCAACATGCAGGTCATCAGCGCTGGCGCCACCTATACGATGGGACCGGCGCTCTTCGGCGGCAACTTCTCGAACGTGCGGTTCGACGGCGCCAACGCCGCGGGCAGGGTCTGGTTCAACAGCTACGAGCTGTGGGGCCAATACAGCCTGACTCCGGCGACGACGCTCGGTGCCGGCTACACGTTCACGAACGGCAAGGTCGACGCGACGGGCCAGAAGCCGAAGTATGGTCAGCTCAACGCGATCGCCGACTACGCGTTGTCGAAGCGCACCGACGTCTATGTGTTGGCGGCATGGCAACACGCGATGAGCGGCGGTGTCACGGCCGACATCTATGCGCCGATCTTCAACTACCCCGATGGCGCGAGCACGACGAGCAACCAGATCGTCGCGCGCGTCGCGATCCGCCACAAGTTCTAAGCAGCAACGGAACAACAGCAACAACAACTCGCCGGCCGGCGGGGCTTCGGCCCCGCCGGGACTCGACGAGACTGGCAGTACCCTCCAAAAGCGCCGCTCCAAGCGGCGCTTTTTTTATTCGGCTATCGGATGAGCGGAAGAGGCGCGAAGGGTACGACGCGCGGCCGCCGACTAGCGCGGAACCGCTGTCCCATGCGCCGGCAACGCATGCCAGCGCATGACGATCGTGCGCCCGACGTAGCAAAGCACGCCCGTCGCCAGAATCGTGATGCCCAGCCCCTTCGGCGTGC
Organism: Paraburkholderia sp.; assembly: GCA_039593375.1. Taxonomy (GTDB): domain Bacteria; phylum Pseudomonadota; class Gammaproteobacteria; order Burkholderiales; family Burkholderiaceae; genus Trinickia. The sequence continues at coordinate 3,262 of JBCNPL010000064.1, read as the reverse complement.
CGTTCTGCAGGACGCCAACGACGAGGCTCGCGAGCGCGCCCAGCGCGAGTTGCGCGGCGCCGAACACCGCTGCGGCGGCGCCCGCGTTGTTCGGATAGCGATGCATGAGATCCGTCGTGCAGTTGGCCGTTAGCACGCCCACCACGCCGACGACGAAGAAGAGCGACACGACGATCGACCACAATCCCCCCCACCCCGTCAGACAGGCGATAGCCACGGCAAGCGAAGCGATGCAACTGACGAGCGATGCCGCTGCCACGAGCCGCAGCGAGCCGAAGCGCCCGATCAATCGCGTGTTGAGGAAATTGCCGATCATGATGCCGACGATGTTGAGTCCGAACAGAAACCCGTAGTACTGCGGCCGCACGTGGAAATAGTCGATATAGACGAACGGCGTGGCCGTGATGTAGGCGAACATCGAGCCGAACGCCATCCCGCCGCACAGCATGTAGCCCAACGCGACGGGATCGGTGACGAGTCGCCCGTAGATGGCGAACGATGCCCATACGTCGACACCGGCGCGCTTTTCCCGCGGCCACGACTCGCGCACGCGCGTGAACGCAAGCGCCGCACAGAGCGCGCCAAAGAGAGCGAGTACGACGAAGACCGCGCGCCAGCCGCCGAGCAGCAGCAATTGCCCGCCGATGAGCGGCGCGAAGAGCGGACCAAGACTCGTCACGATGGCGATCATCGACAGGACGCGCGCCGCGTCACGCGGTTCGTGAACATCACGTGCGATAGCGCGTGCCATGACCGAAGCGGCGCCGGCCCCGAGCGCCTGAACGAAACGCACACCGACGAGCAACTCGATCGAGCCGGCGCTCGCGCAAACGATGCTCGCGATAAGAAAGAGCGCAAGACCCACGAGCAAAACCGGCCGCCTGCCGAACCGATCCGAGAGCGGCCCGTAGAGCAGCATGCCGAGCGAGAAACCGGCCATGAAGCTCGTGAGCGTTGCCTGAGCGGCCGCGTCGGGAACGCCGAAGACGCGCGCGATCGCCGGCAGGCTCGGCAGATACATGTCGACGGCGATCGGGCCGCAAGCGGCGAGCGCGCCAAGCAGGATGATCAGCCGGAGGTTGCGAGAAGGATGACGGCGCTCGGTGGACGGATGGCTTGGCACTGGGTTGCGGAGGTTATGGATTAAGAACGTTGCGATTCTTGCGCCTCGGCCGGTAGCAGCACCGTATCGGCGGGCCCAATGAGTCGCCCGTCTTGCGAGCGAACCTCGAGACGCCTGAGCGGCAGGCCCCGCTCCTTGTCGACGAGACGCACGTACGTTTCGGAGGGCTCGAAAAAGTAGTCCTCACCCCACTGCCTCAACGCGACAAGAAGCGGAAAAAGCCCTTTTCCCTTTTCGGTCAGCACGTACTTCTGGTAGGGACTGCCTTCGGACGCGGGAACCGCCTCGAGGATGCCATGTTCGACGAGATTACGAAGCCGCGCGGACAAAATGTTCTTGGCGAGCCCGAGGCTCTTCTGGAATTCGCCGAAGCGCTCGAGCCCGTTGAACGCGTCGCGCACGATCAGCAGGGACCACCAATCGCCGATCGCGTCCAACGGCCGCGCTATCGAACAGGGCACATCCCTGTGACTCGTTCGCTTCACCATGACGGGCCTCCGCGCAACCGTCCGAAACACGGCATCTATTCTAAATGAGGGCGCAAGCGTCAGGTACCGGCACGCTGCCGCGCCGTTTGGGCGCCGAAAATCACGGCACTGATCGCAGCGAGTACCCATACGCCGAATCCGCCATACAGCATGACCCAACCGAAACCATGCACCAGCGCCGCGTGCGCGATCGCACCCGAGGCGTCGAGGTCGCGCAAGCGCGGGAAGTTTTGGGCAAGCGCCGAGAGATTACCGGCAGCGATTCTCTCGGCCAGCGCTTGCAATTGCGTCGCATCGAAAGAAGCGGGCAGCGCATTTCGCAAGTAGTCGACGATCCCGGCGACGAGCACGAGGCCCATGACCGCGATATTGATCGCGAGCGTGATCAATCGGGCGCTGATGTCCATGCCCGAAGCCATGCCCGCACGGTTGGACGGAACCGAACCGGTGGTCGTGTTGGTGGTGGGCGTATTGGTCAGCCCCAAGCCGACGCCGGCGATCAGCGAGCCTGGAAGCATCGTCCATCCGCTGGCGTGCGAGAAACCTGCGCCAAGACGCATGGCCATGAATCCCAATCCGATCGTGAACATGCCCAGCGGAATGATCACGGCCGGCTCATGGCGATGCGAGAGACGCTCGGCGAACGGTGGGATCACGAGCGTGGGAAGCGTATAGGCCAGTAACGAAAGCGACGCGACGACGATATCGTAATCGAGCGCGCTCTGGTAATAGATCGGGAAAAAGATGATGAACGGCCAGAAACTGAAGTTCATGCCGATAGACCCCATGATGGCGCCCGAAAACCTTCTTATCCGGAACACCGACATGTCGAACATCGGATGGGAGTTGACCTTTTCGACAAACAGGAAAGCGATGAAGCTCGCGACGGTCGCGGCGATGACATACAACGCGATGCGGCTCGCAAAGCCGAACTCCGATCCCTGAGTGATGTAATAGGTGAGGCCGAACACGGCGAGCGAAAGCGTGACGATACCGGGAACGTCGAGCTTCTTTGCGTCGGGATCGCTGGATTCGTCGACACTGCCGAGCGCGAGAGCAAGCGTAAGAATCGATATGGGGACGTGAACCAGAAAGACCCACTGCCACCCCGACAGCGCGGCGATCGCGCCGCCGACGATAGGACCGAAGCCCAAGCCGAAACCGAGAAAGATGCCCCAGATGCCGAAGGCCTTGATCCGCTCCGGCCCTTCGTTGAACTGATGCGAAAGAATCGCGATCAGGCAGATGAGCATCGCCCCTCCTCCCATCCCCTGGACGAATCGGCCCGCGATCAACAGCGGCGCACTATGCGTCAGACCGCAAATCAACGATGCAAGCCCGAATGCGATCACGCTGATCACGAAAAGGCGCTTTCTGCCGTACCTGTCGGCCAGCGTCCCGGACGCCATCAGCACGGTCGTGCAGGCAATCGTGTAGGCATTCATGATCCATTGCAGATCCCTGAAGTCAGCCCGCAATACCTTTTCGAGCGTCGACAGGATCACCGGCACGCTCGAAATTTCAAGCGCGAACATCAGCTGGGCGAGGCACAGCGCCGCCAAGGCAATCGAGTTCTTGCCGGAGCGGGAGTAAGAGATATCCATAGGTCATTCTTCCGAGAGGGGTTGATGGACCGATAACCGCCACGAAT
>JBCNPL010000063.1:0-10681 GCA_039593375.1 Paraburkholderia sp. | reverse complement strand
AGTACGGCGACGACGCGTTCGCCTCATCGAGATAGCCGAAAACGCCGCCCGTAAAGATGAATTTGCCTGTCGGCGTGCTCGAGGATGAAGTCGCCGGCGAAGACGTGACGACGCCCGGTACGGTTTCGGCGAAGCTGAGGTTCAGCGCCGTCGCGAGCGAGGCCTGCGAAGGCTGATAGGGGTCGAGGATCGTGGCCTGAGTCCCTTCGAGCGCGGTCGCCCGATAGTCGAATTGACTATCGACGCCGATGTACTGACCGTTTTGCGAGTTCACCGCGACGTTCGTTTGCGGCGCGAGGATCGAGATGCCCGATTCGTCGTCGGCGACGAGCGTGCTTGGATTCGCGTAGCCGTTGCGAATCAGGATCGGCACGAGCTGATTGTTCAGTTTTCCGACGATCAGATAGCCCGTGCCTTGCGGCTGAGCGGCAAGCGTCGGTTTGGCCTGTCCCTGGAAGTGATCCGTCTCGAACGTCCCGCTGCCGTCCGAAGCGGGCTTCCAGTTGTCGCCGGGCTGCAGGCACTTGCCGGCGTTGACGCCCGTGTTGTCGCATTCGGTCCAGGTGCCGTTCGCATTGATCATGATCTTTGCGTCGACGGCCACCGGCAAGAAGTTCTGCGACGGCACCTGGTGATAGCCGAGCTGGTTGTAGGTGCCGGCTACGTCGGCGAAGTTCGAGTCGAGCGTCGAAAATCCGATGAACGGGTAGTAGGGGAACTTGGTGTCGGGCACTGCGCCGACGCCGGCCATGCCGTTGTATTGGATTTCCTTGCCTGGAATCGTGCCTCCGAGCACGCCGAAGCCGACGAAGATGCGAGACGGCCGGCTCGAATCGAGGCTCACGTTGTTGCCGCTGTTGTCGGCCAGGTAGTACGCACATTGGTTTTGCTTGTCGGTCGGCAGCTTCGTTTCCTGCACGAGCTTGCCGCTTTGCGTCGTGCCGGCGCGCGTCGGCGTGACGGTGCCCGTCGTTTGAGGAATGGCCGACTCGACATAGGTGACCTGCCACGTCAGCTTCGTCGTGTCGATCTGCATTTTGACGAGCTCGCCGTCGCCACCGCCGCCCGTGAAGACCGTACTGAAATCGAGCGAAGCGGGACAGAGCCTTTGGACCACGGGGGCCGGAGGGTCGCCGCCGCTCGCGGCGCTACCGCCGCAGCCCGCAAGGACGAGAATCGGCGCGACAAGCGCCGGCGTTACCAGGCCGTTCAGGATTTTCCGAATCATGTTTATTCCTCCCTTCGCTCGTTTATCGTTATTGGGCGGCCGCCTCCCTGTCGGTCCGCCCTATTTGCTTATTTGGTACTCCTAACTACCCTCCCTTCACTACCTGACGGCTTTTGCCGGCCGAAAGCCTTCTCCGTTCATCGCGGACCGGCGAACGCGCCGATACCAAAATATGGGGTGGAGCTCGTCGTTTGCCCCGTGATCGCCGAGGAAGACGTGATGCCGCCGTTCTCCGTGCCTTGCAGCAAGATCGCGTAGAGTCCGCCTATCGTCGAGTTCGGCGAGAAGCCTGTCGCGATCGCGTAGCCCGGGTTGCCCTGACTGTCCTGAACCGAGAGCAGACCCTGGTTCGATGACGGATAGGTCAGTGAGAACGTACTCTCGATCGTGTTGGTCGTAGGATCGACGAACTTGCCCGACGCGCCCTCGATGATCGTCGCCGTGTACTTGAAGTTCGAATCCGCTCCGGCGTATCCGCCGTCGATCGAGCCCGATGCAATCGGGTTCGCGGCGGCGAGCATCGCGATGCCCGATTCGTCGTCGACGGCGAGCGAGAGCGGGTTCGAGTTCGCATAACCGGTACGCACGACGATCGGCACAATCGAGCCGTTGAACTGCCCGAGTACCATGTTCGCGTGCGCGCCGCTGCCGACCGTCAGGCCGCCTACGATTCGGGGAGGATTGCTGCTCGTGAAATAGTTGCCCGAGCCGCTGGCGGTCCACGCGCCGCCCGTCGTTTTGCAACTGCCCGATGTCGACGTGCAGTTGCCGCTCGCATCGAACGTTTCAGTATCGTTCGTGCCGACAGCCGCGTAGGTGTCCGAAGGCTGCTGGTGATAGAGGAGTGCGTTGTAGGTGCCTTGCAGGTCGGCGAGACGACTGTCGACTTGCGCGAATCCGATGAACGGATAGAAATCGAACTTCCTGTCGGGGACGGCGAACAACCCGGCCACGCCTGGGAACTCGACTTCGGCGCCGGGAATGCCGCCGCCTGCCACACCGCCTTGGCCGATGAAGATCGTCGGCGGGTTGCTCGAATTGAACGTTGCCGAAGTCGAGTACGCGGATCCGCCCGACGTAGTACCGGTACCGGGCTCGAGAATGAATGCGCAGCGATTCTGCTCCGCGGTCGGCAGGTTGGTCGGGTGCTCGACGGTGCCCGTTATCGTGGTGCCGGCGCGTGTCGGCATGACCGTTCCCGTTTGCAACGGTATCGGCGATTCGAGCCATGCGAGCGTGTAGGTCATCGCGATGGCGTCGATGTGCAGACTCACGATCTCGCCGCTACCGGCGCCGCCGAGATAAGTGTTGCCTGAAATGCCCGCGGCCGTCGGGCAGAGCGATGCGGTCGGCGTCGAAGACGGCGCGCCTTGCGCGCCGCACGCCGAACCCGAGCATTGCGAAGCGCTCGCCGCCGATGTTCCGCCGCCTCCGCCTCCGCAGGCGGACCACAATGGGGCGCTCGCTACCGCCAATAGCAAGCCCCATGACATGACACGTGAGGACATGTCTTCGTCTCCCTGAATTTCATTTCGTTATGCGGCGTAATTTCGCCGCGCATTTTTTCGATGTCAATTGAAAGAGGTGTCTAAAATTCCCAATTCAAACGGCATGAGTTTGGGAAAGACGTATTACAACGAGGGATAGACGAGAAATTGAAACGCAAACAGCGTTTCAAGCGGAAGTGCGACAAGATGTAACAGAACGCGTTGCGCGGCATGCCGTGCGGCGCAAAGAAGAAAGCCGGCTGAAGCAGCCGGCTCGATCGATCGCGGGTCGCCGAATGGCTTTCCACGCAAGAGAACGGTCGGCGAATTCGCCGACGGGTGAAGTCAGCGCACGAGGCCGCTATCCTCGGCGGCGCCGATGCTGAGGTTCATGCATTGGATCGCCGCGCCCGACGCACCCTTGCCGAGATTGTCGAGCCGCGCGATGGTTACGAAACGCTCGTCGTTGCCGAACACGAAGAGGTCGACTCGATTCGTGTCGTTGTTGGCCTGAACGTCGAAAAAACCGCCGTCGAGATTCTCGTCGGCATCGAACGGCGCGACGCGCACGAACGCTTCCCCGGCGTAGTACTCGGCGAAGAGCGCCTGGATGTCGCGCGGCGTGGCGCGCTTCGCGAGTTGCCCGGGCGAGAAGTAGGTCGTGACGGCAAGCCCCTTATAGAAGTTGCCGACGATGGGCGTGAATACCGGCACGGACTCGAGCCGCGCATGCGCGGCCATCTCGGGCAGATGCTTGTGGCCGAGCGCGAGCGCATAGGCGCGCGGGCTCGCGAGTTTCTCCGACGGCGGGCTCGCCTCGTAGTCGGCGATCATCTTCTTGCCGCCGCCGCTGTAGCCCGTCAACGAGTACGAATGGGCCGAGAACCCGGGCGCGACGAGACCGGCCTCGACGAGCGGACGCATCGCGAGCACGAAAGCCGACGCATGGCAGCCCGGCACGGCGATGCGCTTCGATGTACGGATCCGCTCGCGTTGCGCGCGCGTCAACTCGGGGAGGCCATAGGCCCAGTCGGCATGCGTGCGGAACGCCGTGCTCGCGTCGATGACGACGGTCCGGTCGTTCTCGACGAGGCTCGCCGACTCGCGCGAAGCGACGTCGGGCAGGCAGAGGAACGTCACGTCGGACGCGTTGATGAGCCGGCGCCGCTCGTCGATGTCCTTGCGCTTCGCTTCGTCGATGCGTAGCACTTCGACGTCGGCGCGTCGCGACAGGTATTCGTAAATCTTCAAACCTGTCGTGCCTTCCTGTCCGTCGACAAATACTTTCGTGCTCATTTCGCTCTCGTTGAGTTGGCGGGATTGACGTGGGCGGCGCACGGGCGGCGCCGAAACCGTGATTTTAAGGCTTTGCCGCGAATTGTGCGGATTTCGCCGCGAATGCCGACGTAGCTGGCGCCATCTGTCGTGATGACGCTACATCGGGCTCAGGCCGTCGAGCACTCTCAGCGCCCGTACTTCACCGTGATGCTCGCCTTGCCGAGGACAGAGGTGCCGATCTCATGATCGAACATCGGCGCGGGCTGGCCGGCAGCGAGCCGCAGATCCGACGTCCCGAGCGCATAGACGGTCACGACATAGCGATGCGTCTGACCCTGCGGGGGGCACGGTCCGCCATAGCCTGGCGTGCCGAAGTCGTTGCTCGCCTCTATGGCGTGCATGCGCTTGAGAAACCCCGACGCACTCGCATTCGACGGCAACTCGCGCACATTGGGAGGGATCTCGGCAACGGCCCAGTGCCACCAGCCGGCGGGGCCCGGTGCGTCGGGATCGAAGATCGTGACGGCAAAACTCTTCGTGCCGGCGGGCACGCCGCTCCAATGAAGCTGCGGCGATACGTTCTTGCCGTTGCAGCCGTCGCGGTCGTAGACGTGTTCGAGACCGACCGGTTTGTCCGGTGCGAGATCCTTGCTCGTCACCGCGAATGCACCCTGCGCCGAGGCGGGCGCGGCAAAGCCGAGCCACGCCGAGAACGAGAGTGCCACCGATGCAACGACCGACCATCGCGTGCCCATGAGCCGATACTCCCTGCGGGATGGCGAAATGACGAAACTCGCGCCGATTGGCGGCCCGAGTGATTGCGGGGCCGGAATCGAGTCTAACATTGCATTTTTCGCCGGTGGCGGCGGCCATGCGATTGGCGTGCGCGGCCGCCGGCGCGAACCCATCAATGATCGCCCGCGGATGAATCCATTGTCGGAACACGAGATACAGGCGTTGCCGCGAGCCGTGGCCAACGGCCCGAAGATCCGCGTGGTCATCGCGGACGATCACCCGGTCATTCTGCTTGGCGCCCGGCACGCGCTCGCGCAGTTTCCGGAGATGGAAGTGGTCGGCGAGGCGCGCCAATCCACCGATCTCGTGAGGGCGCTGACGCATGCCCCATGCGACGTGCTCGTCACCGATCTGGCGATGCCCGGCGGTCTCCACGGCGACGGGCTGCCGCTGATCGGCTACGTCCGGCGACATTTCCCGACGCTGCCGGTCGTCGTATTGACCATGCTCGAGAATCCCGCGCTGATTCACCGGCTCAGCGAAATGGGCGTCACGGCCGTCGTCAGCAAATCGGACGACCTCGCGCATATCGGCCTCGCCGTTCGTCATGTCGTGCGCGGCTTGTCGTACGCGGGACCGTCGGTGCGCGGCGCGCACGAGGCGCTCGGCAAGGGCGGCGCGGCCAAGCGCGCCGGCGAACTACTGTCTCAGCGCGAACTCGAGGTCGTTCGGCTTTATGTCTCGGGAATGACGCTGAAAGAGGTGGCCCAGCGCCTCAATCGCAGCATCAAGACGGTCAGCACCCACAAGATCGCGGCGCTGCGCAAGCTGGGGCTCGAACGCGACTCGGAGCTGTTCCAGTATGCGCAAAGCGCCGGGCTGTTGAATCTCTGTTCATCGCGTTACTGAGGCGCGGTGGTTGCCCCGCCGTGCGCGGCCGACCATTCGGCGGGCGCATGCAGAAACTTCTCGACTTCGTCGAGCGTTGTCGTATCGAAGTAGCCCGACGCCTTCGCGACACGCAGCACGTCCCACCAGGTCGCGAGCGCGTGCAGGTCGACATCGATATCCTTCAGCACCGACACGCTTTCCTTGAAGATGTTGTAGTGAAAGAGCACGAAGCAGTGATTCACGCGCGCGCCGGCGGTGCGCAGCGCGTTGATGAAGTTGATCTTGCTGCGGCTGTCCGTCGTCAGATCCTCGACGAGCAGCACGCGCGAGCCTTCCTGCAGAAAACCCTCGATCTGCGCGTTGCGGCCGAAGCCCTTCGGCTTCTTGCGCACGTACTGCATCGGCACCATCAGGCGGTCGGCGATCCAGGCGGCGAACGGAATGCCGGCCGTCTCCCCGCCCGCGACGCCGTCGATCTGCTCATAGCCGACGTCGCGCAGGATCGTCGTTTCCGCCATATCCATCAGTCCGCGACGCACGCGCGGAAACGAGATCAGCTTGCGGCAATCGATGTAGACGGGGCTCGCCCATCCCGAAGTGAAGATGAACGGTTTCTCGGCGTTGAAGTGCACCGCCTGCACTTCGAGCAGCATCTTGGCGGTCGTGTCGGAGATCGTTTGACGATCGAAGCCTGTCATGGGCGAATCCTTGCGATAGGGGGGCGAAGGGCGGCGAAGAAGGCGCCGCAATCGTTGGAAGCGCCGGGGGAGCCGCCCGAGAGCGAGAGGCTGCCTCTCGCGCGTAACCGCGCATTTTACCCGAGTCGGGCGGCCGGCAAGCAGAATCGGCGCTAACGCGCGCGCTTCGCGCCGGGCGGCGCCATGCCCCGGGCCGCGGCCTGCCATCCCATGCGGGATCAGCAGGTGTACACTGGCACCCCCGCTAAATCGCTCCCGCGCCGCCCTTGCTATCCGCCGAGGCACGGCGCCGCGCCGAACCGGCGCTTCTCGAGCGTGCAGGATCATATCTATTACGTCGCGTAGGTCTAATATGGACGAACAACTGAAGCAAAGCGCTCTCGCCTATCACCAGAACCCAAGGCCCGGCAAGATCTCCGTTACTCCGACGAAACCGCTCTCGAATCAGCTCGATCTGTCGCTCGCCTATTCGCCCGGCGTCGCGGCCGCATGCGAAGCGATCCATGCCGATCCGCTCGATGCGCAGAAGTACACGTCGCGCAGCAATCTCGTCGGCGTCGTGACGAACGGCACGGCCGTGCTCGGCCTCGGCAACATCGGCCCGCTCGCGGCCAAGCCGGTCATGGAGGGCAAGGGCTGTCTCTTCAAGAAGTTCGCGGGCATCGATGTGTTCGACATCGAACTTGCCGAATCCGACCCCGACAAACTGGTCGACGCCATCGCGATGCTCGAGCCGACGCTCGGCGGCATCAACCTCGAAGACATCAAGGCGCCCGAATGCTTCTACATCGAGAAGAAGCTGCGCGAGCGGATGAAGATCCCTGTCTTCCACGACGATCAGCACGGCACCGCGATCATCGCGTCGGCGGCGATTCTGAACGGCCTCAAGGTCGTGGGCAAGAAGCTCGAGCAAGTGAAGCTCGTCTGCTCGGGCGCCGGCGCCGCCGCCATCGCCTGTCTCGACCTGCTCGTGAAGCTCGGTCTCCAGAAAGACAACATTCTCGTCGTCGACTCGAAGGGCGTCATCTACGAAGGGCGCGGCAATCTCGATCCGTCGAAGGCCGGCTATGCCGCGCATACCGACGCGCGCACGCTCGATGATGCGATCAGCGCGGCCGACGTGTTCCTCGGCTGCTCGAGCGCCGGCGTGCTCAAGCCCGAGATGGTCATGAAGATGGCCGACAAGCCGCTCATCCTTGCGCTCGCGAACCCCGAGCCCGAGATTCGCCCCGAAGACGCGAAGGCGGTGCGGCCCGACGTCATCATTGCGACGGGCCGCTCGGACTATCCGAATCAGGTCAACAACGTTCTTTGCTTCCCGTTCATCTTCCGCGGCGCGCTCGACGTCGGCGCAACGACGATCACCGAAGAGATGAAGCTCGCCTGCGTGCGAGCGATCGCCGAGCTCGCGGAAGAGACGGACCAGGGCGACGAAGTCGCGAAGGCCTACGAAGGTCACTCGCTCGAATTCGGTCCCGAGTACCTGATTCCGAAGCCGTTCGATCCGCGGCTCATCATCAAGATCGCGCCGGCCGTGGCGCAGGCCGCGATGGATTCGGGCGTGGCGACGCGGCCGATTCAGGACATGGACGCCTATCGCGAGCAACTGGGCGCCACGGTCTACCGCACGGGCATGGTGATGCGGCCGGTCTTCGCGGCGGCGAAGCAGAAAGACGCTCGCATCGTCTTCGCGGAAGGCGAGGACGAGCGCGTGTTGCGCGCGGCCCAGTTCGTGCTGACCGAAAAGATCGCGAAGCCGATCATCGTCGGGCGGCCGGCCGTCGTCGACATGCGCCTGAAGAAGATCGGCTCGCGCCTGAAGGCAGGCGTCGATTTCGAGGTCGTCAATCCCGAAGACGATCCGCGCTATCAGCGATGCTGGCAGGCCTATCACGAACTCGGCGCGCGCGAGGGCGTGACGCCTGAAATCGCCAAGGCCGCGCTGCGCAAGTTCAATACGTTGATCGGCGCGGTCCTCGTGCGTCTCGGCGATGCCGACGGCATGGTGTGCGGTCTCATCGACACGTACCACAGTCATCTGAAGTACGTTGACCAGGTGCTCGGACGTACCTCGGGCGCCGAGCACTATGCAGCCATGAATCTGCTGATGCTGCCCGGCCGCAATATCTTCATTTGCGACACCTACGTCAACGAAGTACCGACTGCCGAGCAACTCGCCGAGATGGCGATTCTCGCGGCGTCCGAGATCGAGCGGTTCGGCATCGTGCCGAAAATCGCGCTGCTGTCGAGCTCGAACTTCGGCAGCTCGCCGTCGGCTTCCTCGCAGCGCATGGCGGCGGCGCGCAAGCTGATCGCCGAGCGCGCGCCTCAGCTCGAGGTCGACGGTGAGATGCACGGCGATGCCGCGCTTTCCGAGCTCGTCCGCAAGCAGGCGTTCCCCGGTACGACGCTGACGGGCGAGGCCAATCTGTTGCTGATGCCGAACGTCGAGGCGGCGAACATCGCCTACAACTTGCTGAAGATGGTCGGGGGAGAAGGCGTGACCGTGGGGCCGTTCCTGCTCGGCGCGTCGAAGCCCGTGCATATCCTCACGCCGGCGGCCACGGTACGACGGATCATCAACATGACGGCCGTCGCGGCGGCCAACGTTCGTGCCGAATAAGACCGCTGTCCGGTCCAAGGCGGCGACGGAAAGCCGATAAGGTCCGGACGACGGTACGGCACGCAAAACGAAGGCGGCTGTCCCTAAAGGGGCAGCCGCCTTTTTCTATCGGCGAACGATGCTTACGCGGCGTGCCGTGACGCGCCGCCCGGCGTGCGCCAGCGACCGAGCAGTTCGTTCCATTTCGTGCGCACGGCGCGCAAGTTGTTCTCCTTCACGTGCCCGTACCCGCGAATGCCGTCGGGCAGGCTCGCGAGCTCGACGGCGAGCGCGAGCTTTTCGGCCGTGAGCCCATCGATCAGTTCCCGCACGAGCGCTTCGTACTCGCCGATGAGCGCGCGTTCGGTGCGGCGCTCCTCGGTCTTGCCGAACAGATCGAGCGCCGTGCCGCGCAGGAATCTCAGCTTCGCGATCACCCGGAACGCCGACAGCATCCACGGTCCATACGGTTTCTTGATCAGGTGCCCGTTTGCGTCCTTCTTCGCGAAGAGCGGCGGCGCGAGATGGAAGTTGAGCTTCCACTCTCCTTCGAACTGACCTTGCAGCCGGGCGAGAAAGGCCGGATCCGTCTGCAGGCGGGCGACTTCATACTCGTCCTTGTAGGCCATCAGCTTGTGCAGGTTGTGCGCGACGGCCTCGGTCAGCGGCTCTTGCGCGGCATCCCCATCGAGCGCGCGCTCGGCCTTGCGCGCGGCATCGACGAGCGCACGGTAACGCTTCGCATAAGCTTCGTTCTGATAGGCCGCGAGGTAGGCGGCGCGCCTCTCGATCAGCGCATCGACGGCCTTCTTCGTATGCAGCGCGATGACCGTTGCGCCGGCGGCCTCGCCGCGCGCGCTCTCGGGGATGGCCGCCCGTTGCACGCTGGCGAGATCGTGGGCGGCGCGCCGGCCCCATTCGAACGCGGCGATGTTCTTTTCGACCTGAACGCCGTTGAGCTCGATTGCGCGGACGAGCGAGCGATGCGTGAGCGGCAGCCATCCACGCTGCCATGCGTAGCCGAGCACGAACGGGTTCGTATAGATGGCGTCACCGAGCAGCGCCACCGCGAAACGATTCGCGTCGACGAGGTCGACGTGCTCGCCGGCCGCCGCGCGCACGTCGGCTTCGGTGCTCGAGCCCGGGAACGACCAGTCGGGATTCCGGATGAACTCGGCCGTCGGCGTCTTGGCGCTGTTCACGACCACGCGCGTGTGGCCTTGCTTCATCCGCGACGTGCACTCGTCGCTTGCCGTGACGATCGCATCGCAGCCAATGACGAGATCCGCTTCGCCCATGGCGATGCGCGTTGCGTGGATGTCGGCAGGCGCTTTCGCGATCTGAACGTGGCTCATCACGGCGCCGCCCTTTTGCGCAAGGCCCGTCACGTCGAGCACCGTCACGCCTTTCTGCTCGAGGTGCGCCGCCATGCCGAGAAGCGCGCCGATCGTGACGACGCCCGTGCCGCCCACGCCCGTGACGAGCACGCCGTAGGGGCGGCCGATCTCGGGCAGCGTCGGCTCCGCGACGGGCGGCAGATCCGCCGCGGCCGCGGCGCCCGCCGCCTTGGGCTTGCGCAGCTGGCCGCCTTCGACGGTGACGAAGCTCGGGCAAAAGCCTTTGAGGCAGGAGAAGTCCTTGTTGCAGCTCGATTGATTGATCTGCCGTTTCGTGCCGTACTCGGTCTCGAGCGGCTCGACGGACAGGCAATTCGATTGCACCGAGCAATCGCCGCAGCCCTCGCAGACCGCCTCGTTGATGA
>JBCNPL010000062.1:0-10687 GCA_039593375.1 Paraburkholderia sp. | reverse complement strand
AGCAAATACGATGCCAAAGAATCTCGGAACCGCATTCGCGAGATCGTGCTTGGATCGACTCCCTCAACCTCACCGGTACGGCAAAGAGGCCGCGCGGTATGCTACTGGGAATTGCATTGAGCCGAGTCTCGTTCTTGCCCTGTTTGCCATTCGACGGATTTCTCGAGGCCGATCCGTCAATCTGTTTGGCCACGACTCCCTCGAGCTACCGGATCGGGTGATTGAAATGACGAAAAACTCGACTATCGCGTTTTACGTTGCCGCGTTGATAGTCGTTATCGTTGGTGTGGATTTCTTCTTCTTCAAGAATCGATTCTGGGAACGGCTGATGGTGAACATCGGCATCGTCCTCGTGTTCGCGGCCTTCTATTTGAGATTTCTGAAGCATTCGTAAGTCGCGCATCGCGCCACTGCACATCGAATCGCGCAGCTTCTATCCGCACTGTGCGCTCCCGCCAACTTTTTCGCGGTCCCGATCACTCACTCCAGCAGCGCCTTGAGTGCAACCAGATCGCGCTCGACCCAGTCGATGTCCGCGAGGAATTGCGGTTCGGACATCCCTGGCTGTCGGAATAGAGTCAGCAGGATCTCTGCTCCGTCACCGTTGGCGATGACGCGCAACGGAACATAGACTTCCGGCCCGTTTCCAGTGTCGACGTAGTGGTCCATCACGCCGAAGGGGTTGTGATCGGTAAACCGAATCCTGACCGGTCCTGTCGGGCCCTCCGCGATCCACGCGTCATCCAGCTTCACGAGCGAGGACTGACTGAGACCGGACGCCCACTTGGGAAAACTTTCCGGCCGCCAGATAGTCTCGTAGACGTCCTTCCAAGATCTGCCGATAACGATGCTGAGAGTTCGGGATTCGCGCATTGCTCCCCCTGTGTCCGTGTTGAGCGCATCAGGGTAACACTCTCGCTGCAACGGCCGCTTCGCGTGGTCAAGGACGATTGTTTGGAACGAGTGTTTACGCCTTGCTCACTCGAAGGGGGAGTCCACGTTCAGCGGACCCGACGATTGCTGTTGTTTGGTCGACTCTTATATAAGATATAAGACATTTGACGGTGCGGCATATCGCGATTAGAATCGCGTTCAAAGCAGTGTCCGGAACCGCCTCGGAATGCCTGACAAGCCTCTCCCTGAAACGCCATACACCAGGTCCCCCATGCTTGAAAATTTTCGTGCTCATGTGGCCGCCCGCGCCGCGCTCGGTATTCCTCCCTTGCCGCTTACGGCTCAGCAGACCGCTGAGCTGGTGGAATTGCTGGCGAATCCGCCCGCCGGCGAAGAGCAGACTCTGCTCGATCTGATCACCCATCGCGTGCCCGCTGGTGTGGACGAAGCCGCTCGCGTGAAGGCGGGCTTCCTGGCCGCCGTGGCGAAGGGCCAGACGGCGTGCACGTTGATCTCGCGCGCCCGCGCCACCGAATTGCTCGGCACGATGCTGGGCGGCTACAACATTCAGCCGCTGATCGAGTTGCTGTCCGACGCCGAAGTGGGCGCGGTGGCTGCCGGCGCCCTGAAAAAAACCCTTCTGATGTTCGACCAGTTCCACGATGTCAGGGAACTGGCCGAGAAGGGCAACACGAACGCGCGAGCCGTGATGCAGAGCTGGGCCGACGCGGAGTGGTTCACGAGCCGCCCGGAAGTGCCGCAAAGCCTGACCGTCACCGTCTTCAAGGTCACGGGCGAAACCAACACCGACGATCTGTCGCCGGCCCCGGATGCCACCACGCGCCCGGACATCCCGATGCACGCTCTGGCGATGCTCAAGAACGCCCGTCCCGGTATCACCCCGGAAGAGGACGGCAAGCGTGGCCCGGTCAAGTTCATCGAGTCGCTGAAGGAAAAGGGCCATCTGGTCGCGTACGTGGGCGACGTGGTCGGCACTGGCTCCTCGCGCAAGTCGGCCACCAACTCGGTGCTGTGGTTCACGGGTGAAGACATCCCGTTCGTCCCGAACAAGCGTTTCGGCGGCGTATGCCTGGGCGGCAAGATCGCCCCGATCTTCTACAACACGATGGAAGATGCCGGCGCTCTGCCGATCGAACTCGATGTGTCGAAGATGGAAATGGGCGACGTGATCGAACTGCGCCCATACGAAGGCAAGGCCTTGAAGGGCGGGGAAGTGATCGCCGAGTTTCAGGTCAAGTCCGAGGTGCTGTTCGATGAAGTACGCGCCGGCGGGCGCATTCCGCTGATCATCGGCCGCGGCCTGACCGCCAAGGCACGTGAAGCACTGGGTCTGCCCCCGTCGACGCTGTTCCGTCTGCCGCAGCAGCCGGCCGATAACGGCAAGGGCTTCTCGCTGGCCCAGAAGATGGTCGGCCGCGCTTGCGGCTTGCCGGAAGGCCAGGGCGTCCGTCCGGGCACCTACTGCGAACCGAAGATGACCTCGGTCGGCTCGCAGGACACGACGGGCCCAATGACGCGCGACGAACTCAAGGACCTGGCATGCCTGGGCTTCTCGGCCGACCTCGTCATGCAGTCGTTCTGCCACACGGCCGCCTACCCGAAGCCGGTGGACGTGAAGACCCACCAGACGCTGCCGAACTTCATCAGCACCCGCGGCGGCATCGCGCTGCGCCCGGGCGACGGCGTGATTCACTCATGGCTGAACCGCATGCTGCTGCCCGACACCGTGGGCACCGGCGGCGACTCGCACACCCGCTTCCCGATCGGCATCAGCTTCCCGGCCGGTTCTGGCCTGGTCGCCTTTGCGGCTGCCACCGGCACGATGCCGCTGGACATGCCGGAATCGGTGCTCGTCCGCTTCAAGGGCAAGATGCAGCCGGGCGTGACGCTGCGCGATCTGGTCAACGCGATTCCGCTCTACGCCATCAAGCAAGGCTTGCTGACGGTTGCCAAGCAGGGCAAGAAGAACATCTTCTCGGGCCGCATTCTCGAAATCGAAGGTCTGCCCGATCTGAAGGTCGAGCAAGCGTTCGAACTGTCCGACGCGTCCGCCGAGCGCTCGGCCGCCGGTTGCACGGTCCGCCTGAATAAGGAACCGATCATCGAATACCTCAACAGCAACGTCACGCTGCTGAAATGGATGATCGCCGAGGGCTATCAGGACCCGCGCAGCCTGCAGCGCCGCATCACGGCGATGGAGCAGTGGCTGGCCGATCCGAAACTGCTGTCGCCGGATGCCGACGCCGAGTACGCAGCCGTCATCGAAATCGATCTGGCCGACATCCACGAGCCGATCGTGGCATGCCCGAACGATCCGGACGACGTCAAGACGCTCTCCGACGTGTCCGGTGCCAAGATCGACGAAGTGTTCATCGGCTCGTGCATGACGAACATCGGGCACTTCCGTGCCGCGTCGAAGCTGCTGGAAGGCAAACGCGACATTCCGGTGAAGCTGTGGGTGGCGCCGCCGACCAAGATGGACCAGAAGCAGCTGACCGAGGAGGGACATTACGGCGTGTTCGGCACCGCCGGTGCCCGTACCGAAATGCCGGGCTGCTCGCTGTGCATGGGCAACCAGGCTCAGGTGCGCGAAGGCGCTACGGTCATGTCGACCTCGACCCGTAACTTCCCGAACCGCTTGGGCAAGAACACGAACGTGTATCTCGGCTCGGCGGAGTTGGCGGCGATCTGCTCGCGCCTGGGCAAGATCCCGACCAGGGAAGAGTACATGGCCGACATGGGTGTGCTCAACGCCAACGGCGACCAGATCTACAAATACATGAACTTCGACCAGATCGAAGACTTCAAGGAAGTCGCGGACACGGTGAAGATGTAAAGCGTGCCGCCGGGCTACGATGTGTCGTTCACGTCGTAGCGCCGCGCGATGGCGCCGCAGGCTGAACGCCGCGGCGCCATTTTTTTGGGAGGGCCGCACCGGCACGCCGAGCCAGGATTCTCGCGTGTAGTATGGAGACCTTTTCCTTTTCCGCTCGCGCCCGTTCGACGAGGCAAAGGAGCTCCTGCATGACGCATTCCGTTCATGGCGACAAACGCTGGCTAGCGCTGACCGTGCTGTGCCTCGGCGTGCTCATGATCGTGCTCGACACGACGATCGTGAACGTTGCATTGCCGTCGATCGCCGCGGACCTTGGTTTTACCGAAACGTCGCTGGTGTGGGTGGTCAACGCCTACATGCTCACCTTCGGCGGATGTCTATTGCTCGGCGGAAGGCTGGGTGATCTTTACGGACACCGCAAGCTGTTCCTCGGCGGCATTACGCTGTTCACGCTGGCGTCGCTCGCATGCGGCATGGCGAATTCGCAGATCTTGCTGGTATGCGCACGCGCCGTCCAGGGTGTGGGCGGCGCGGTCGTCTCCGCGGTTTCGCTATCGCTGATCATGAATCTGTTCACCGAGACCGGCGAGCGCGCCAAAGCGATGGGCGTCTACGGCTTCGTCTGCGCGGGGGGCGGCAGCATCGGCGTTTTGCTCGGGGGGCTACTGACCAACCTGCTGAGTTGGCATTGGATCTTTCTCGTCAACTTGCCCATTGGCATCGCCGTCTATGCACTTTGCGTCGCGCTCTTGCCGTCGGCACCGGGCCACGCTCATGGCGAACGGCTCGACGTGGGCGGCGCGGTGACGGTGACGGCTTCGCTGATGCTCGCCGTCTACGCAGTCGTGAACGGCAATGAGGCGGGCTGGGCCTCGGCGCAGACGCTGGGTCTGCTGTTTGCCGCGCTTGCGCTGCTGGCTGTTTTTCTCGCGATCGAAGCGCGCGCGCGGCATCCGTTGATGCCGCTCGGTCTCTTTCGCTTGCGTAATGTCGCGACGGCCAATGTGGTCGGCGTACTGTGGGCGGCGGCGATGTTCGCGTGGTTCTTCATCTCCGCGTTGTATCTGCAGCGCGTGCTCGGCTACCGGCCCTTGCAGGTTGGCCTCGCGTTTTTGCCGGCCAATCTGATTATGGGGTTCTTTTCGTTGGGGCTGTCGGCGCGTGTGGTCATGCGGTTCGGCCTGCGTGCGCCGCTTGCGGTCGGATTGCTCGCCGCGGCGTGCGGTCTCGCGTTGTTCGCGCGCGCCCCCGTTGATGGCACCTTCGTATTCGACGTGTTGCCCGGCATGGTCTTGCTCGGCGTCGGCGCGGGCATCGCATTCAATCCCGTGCTGCTGGCTGCCATGAGTGACGTCGATCCGAGCGATTCGGGGCTCGCGTCCGGTATCGTGAACACATCGTTCATGATGGGCGGGGCGCTCGGCCTCGCGGTGCTCGCAAGTCTCGCAGCCGCGCGCAGCGATGCGATGCAGGCTTCGGGAAGTGCCCTGGCGGCGCTCAATAGCGGATATCACCTCGCGTTCCTGTTCGGTGCGATCTTCGCGGCGGTGGCGGGAGTGCTGGGTGGATTGTTGTTGCGCCGTGCGCAACCGGCCGGCGCAGGCGCGCAATCGACTGCCGACAGCCAGGGCGAAACGACGAGCGTTGCAACGAGATCGTAGAGCATGCCCGTGCGCTGAGCGCCGCGCAGCGACTGGCGTGTGGCGGCCCGGCGTATCGCACATGGTGGCCTCGGTCGTGGGCCCGCGGCACGCGCGTTGCTGCACGATGGTTCTCATATCGACTCTTGGAGCGCGCGATGAACGAGGACAGGATCAAGGGCAATTGGAAACAGTTGTCCGGCAAGTTGAAGGCGCAGTGGGGCAAACTGACCGACGACGATCTTGCGGTGGCTGACGGCGACAGCGAATATCTCGTCGGAAGGATTCAGGAGCGCTACGGGATTGCGCGCGACGAAGCCGAACGACAGTTGAGGGACTTCGATAGCACGTTATGACCCGTGTCGGCGCGCGGCGGTCTCGCCATCACGGTGATGGCGTTCACCGCTGCGGGCCTTGTGGGCGATCGTCGAACGGTTTTCGCGAGGCGTATGCGTGGCCGCGCCGTTCGACATCGAGTCACGCACACAGCGGGCGAATTCCTGCGCAGCCGGCTGGACCGATGCAGGCAATCGCAGGCAGATCGCGAATGGCGGCAGTGCCGGCAAGCCGACCGCCGGAGGCGCAAGCGTCTCGAGATCGGCCGGCACGGTGGAGACGAGCCAGGCCGTGATCGCGAGGCCCGCGCGCACCGTCGCGGCGGTCGCCTCGATGTTGCCGCTCTCGAACACCGTGCGCCAGGCGATGCCGGCGTCCGCCAGCGCGCCGAGTACGATTGGACGGAACGCGCAACGCTCGTCCACCAGCGATAGCGGCAGTGGCCGTTTCCGCCACGCGTCGCCGACGCGTCCGCCGACCCACACGAGCGGCTCGATGCGGACCACTTCGCCTTCCGATTCGCTCGCGAGAGATTCCACCAGCGACACGTCCACACGACCGCCGCTTACGGCTTCGCTCAGTTCGGGGGAACTCGCGCACAGCAGGGAAAGCTCGACATGTGGATGCGTTTCGGCAAACGCCTTCATCGCCGGCGCGAGCGCCGTCACCAGATCGTAGGGTACGCCCACGCGCAGACTGCCCTTCAGCGACTCGCCGGTCATCTCGACCCAGACTTCGTCGTTCAGCCGCAGCAGTTGACGCGCCTTCACGAGAAACCGCTCGCCATGGCGCGAGAGCTCCAGCTTGCGGGTTTTGCGCACGAACAGAGGGCAACTCAGCATCTCTTCGAGACGCTTGATTTGCTGGCTCACGGCGCCTTGCGTCATATGCAGCAGATTCGCGGCAACCGTCATGCTGCCGCTTTCGGCGACGGTAACGAAAGTGCGGACCAGGTCGAGGTCGAGATTTCGAGTCATCGACACATTATGCACTTTAATGAGCTGCATAAAAATTATTGCCTTGGCTAATGTATCGCCGATCCGTACAGTGCGAGTCTCATTCGCGCTTGCCGCACCGATCATTCCGACATGGAGATAAGCATGTCTGCCCCGCCGTTTGCCGAATCTTTCGACATCGAAGCCGCATTTGCCGACGTGTCTGAATATTGGTCCCCGAAAGTCGTCGCGCAGGTCAACGATCAATACGTCAAGGTCGCCAAAGTGCGCGGCCAGCTCGTTTGGCACGACCACGCGCAGGAGGACGAACTGTTCTTCGTGGTGCGCGGAAATCTGAGGATCGAATATGAAGGCGGCCGCGTCGTCGATCTGCCGGCAGGATCGATGCACGTGGTGCCGCGCGGCACGCGTCACAATCCTGTCGCCGATGACGAATGCTGGATCGTACTCATCGAGCCCGTGCAGACGAAACACACGGGCGATGTGGCCTCGCCGTTGACGAGAACGATCGAGGAGCAGTTGCGTTGATCGCGCTTCAGGTCATCGTCGTGATCGCCGAGGTTGCTGCGATCGAATGACGCCGCGGGCTGCGGTGCGCTCGGCGGCGTCCGTCTCCCGCGGCCAGACGCAGCGCTTAGCCGAGCCATCCCTTGATGCTCCGGCACATGACTTCCGTCGAGATGCCATAACGGTCGTGCAGCGTCGGCAACGCGCCCGCATCGAGAAACTCGTCGGGTAGGGCGATCTGACGGAAAGTCGGCGTGACGCCCGCGCTCAAGAGTTCGCGCGCGACCGCTTCACCGAGCCCGCCGATCACCGTATGGTTTTCGGCCACCACGACCATACGGCCGCTTCGTCTCGCTTCCCCCAGGATGGTGTCTGTATCGAGCGGTTTGATCGTCGGCACATGCAGAACGGCGACGTCCACATTGTCGGCTTCCAGTGCCTTGGCGACCTCGAGTGAGCGCATCGTCAGAATGCCGGACGAGATCAGCAGGACGTCGTTGCCGCCGCGAAGCAGCTTGGCTTTGCCCAGCTCGAACCGGTAGTCGTACTCGTCCAGCACGGCGGGCACGTTGCCGCGCAGGAGGCGCGCATAGACCGGCCCGTCGTGGGCCGCGATCGCCGGCACCATTTGCTCGATATCGAGCGCGTCGCACGGATCGATCACCGTCATGTTCGGCATCGCGCGCATCAGCGCAAGATCCTCCGCGGCTTGATGGCTGGGACCGTAACCGGTCGTCAATCCAGGCAGCGCGCAGACGATTTTCACGTCCAGGTTGTCCTCCGCGATCGTCTGATGGATGAAGTCATAGGCGCGCCGCGTCGCGAATACCGCGTATGTCGTAACGAAGGGCTGCGCGCCCTCGTGCGCGAAGCCTGCCGCGGCGCCCATCAAGAGCTGCTCCGCCATCCCCATCTGGTAGTAGCGCTCGGGGAAAGCCTTCGCGAAGATGTGCAGGTCCGTATACTTGCCGAGGTCTGCCGTCATGCCGATCACGTTCGCCTTCGTGCGCGCCAATTCGACCAGCGCATGTCCGAATGGGGCAGAACGCGTGACCTGTCCTTCCGCCGCGATCGACGCGATCATCGCGGATGTTTTCAGGCGTGGCTTGTTCTCAGTGGTGCTCATGCTTTTCTCCCGGCTTCGAGTGCTTCGAGCGCGAGCCGCCACTCATGCGCATCGACGCGGATGAAGTGATTCTTCTCGCGTTGTTCGAGGAAAGGTACGCCGCGCCCCATCCTCGTATCGCAGACTATGATGCGTGGTTGCTCCTTGTCGTGACTGCGCGCGTTATCGAACGCGCGCCTGACCGATTCGATGTCATTGCCGTCTACGCGCTGCGCGTACCAGCCGAACGCTTCCAGCTTTTCGACGAGCGGCTCGAAGGCCATGATCTGCGTGGAAGGGCCATCGGCTTGCTGATTGTTGACGTCGACGATCGCAATCAGGTTGTCGAGCTTCCAGTGCGACGCGGACATGATGCCTTCCCAGATCGCGCCTTCGTCGAGTTCGCCATCGGAGAAGAGGGTGTAGACGAATGCGTCGGAACCCTTGCGCTTCAAGCCGAGGCATCGCCCAACGGCTATCGTGAGGCCCTGTCCCAGTGAGCCGCCGGACATTTCCATGCCGGGCGTGTAGCTAGCCATGCCCGACATCGGAAGGCGGCTATCGTCGCTGCCATAGGTTTCGAGTTCATCGGCGGGCAGGATGCCCGCTTCGAACAGGGCCGCGTAGAGCGCGATCGCATAGTGCCCGTTCGACAGCAGAAAGCGATCGCGGCCCTCCCATTCGGGATCGTGCGGCCGGTAACGCATTGCGCCGAAATAGGCGACAGCCAATACATCGGCAATGTCGAGGGCCTGGCCGATGTAACCCTGGCCTTGGACTTCGCCCATCAGCAAGGCATTCCTTCGTATCCGATACGCGCGCTCGGCGAGCGAGACGTCCTCGGTGATCACTGCGTTATCCATCTATGACTCCTTTTGTATCGAAAGACTTTCGGCCTTTCAGCGGTTGACCGTTCTTGCCGGGACCAGGAATACGAGCAGAGCGCCCAGCGCCACGGCCAGCGAGATGAAGATGAGGCCGGCGGTCGATTTGCCTGTCAGGTCGTTGAGCCAGCCGACGATGGCCGGCGAGAAGAAGCCGGCGAGATTGGCGAAACAGTTGACGGCCGCGATGCCGGCGGCAGCCGATACGCCGCCCAGCATGGCCGTCGGTAGCGACCAGAACTGTGACGATGAGGCGAGGATGCCGGCCGACGCGACGCTGAGGCACACGATCGATGCTCCGACGCTGCCGAGCAGCGGCAGCGTTGCGAAGCCGGCTACCGAAACGAGCATCGGAATGGCGAGGTGGAAGCGGCGCTCGCGAAGACGATCCGCGCTCATGCCAATGAGGGGCAACGCGACGATTGCGCAGAGATAGGGGATCGCCGTAAAGATGCCGACGCGCAGCGCATCCGATACGCCGGCCTTCCGAATGATGGTCGGGAGCCAGAACGTCAGGCCGTACTGGCCGAGCACCACGCAGAAATAGATGGCGGCCAGCAGCCACAAGCGGCGATCGCCGATGAATGCCTTGATCGAGGCATGCGCGGTCTTGTGTGCGTCGTCGCCCTCGACGTTGCGCGCGAGCAATTTCTTTTCCGCGTCGTCGAGCCATTTCGCGCTTGCGATGCCGTCGTCGAGATAGAGCAGAATCACGACGCCGAGCACCAGCGACGGCAAGGCTTCGAGAAGGAAAAGCCATTTCCAGCCGGCCATCGACATGGCGCCCTGCAGCGAATGCAGGATCCAGCCCGAGATCGGGCCGCCGAGAATGCCGGCGAGTGGAATTGCCATGAAGAAAATCGACAACGCCTTGGCGCGACGCGCGCTGGGGTACCAGTACGTCAAATAGAGAATCACCCCAGGCGCGAAACCGGCTTCCGCGACACCGAGCAGAAAGCGGAGGACGTAGAAGGCCGTTGGCGATTTGACGAATATGAAGCTCGCGGAGATGACGGCCCACGTCAGCATGATCCGCGCGAGCCACTTGCGCGCGCCGACCTTGTGAAGGATGACGTTGCTCGGTACTTCGAACAGGAAATAGCCGAGAAAGAATATCCCCGCGCCCATTCCATAGATGGTCTCGCTGAATCGCAAGTCGTTCAGCATTTGCAATTTTGCGAAGCCCACGTTCACGCGGTCGAGATATGCGCCGAGGTAGCAGAGCATCAGGAAAGGAATGATCCTGCGGCTGACCTTCGCGTAGGTCTGCGCCTCGAAGGTGGGCGAGTCGGCCCGAGCGATCGCATCGTCCGCAACGGGCGACGCGGGGTAGGTGGATTTCATCGTTGTCTCCTGTTGGCTGAGGCCTGTCCGCCGCAAGCGCTTCCGCGCGATGACCGCGAGCGCGTTGCCGGCACCTGCCGAGGTTCTCAGCAGCCATGTTCCCGTGTTGATCCGGGTTTCGGTGATAGACGCCGCGCGAGCGCGGCCACTCGTCAGTGGATCAG
>JBCNPL010000618.1:0-2501 GCA_039593375.1 Paraburkholderia sp. | reverse complement strand
TGCCCGTTCGACATGAGAAAGTTGAAGACGCCGTGGTTCGTGATGCCGCGCGTGAGCTCGGCGACCGCGGCAAAGAGATCGTGCAATGGCGGCTGCGCGCAAGGAAAAGCCTGACGCAAGCCCTGCATGATCGCGCAGAACGCGAGCTCGCTATCGGTCGTGCCGACCGGCTGGCAAATGCCGGAGAGCGTTGGTCGGTAGTGCTTCAGATCGCCGTTGTGGGCGAAGATCCAGTGACGGCCCCAGAGCTCGCGCATGAACGGATGGCAGTTCTCGAGCAGGATATGGCCTTGCGTCGCCTTGCGAATGTGCGCGATCGTGTTCTTCGATTTGATCGGGTAGCGCTTGACCATCTCGGCGATCGGCGAGGTGGCCGACGACTGATGATCGATGAAGAGCCTGCAGGCTTTGTCTTCGAAGAAGGCGATGCCCCATCCGTCGGCGTGATGATCGGTAACGCCGCCGCGCGCCGCAAAGCCGGTGAAGGAGAACGTGACGTCCGTCGGCGCGGCGCAGTTCATTCCGAGGAGTTGGCACATGGCACTGATGGGCGGGGGCGCGGCGCGCGACCGGGCAAGCGCTTCGCCGAACCCGCTACAATATGTTTTTTGAAGCATATACCGAGCCGCTGGCCGAAAAAAGCGAAATCAGCGTGCGCGGTCCGATGGGCGTTGCGGTTTTTCCACGGGCCCTCGCCGCATTTCCTGCTACATCGCGCATCGGTTCACCGCCGGGCCGTGCCGCGAGCCGCCGGTTCTCTCTTCTTCGATCGTCGCCATGACCGTTTCCCTTTCGTCCCAAACCGCCGCGGCAAGCGTCGGCAATTCGTCAACGCTTACGCTCACGCTCGCGCGCCCCGACGACTGGCATCTGCATCTGCGCGACGGCGCGATGCTGGCCGCGGTGCTGCCGCATACGGCGCGCCAGTTCGGCCGCGCGATCGTCATGCCGAATCTGAAGCCGCCGGTCACGACCACCGAGGCGGCGCGCGCCTACCGTGAGCGGATACTGGCGGCGTTGCCGGCCGGCATGGCCTTCGAGCCCTTGATGACGCTCTATCTGACCGACAACACGGCGCCCGAAGAGATCCGGCGCGCACGCGAGAGCGGCTTCGTGCACGGCGTGAAGCTTTATCCGGCCGGCGCGACGACGAATTCGGACGCGGGCGTTACCGATCTGGGCAAGTGCGCGAGAACGCTCGAGGCGATGCAGGAGGCTGGCATGCCGTTGCTGATCCACGGCGAGGTGACGGACCCGGCCGTCGACCTGTTCGACCGCGAGAAGGTCTTCATCGATCGCGTGATGGAGCCGCTGCGCCGCGATTTTCCGGCTCTGAAAGTCGTGTTCGAGCACATCACGACGAAAGACGCTGCCGACTACGTCCGCGACGCCGGCGCGCCGCCGGGGCGGCTCGGCGCGACGATCACGGCCCATCATCTGCTCTACAACCGCAACGCGATCTTTCAGGGTGGCATTCGGCCACACTACTATTGCCTGCCGGTGCTCAAGCGGGAGACGCATCGCGTGGCGCTCGTGGCGGCGGCGACCTCGGGGGATCCGCGCTTTTTCCTCGGCACGGACAGCGCACCGCATCCGCGGGGGTTGAAGGAACATGCGTGCGGCTGCGCAGGCTGCTATACGGCGCTCCATGCGCTCGAGCTCTACGCGGAGGCGTTCGATCAGGCGGGCGCGCTCGACAAGCTCGAGGGCTTCGCGAGCTTTTTCGGCGCGGACTTCTACGGCTTGCCGCGCAGCACGGCGAAGGTGACACTCGTGCGCGAGCCCTGGAGGCTGCCGGCCGCCATCGAGGCGGGCGACACTTCGGTCGTGCCGTTGCGCGGCGGCGAAGAGATCGGCTGGCGGCTCGCCTGATCGTCGGCGTCGTTTGGCGGCCCGAGTGAGTCTTCGATTCGTCGACTTTCACCGCGTCGATTGGTCGATGCCGTGGTTCTCGCCATTTGCCGATCGCGGCGCGCGCTGGCAACGCGTGGCGCTCGAGCACCCCGACACGTACCTCGACGAACTGCGGCGCGATGCCCGTGAGAGCGGTTGCGCAACGGGCCGCGGCGCGCCACTGACATTCATCCCGCAGGCGGCACTGCCGGCCGGCACGGCCTATGAGGCGCACATCGCGGCGACGGGCGGTGTGCCGACACGCGAGAACCTGCACGATTTCTTCAATGCCCTCGTCTGGCTCAGCTATCCGCGCGTCAAGGCGGCCCTCAATGCGCGGCAGGCCCGCGTAATCGAGCGCGACGGGATCGGCGGCTCGCGCGGACCCGAGCGCGATGCCTTGACGCTCTTCGACGAGAACGCGGTGATTTTCGTCACGAGCGATTCGTCGTTGAGCCGCGCGCTCGTCGAGTTCGACTGGCGGCGTCTTTTCGTGAAGGAGCGCTCCGGCTGGGGACGGCGCTGCCTCGTTCGGCCGTTCGGGCACGCATTGCTCGAAAAGCTGATCGACCCCTATAAAGCCTGCACGGGGCACGCCTGGATCGTCG
>JBCNPL010000617.1:0-2504 GCA_039593375.1 Paraburkholderia sp. | reverse complement strand
GAAGTCGCAGTAGACGTCCCCGCTGACCGCGACGAATACCTGAGGCTTGCCGCCGTCCTCGAGAAGGGGCAGCGCCTGGGCGATGCCGCCCGCCGTCTCGAGCGCGACCGTTTCCGCCGAGTAGGCAAGGCGCACGTCCCAGCGCGAGCCGTCGCCGAGCGCTGTTTCGATTCGCTCGCCGAGCCAGGCATGATTGACGACGATCGTCGTGAAGCCGGCGCGCGCGAGGCGCTCGATCTGCCAGACGATGAGGGGCTTGCCGCCCACCTCGAGCAGCGGCTTCGGGCAAGTATCGGTAAGCGGCCGCATTCGTTCGCCGCGCCCCGCCGCGAAAATCATCGCCTTCGTGGCGGGCGCCTCCGTCATCGAATTTGTCGCCCCTCGTTGTGTCGCGTCGATCGGCATGGCCGTCATGTCGTTGATTTACGGGTTCTTGAAAACGGTCGAGCGGCTCAGAACGTATAGCCGATTTCGGCGGCGCGGCCGTCGAGCTCGTCGAGCAGTTGCGCGAACGGCGCGAGCGGACGATACCGTTCGCTGACTTTGCGCGCGTAACCGATGAAGCGCGGCAGATCGGCGAGGTAGCGCGGCTTGCCGTCGCGATGATCGAGCCGCGCGAAGAGCCCCAGGATCTTGATATGGCGCTGCAGACCCATCCACTCGACCTGCCGGTAAAACTCGCCGAAATCGAGGTCGACCGGCAGCCCTGCCTTCTTCGCGCGCTCCCAGTAATAGGCGAAGCAATCGAGCTCGAACTCCTCGTCCCAGCTGAGAAACGCGTCGCGCATGAGCGACGCGACATCGTAGGTGATGGGTCCCGTCACCGCGTCCTGGAAGTCGAGCACGCCCGGATTCGGCTCGCAGAGCATGAGATTGCGCGGCATGAAATCGCGCAGCATGTAGACCTGCGGCTGGGCGCGCGCGCTCGCGATGACGAGCGCGTAGGTGCGATCGAGCACGCCGCGCATTTTCTCGTCTACGGTGCGATTCAGATGGCGGCCGATGTACCACTCGGGCATCAGCTCCATCTCGCGGCGCATGAACGCTTCGTCGAAAGGCGGCAGCACGCCTTCGCTCGAGGCGAGCTGCCAGCGGATCAGCGCGTCGAGCGCGTCGCGCATGAGCGGCCGCGCGGTTTGCGGATCGCTCGGATCGAGCGCCGCCATATAGGTTTTCGTGCCGAGATCCGTCACCAGCATGAAGCCGCGTTCAAGATCGCACTCGAGCACTCGCGGCGCGTGCACGCCCGCTTGCGCGAGCAGGACGGCGATTTCAGCGAATTCGCGGCATTTTTCGGGCGGCGGCGCGTCGACGGCGATGAGCGTCGCGCCGTAAGCGCCGCCCGCCGCCAGCCGGAAATAGCGGCGGAAACTGGCATCGGCGGAAGCGGGGGTGAGCGTGGAGAGATCGAGCGCATAGCGCGCCGCGTGCGCGCGCAGCCACTCGGCTAGCGCATCGAGGCGGGCATCGGCGGGGGAGGTGGTCGTCATGAAAGGCGGGAGGCAAAACGTCTTGCCATATAATACCCGACGACTTTTTTTGATGCGCCCCGTGTTGGCCCTCGCACGGTCCCGTTGGACCGCCTTTCATCGCGCGCCCTGGCAAGGGGGCGTGCGCTGAGCCCGCCACGTTCCGCGGCGGTGCACGCAGTCAGCGACCGGCCCGTTGCCGGCCCGCCGGCCGATTCGAATATCGATACATGCCGCCTAGACACCTTCGAACGCATCCCTTCGGCTTACGCTTTCGCGATCGCGCCCCGCGCATGAAACAGCTCGCCGCGGCATTGATCGCCGTGCCGGGTCTGATGCCGTCGATCGCGAATGCGCAGCTTTCCGGCGCGGCGGCCGAGCCGCAGCAACTCGACGTGCCGTGGGGACTGCGGCTCGCGCCGCAGATCGTCGAGCATCCGCTCGCCCCCGGCAGCGCGCCGGCAACGTTCGTGCTCGGCGACAAGGCGAGCGGCACCGTGGATCGCGACGTGGCCGCGAAGGGCGCCGCCGAGGTGCGGCGCGGCGTGTCGGTGCTGAAGGGCGACGCGCTCCACTACGACCAGGACACCGACATGGCCGACGCGTACGGCCACGTGCGCATCAGCACCAACGGTGCGCTCTTTTACGGGCCCGAGGCCCACATGCAGATCGAATCGAGCCAGGGCTTCATGCCGGTGCCGAAGTATCACTTCACGATGCGCGGCGGCTCCGGAAGCGCGAAGGAAGTCACGCTGCTCGACAGCGAACGCTCCGTTTTCACCGATGCGACTTACACGGCATGCCAGTGCGAAACCCGTCCGGCGTGGTACATCCGCGGCAGCAAGTTCGACTTCGACACGGGCGAAGACGAGGGCGTTGCGCACAACGGTGTGCTGTTCTTCCAGGGCGTGCCTATCTTTGCGAGCCCGTGGCTTTCGTTTCCGCTCAGCGACGCGCGCAAGAGCGGGCTTCTTCCGCCGACCTTCTCGCTGGGCTCGGACGGCTTCGATTTCATGCAGCCCTACTATTTCAATA
>JBCNPL010000616.1:0-2507 GCA_039593375.1 Paraburkholderia sp. | reverse complement strand
CGTCTCCTCGGTGCACGTGAGTCCCGCGAGGTAGAACAACCCGGGCACGCGCTCAGCGCGCACCTGCGGCGGCAGAAACACCGAAAAGCGCATCGGCAGGCCAATCGCCTCCGAATCGTGCCGGTAGATCCGTTGCACGCCGCCGTGGCATGCGTGTTCCTCAACCAGGTCCAGCATCGCTCGCCTCCTTCGATAACTTCAATAGAGCACCACGGAACGAATCGATTCTCCCCGTTTCATGAGGTCGAAGCCTTCGTTGATCTTCTCGATCGGCAGCGTATGTGTGATCAGGTCGTCGATGTTGATCTTGCCTTCCATGTACCAGTCGACGATCTTCGGCACATCGGTGCGGCCGCGTGCGCCGCCGAACGCCGAGCCCTTCCACTGCCGGCCCGTCACGAGCTGGAACGGCCGCGTGCTGATCTCTTCTCCCGCCGCCGCCACGCCGATGATGAACGACTGGCCCCAGCCCTTGTGCGTGCACTCGAGCGCCTGACGCATCACCTTGGTGTTGCCGATGCATTCGAACGAGTAGTCCGCGCCGCCGTCGGTGAGCTGGACGATGTGGTCGACGATGTTCTCGACCTCGTTGGGGTTGACGAAATGCGTCATGCCGAACTTTTTCGCGAGCTCTACGCGCTTCGGATTGATGTCGACGCCGATGATCTTGTCCGCGCCGACCATCTTCGCGCCCTGGATTACGTTGAGGCCGATGCCGCCGAGGCCGAACACGACGACATTCGCGCCGGCCTCGACCTTCGCCGAGTAGACGACGGCGCCCACACCCGTCGTGACGCCGCAGCCGATATAGCAGACCTTGTCGAAAGGGGCGTCCTCACGGATCTTCGCGACGGCGATCTCCGGCACGACGATGTAGTTCGAGAACGTCGACGTGCCCATGTAGTGGAAGAGCGGCTTGCCGTCGAGCGAAAAGCGCGAGGTCGCATCGGGCATCAGGCCCTTGCCCTGAGTCGCGCGGATCGCCTGGCAGAGATTGGTCTTGCGCGAGAGGCAAAACTTGCACTGGCGGCACTCGGGCGTATAGAGCGGGATCACGTGATCGCCCTTTTTGAGCGTGCCGACGCCCGGACCGACATCGACGACGATACCCGCGCCTTCGTGGCCGAGGATCGCTGGGAAGAGGCCTTCGGGATCGGCACCCGATAGCGTGTAGTAGTCGGTGTGGCAGATCCCCGTCGCCTTCACCTCGATCAGGACTTCGCCCGCGCGCGGGCCCTCGAGCTCCACTTCCTCGATCGTCAGCGGAGCGCCCGCTTTCCATGCGACGGCTGCTTTCGTCTTCATTCCTCTTATATCCTCGATTGATTGATTCGTTGACTGATGCGTTGATCGATCGGTTGCCGGGGAACGGTTGCTTTGCGTTACCGCCGGCACTCGCCGCTCACATCGCTTTCGGCTTCGACTTCGCGCCACAGTTGGCGTATCCAGTCTCGCAGCAGCAGCGATTCCGACCAGCGGTCCGTCGTGTCGTTTCCATCGGGCCCAATGATCGCATAAGGCTGGGGTCCGAGTTCGCAAGTGAATGCCAGCGTGTCGTCGGGGCCGGCGCGCCGGCGCCAGGAATGGAATCCATAGCGCCACCAGTCGAGGAACAGGTCCACCCATTTCCTGTGCGGCGCGAACGAGATTTCGATCTGCACTTGCTCGCGACTCGCGACGCGGCCGTGAAAGGCCCACGAATTGTCGACGATGCGATGGATCAGCGCATGATTTTCTTCGGAGACGGGCCACGCGAATTCACGCCCGACGAGGAAGTGGGAAAGGTCGGCGATCAGCTCGAGCTGCGGGCGAGCATCGAGCAGGTCCAGCGTGAAGTAAAGATCGGTCGTCATCCGATCGCGATGCGTCTCGATGTAGACCGGAAAATCGACTTGCTCGGCGAGCCGCCGCCATCCGTCGACGAGGCGCACGGCCTCCGCGACGGTGCGAGGGCGCACGTCGGGCTGCAGATCGATGTGGTGGATGCCGAATTCGACCGCGTTCTCGAGGATGGGCTGCAGGTCGTCGACCGTGCGGGGAAAGCATTGCCCCTCCGCCGTCAGCCCGTATTCGGCGCGCAGTTGCGCCAGCCTGCGCACGTCGTCTCGATTCGTGTAATGCGCGCTGACGCCGTCGAACCCGGCTTCGGCGATCATGCGGACGTTCTCTTCGAGGGTGCGCTCGTAGCCGTCGGTATGGCGGCGTTCCATCGCCCAGAGGGACTGAAATACGATCAGTCGTTGAGCCATTATTCGTGCCCCAGGAAGGCGTCGGTCGTTCGACGAGGCAAAACAATCGATGAACCTGCGCATGCGCACGCGTTCATGGGGCTGTCTCCGTGAGTCGTTTCAGATCGATGAAGCCGGCCTCAGGGCCGGCGTGCGCGGTGCGCACTGGTCGGGAACACTAAGCGAAGTCGACACCGTTCTCAACGAAAATGCTGAAGAAATTTCGTCATCGTGACGTCACGGCGATCAAGGCATCGCCGACGAGCTCGAGGACCGCCG
>JBCNPL010000615.1:0-2510 GCA_039593375.1 Paraburkholderia sp. | reverse complement strand
GCGTGTCCGTGCTGCGATCTCGGCATCAAGGTCACGCCAGCGCCGCCGCGCATCATCCCGCGCGGACTGTTGAGCGAATCGGCGCTCGCGTGGATTGCCACCGGCAAGTATCAGTTCGGTATGCCGCTGTATCGCCAGGCAGGTCTGCTGCGGCGCTTCGGCGGCGACATCTCCTCGAGCACGATCGCCGCCAGCATGGTGCGCGTCGGCCTCGCAACGCAGCCCGTGATCAACCTGATGCGCGATGCGTTGCTCGATGCCGCGCTGATCTACTGCGACGAGACGACGCTCCAGGTGCTGAAGGAGGAAGGCCGACGACCTCAAACGAAGAGTTACCTCTGGGCGCAAATGACCGGTTCGGGCGTCCCCATCCGCTGCTTCACCTATACGCCGGGGCGCGGTACCAAGCTGGCCGACAAGCTGTTCACCGGGATCCGCGAAGGCGCGGTCATGATGACCGACGGCTACGAGCCCTACAACGACATCGCACAACGTCACCAACTCGTGCACCTTGGATGCTGGGTTCACGTGAGACGGTACTTCGTCAAGGCGGAAGAGAACGTGCCGAAGGCTGCGCGCTCGCCCGAGCTGCTCGCGACGCGCTTCATCAAATTGATCGGCAAGCTGTTCGCCGCGGAATCCCGGAGTGAGGCGTGGACGGCGGAACGACGGCAGCGGTTGCGACGACGATACAGCGCACACGTACTCGACGTCATCCACGCACTGATGCTCGAACAGTCTCCCGGCGTCGTACCGAAAAGCTTGCTTGGCAAGGGGTTGACCTATCTGCGCGAGCAGTGGCCGAAGCTGATCCGCTACGTCGAAAATGGCGACTGGCCCATCTCGAACAATCCCTGCGAAAACGCGATTCGCCCGTTCTGTGTCGGGCGCCGCGGCTGGTTGTTCTCCGACACCGTTGACGGTGCGAACGCGAGCGCCAACCTCTATACGCTCGTCGAGACCTGCAAGGCCAACGGCATCGATCCGTATCGCTACCTCACCTGGTTGTTCCAGAAACTCCCGCTGGCGAAGACCGTCGACGACTACGACGCGTTGCTTCCCTGGAAGATGCCCACCCACCTCCGCTGATCGGCAGCGCTACCACACATCACGCGTTTCGCCACCTCGCTCTGTGGGGCGTCCTTCGTGGACCGCATACGATTATCGAGGCGTGAAGATGGTAACGGGGGCAAGCATCAATTGGTCGCGGTGCACTGTGCGAAGTGCGGTGATAAGTCGCCAAGTAAAGTTCAGTATCTGCTGGAAGGATGCGAAAACCTTCAGCCGCACACGGCATTAACAAATTTTTAACACCCCCTATCGAGACGGATGTCAGCGGTGAATCAAGATGTTTCGCGTAGACGAGCCAGGTCGATTTGATTCAGCATGGCGATATGGGTACTCAGTCGGAGAGTGTCGTGATCAAGAAAAGTCTCGTTGTTCTGTTGGGATTTGCAGTCGCTCTGAGTGGGTGCGGGAAAACTTCGCGGGTGTCGACGATATTTGCGACTGGAAGCGAATCCCTGGGCGCATCAACATCGAGCATTGATGGAGTGGCTTTGCCTTTGTCGGTGCGAGATCAAGCTGTTGCGAGTCCGCCACCATCCGTGAGGCACAATTACGAGATAGAGGAAGATGGTGAATATGGGTACCGGCAGGTTGGCAGAGCGGACGAGCCCAGTGTCGGTGTTCGCGCGGCATCCTTGGTAAAGGTTCGATACAAAGGCGTTCATCGAGGGATTTATGCGGCTGAGTTACGTCAACCGACGGGCGGGGTGAGTCAAATGGAATGCAAGAAGCCGTGCCATTTCGCTAGATTGAAGTTAATCGTGGATGGGCGGGTGCTCGACAGCGTGGCCATTCCCGCAACCGGTGGAGGTATGTTCGCAGCAATCCTTGATGACATGCAACGTGGCAGGCTTCGCGTCTATTCGCCCAAAGGTGTGCACATCCGTAAAACGTTTCGCCCAGCGTTGCTCGTCCAGAATGCTCCTAGCGGTGGAAAGTAGTGACCGTCGATGCGCCTTCCAGCCCTCATGCGCCGCGAATGCCCTGCACGAGGACGAATAGCCTATGTCTCCCTTCCACTCCGGTTCGCCCGGCGGTGCCGAGGCGGTGATCGCCCGTGCCCGGGCGCTGATCCGCAACGAGCGCGTACTGTCGCCGCTGCTCGCGCTCGGCATCGGCCTGCTGCTGATCGTGGTTTTCCAGCATCTGTCGGAATCCGTCGACTACCGGTCGGTGATTCTCCAGTTGCGTCACATGTCCGTCGGCGAGTGGGGCGCGTCGCTCGCCGCGACGGCCCTCAGCTATCTCGCGCTCGTCGCCCGCGATGCGGTCGGCCTGCGCTATGTCGCGGCCAAGGTGCCGCGCGTCGCGCTGTGGATCGGCGCGATTGCCGGTTCCGCGCTCGGCAACGCGACCGGCTTCGGTGCGCTGACGGGCGGCGCGGTGCGCGCGCGCGTGTACGGCGTGTCGGGCGTCACGCCCGCCCAGATCGGCCGGATGAC
>JBCNPL010000614.1:0-2517 GCA_039593375.1 Paraburkholderia sp. | reverse complement strand
GGCTCGACGGCCGGGTATCCGAGACGAACGATGGCCTCGGCTTTTTCAATGTCATGCTTCGATTTCGGTAAGAGCGAGAACAACTCGGAGTGCTCCATGTATTCACCTTTTGGGTTCGATGTGTATGGCGCGACGATTGCCGATCGCGGAGGAACTTGCTGATGCGACGGGATTGCGGGCGCGCTGGCCGACTAATCGCGCGGTCGAGGCCGGGCCGCTTCGATTACTTCTCCGATCCGCTGTGCCAATCCGTCCATCTGTGCGGCGCTGACACTGCCATATCCCAGCAGCAGTCCGTTGTATCCGTCTTCCGCGCCTGCCATGCAATACCGCGAGAGCGGCCGCAGCACCAGGCCTCGCGTCCGTCCGACGCGGCTGACCTCCGTATCCGAGACCGGTACGTCCAGTCTTGCAGACAAGTGCATTCCCCCTGCACCGGCGGAGACGGTCAATGCGCCAGATAGATGCCGCTCCAGCGCCTCGTGCAGTGCGGCCCGCCGCTCGGTGTAGAGTCGCCGCATGCGCCGCAAATGACGCGTGAAGTGTCCCGCGTCGATGAATTCGGCCAGGGCGAGTTGCTCGGCCACGCGCCCGCGCAACATCAGCGCGCCGGCCGTGCGCCGCAAGACCGGCCCGAGCGCGGGCGGGACGACCATGAAGCCGATGCGCAGTGCCGGAAACATCACCTTGCTGAACGTGCCCAGGTAGACCACCGGGGCATCCTCGGCCAAACCCTGCAGCGCGGAGAGGGGGGTGCCATGATGGCGGAATTCGCTGTCGTAATCATCTTCGATGATCCAGGCGCCTCTCGCGCTCGCCTCCGCGACGAGCGCGAGCCGGCGTTCGAGGCTCATCACGGCACCGAGCGGATATTGGTGCGACGGCGTGATGTAGATGAGCTTCGGCGGCGTGTCACGCCAGTCTTCGACGCGAGGCGCAAGGCCATCCGAATCGACGGCGATCGGTGCCAACCGCAGGTTGGCGCCATGGAAGGCGTTGCGGGCGCCGTCGTAGCCAGGATTCTCGACCCAGACGATATCGCCGGCGTCGGCCAGGGTGCGCGCGCAAAGGTCCAGCCCACTCTGCGTGCCGCCGGTTATGAAAACCTGTTGGGCTTCACAGCGCACGCCGCGCGATATACGCAGGTACTCGGCGATCGCCTGACGCAGCGCCACGTTGCCCTCGATGGGCATATAGCCGAGGTGGGCCGGGCCGATGTTGCGCCACGCACGCTCCACGCAACGGCGCCATTGCGCAAGCGGAAACTCGTCGAGCGCGGGCGTACCCGGCAGGAACGGCAGAGGATCGTCCATGCCGTCGTCCGGCCGCGAGATATTCGCCACGCGTCGCGACAGCACGGGCGCGTCGCCAGGCACGGCGAGCGGCGTCCGTTGCACGCCCACCGCCGCCACCGCGGTGCCTTGCCGCGTACCGATCACGAGGCCTTCGGCCGCCAGCCGTTCATACGCGTACAGCACCGAGTTGCGCGCCATCCTCAACTCATCGGCCAACGCGCGTGACGACAGCAGGCGCGTGCCTTCCTCGATCTTGCCGCTCAGGATGGCCGCGCGCAGGCAGGCGTAGAGTCGACGCTGCCGAGGCATTCGCGCGGCCGCCTCCCGGCCGGTCTCACGCTCGAACGTCGACAACAAGACACCGTAGTCCATCGTGGCTCCAATCGTATTGTTCCGTGTGGGTCTACACATGGTGCCACGATTTTCTTATCGTGGGTCGTCATAACCAAAAGGTGTCTTGCCATGTCTACAACCGAAGCCGCGCCGCCATCGGGGCGCACCCGTGTACGCCGCATCCCGAACCGCGGGCACTACGACCGCGCAACGCTATATGCCATCGTCGACGCGGCCTACGTGTGCCATGTTGCGTTCTCCGATGGTGGCGGCGTGCACTGTATTCCGACTGCCTGCTGGCGCGAGGGCGACTACCTGTACATTCACGGCTCGAATGGCAGCCGCATGCTGAAGCTGGCGGCCTCGGGCGCACAGGTGTGCGTCACGATCACGCATTTGGATGGTCTCGTGCTCGCGCGTTCCGCCTTTCACCACTCCATGAACTATCGGTCCGCTGTCATATACGGCACATTCGAAGCCGTGGAGGGGCCGGCCAAGGCGGCGGCACTCGACACGTTCGTGGAATTTATCGCGCCAGGACGCTCGCTCGAGGTGCGCCCCGGCGACGCCAATGAACTGGCCGCGGTCACCGTGCTGCGCATTTCGCTTGACGAAGCCGCATCGAAGATCCGCACGGGCGGCCCCAAGGACGACGAGGCCGACATGGATCGCCCCGTCTGGGCCGGCGTGCTGCCGCTCGCGCTGCAGGCGCAGGCGCCGGTGGTCGAAGCCGCGCCGACGGGGACGCCCGACTACGTGCGTCAGTGGGAACAAGCGGGGCGCATCGAGGATGCGGCGCCGACGGTGTCATGAGCGCGGCATCACCGCTGCGAGTTCGGCATCGCAGGCGCGCAAGTCGGCGAATCAAACCTCAGCGGACTTTTTCCAG
>JBCNPL010000613.1:0-2518 GCA_039593375.1 Paraburkholderia sp. | reverse complement strand
TGCGATGAATGCCGACACGGCTCGCAAGACCATCCGAGAGATCCGCGCGCTCACGAGCAAGCCGTTCAACATCAACGTCTTCTGCCATCGACCGGCGACGGCCAACGAAGCGGTCGAGCGCCAGTGGGTCTCGTGGCTCGCACCGCATTTCGCGAGATTCGACGCGACGCCACCCGCCAAGCTCAAGGAAATCTACAAGAGCTTCCTCGTCGACGACGATATGTTCAACGTCTTTCTGGAGGAGAAGCCTCCTATCGTCAGCTTCCATTTCGGGTTGCCTTCGCAAAGCGTGATCGACACGCTCAAGGACGCGGGCATTCGTCTCCTCGCTTCCGCCACGAACATCGACGAAGCCGAGCGGGTCGCTGCGGCGGGCGTCGACGCGATCGTCGCACAGGGAATCGAGGCCGGCGGGCATCGTGGGGCATTCGATCCGCGGCACGACGATGGACTAGGCACGTTTGCGCTGACGCGGCTGCTCGCATCGCGGTTCGATCTTCCGGTGATTGCGGCGGGCGGGATCATGGATGGCGCAGGGATCACGGCCGCATTCGCGCTGGGTGCGGCGGCGGCTCAGCTCGGCACTGCCTTCGTCGCGTGTCCGGAAACGTCGATCGACGACGGCTATCGGCGTGCGTTGCTGGGAGAGGCTGCGCGCAGGACCACGTTTACGGAGGCGATTTCGGGCCGTCGAGCGCGGAGCATCGTCAACAAGTTCACCGAGCTCGGCGCCGATGCCGAGGCCCCACGGGTCGCCGACTACCCGATCGCGTATGACGCCGGCAAAGCGCTCCACGCTGCCGCGAAGGCAAAGGGCGAGTTCGGGTACGGTGCGCAATGGGCGGGGCAAGCCGCCGCGCTCGCGCGTGCGTTGCCGGCGGCGGAGCTCGTCGCGCAGCTCGAGGCGGAGATGATCGCTACGATCAAGGGGCTTTGCCAATAGACGCTCGTCGTCACTTGCCCATGGCCAAACATGCGGTGGTGTACGATTACACGGCAACGCTTGCGATGTGTTTTCGTTTCCCGTAGGGGCACAGCATGGACGTGACCGACCTCAAGGTGTTCGAAGCGGTAGCGCGGCATGGCAGCATGAACCGCGCTGCCGCTGAGCTGCACACGGTGCAATCGAACGTGACCGCGAGGATCCGGTCACTCGAGCGTGAGATCGGTATGCCGTTGTTTCAGCGGCATGTGCGCGGAGTGAGCCTGACGCCGGCCGGCGAACGCATGCTGCCTTACGCCGCGCGCATCGCGAAGCTCGTGGCCGACGCGAAGGCGGCCGCGCTCGACGACGGCGCGCCGGGCGGCACGCTGACGCTGGGAACGCTCGAGACGACGGCAGCGCTGCGGCTTGCCCCGGTCCTCAGCAGCTTTGCACGCATGTATCCGCAGGTGCGCCTTTCGCTGGCTACGGGCACGAGTTGCAGTCTGACTGCGGACGTCGCCGATTGCCGTCTTGACGCGGCATTCGTCGCGGGTCCGGTCGATCATCCCGATCTGCTCTCCGAAACGGTTTTCCGGGAAGAACTGGTGCTCGTCACCGCGCGCACGATCCGTTCGCGCGAAGCGCTCAGGGCGATCGGCGAGCTGAAGACAATCGTCTTTAGGCTAGGCTGTTCCTATCGCCAGCGGCTCGACGCACTGCTGGCCGACATGGGTATCGTGACGGCGACTCCGCTCGAATTCGGCTCTCTCGACGCAATCATCGCCTGCGTGGCGGCGGGCATTGGTGTCACGCTGTTGCCGAGGGGTGTCGTGGCGGCCGCCGCCGATCAGAATCTCGTGACTATCCATACCGTGTCGCCCGAGATCGCCGACGTCGAAACGCTGTTCATCCGGCGGCACGATGCGTATGTCTCGAGCGCGATGCGCGCGTTCGTCGACCTTGCTCGTTCGCAGCTCGGGCCTGTCATGGCCGCGGCTTGAGCTTCGCCGCTCAGGCCGGAGCGATGTCGAACTCGATTCTGATACCGCCCGGCTCGTAGATCATGGTGTGGCGCTTGGGGCCTTTGCCGAGTAGTTCGGGCGCGAATTCGACCGTGACTCCAGGCCACTTCGAGACGCGCTCGAAAATCTCGGCAAACGATGCCTCGTCTGCCGCCCGCAGCGCGAGATGATGGAGTCCCACGTTTCGCTTGCGGTCGAACTCGACCTTATGCTCGGTGTCTTTTAGTTGCCACAGTGTCAGTACGACCGTGCCGTCGGAGACGAATATCGCGGGGTATTCGGGGCGAGCTCCTACTTCCCGCCAGCCTAGGCAGCTTACGAAAAAGTCACGGGTCGTTTGCAGGTTCGACACAGTCAGTCCGACATGATCGATTCCGGCCGTTAGCGATTGCGTAGTCATCATGCAGCTCCTTTCGGTACATGCTTGCTTGGATCATTCTCGCAGAGTCTCGTCTCTACCGGCGCGAGCCGCGCATGGGTCTGTCGAGCCGGCCTCGTGCACTCAGAAACGTATGCTACGAGGACAGGGTTCGCGAAGCGCGGCAGCCAAGCCTGAGCGCCTCGTCATTCC
>JBCNPL010000612.1:0-2525 GCA_039593375.1 Paraburkholderia sp. | reverse complement strand
GCTCGATCGCATCTGGGTGCACCCGGGCGAATGGCTCGGCGCGGTCGGCGTGCACCGGAGCGCGCTCGCGCGAAGCGCTTCAGATCACTATCCGCTCGTGGCGCAAATCGAGGTGCCGAGTTCCCAATTCGATGGGGGTAGCGATGAAAGTCAGTGAGCTTGATGGGCGCACGCTCGATTACTGGTGCGCCAGGGCGCTCGTCGACGACGACGAAGAGATAACGTTCGTCGAGATCGAGCCCAGCATCGTCGTAACGCTTGCGCATGCAACGTTCCGCAAGCTGAGTCAGCCATTCATGCCAACCGACGACTGGCGCGACATGGCTGAGATATTCGAGCGAGTCTCCGATCTCGAATTGGCGGTGCGCGAAGGCTACGTTCGTTGCAAGGCGCGCTTCAGCGATCGGAGTGCTGTATGCGAAGCCGAAGGCGTGAACATGCGCATCGCGCTGACGCGCGCGTTCGTACGCGCGCGGTTCGGGGAGGCGGTCGACGACCGCTATCCGCGCGAACCGCACACAGTCCGTCGCGGCGTCGTTACGCCGTTGGCGGCTGGCGGCGTACCGCCATCAAATGCCGACGATCGGTCTCGCGCCGGCGACGAGACGGGCGACATACGGTCGGTGCCAAGGTTATGAACTGCTTGGATTGAGCGTGTCGCCGCTCTTTGCCATAGACGCCTCGAATCCGGTTCCGATTGTGAGTCTGGCTCCGATAGCGCCGCTAATTGCCAAAGAAGACATCACAGGCAGGCCGGAACGAGCAATTCGGATCGGACGTGATTGTCCGTGGGCTGCCGTACTGGCTTTTCGTATCGGCAGCTCCTCCGATCGCGGAGTCCTGATTCGCTTGCTGCTGCGAAGCGGTTGCCTGCTGAGCGTCGCTCTGCTGCGGATCGTTCGGCATTGACTGTGCTCCCGCGCCGCCCGCGGCGAAGAGGCAAGCGATGCCGGCCATGATGAATCGACGTTGCATGATCTCCTCCGTTGCACCCTCTGTCTTTGCCGGCGCCGCATGCGCGCCTCCAAAGAGGCGTTGTCTTCTTGCGCATCGTGCTGCCGTGACACCCGAGGACTCCTCAATAGGCGCGGCCTCGAGAAGGCAATCGGAAAGTGAATGTGCTCGCCGCAGCGCGCTGCCGGCGAGGCCAGGATCTTTTTCGTGGAGGGTTACATCGCCAAGCGAATCGACGCCGCTTGACTCGGCGGGCCGGCACACAGCTGGGTGCGCCTAAAGCCACCTGGAGGGACCTTGTGGGTCGCGAGCGCTTGAAGGCCGCTGTTCGTCCGTTATAGCGCAGTTTCATAGAAACGCCACAAGGAAAATCTAGTCGATTCGGACTGGCGGATATCGCCAATTTTCATGCGCGACGGCAGCGGATTGGCACGTGGTCCCATTCTTTTTTCTTTATATACGCAATTCGTGACGCCGGGTTTCCTGCCTCGACACGGTTCGGCGTCACGCGATCGACCGTCGTTTTGCCGAAATTTCGGCAAAGTTTCTCGTGCAAGCCACGGCGCGGCTCCGTACATTGGTTCTCCATCAAGTACAGAACAGACAGGAGACGACGGCCGGTCACCCACTCGCGGTGCCTACGCGACACTTGGCTCGCTCCACGAAAGAGCGGGATGGCGCCGCCGCGCCCCCATTTCGAGCTGTTGAGTTCACGCCGAACACACCAAAAAGGAAATAGCAATGAAGCAAGCGTTTCAATTTTCATTGAACCGCATGAGCGCGCCGCGTCTGCCGTTCGACCGCTACCTGACGCTGTGTCGGCGCCTCGGCGTCGACACGATCGAGATTCGCAACGATCTCGAAGGCATCGAAATCGTGGACGGTACCTCGGCGCACGCGGTCCGTGCGGCCGCGGACGAGGCCGGACTGACGATCTTGACGATCAACGCACTGCAGCGCTTCGAGCAATGGAACCGGGAGCGCGCGGGGCAAGCGGTCGAACTGGCCGAGTACGCAGTCCAATGCGGCGCGCGCGCGCTCGTGCTCTGCCCGACCAACAGTCGAAGCGACAGCCGCACGGCAGACGAGCGTCATGCCGATCTCGTGACGGCGCTGCAGGCTTTGAGGCCGATCCTGTCCGAGCGCGGCCTGATCGGGCTGATCGAGCCGCTCGGGTTCGAGGAGTGCGCGCTGCGGCGCAAGTCGGATGCGGTGAAAGCCATCTACGATGCGGCGGGGGAAGACGTATTCCGGCTCGTTCACGATACGTTTCACCACTATCTATCCGGTGAAGACATCTTCTACCCGAACCTGACGGGGCTCGTGCACATCTCCGGCGTCGAGGAGGATGACCTGCCCGTGGCACGGATGCGCGACGGCCATCGTGTGCTCGTCGGCGGCGCCGACCGCCTCGGCAACATTCGCCAACTGAAAGTGCTACTCGCGCGCGGCTATCGCGGCGCGTTCTCGTTCGAACCGTTCGCCGACGAGATCGCCGAGGCCGCAGATATCGAGGATCGTTTGCGGGCCAGCATGGAATTCGTGCGGGCCGAACTGACGGCCGCGTAAGT
>JBCNPL010000611.1:0-2525 GCA_039593375.1 Paraburkholderia sp. | reverse complement strand
CCGGCGGCACATTGTCGAGGAGCCGACGCCAGCGGCCGCAAGCGTGCGCCAATGGCGCGCGATCGATATCCGCAATTGGTTCCTCGTGATCTTTGCGATCATGGGTATGTCGGTCGCATCGTACTTGCTGATGTATTACCTGCCGACCTACTGCATTCAGTATCTGAAGCTCCCCACGAAATTATCGATGCTCGTCGGCGTCGGCGCGAGTCTGACCTCGCTTGTCATGTGCCCGCTTTACGGCGCATGGTCGGACCGCCTCGGCCGACGCAAGCCGCTCACCGTGATCGGCCGTATTGCGTTACTCGTGCTCATCTATCCGGCGTTCTGGGGCATGAACCATTTCGCGACGCTGCCCGCCGTGCTGGCGATGATGTTGATGCTGATGCTCTGCTACACGATGGGTTCGGCGCCCGCGTATGCGCTGATGCCCGAGAGCTTTCCGAAAGCGATTCGCGCGGGCTTCATGTCGAGTGCCTATGCGATTTCCGTTTCACTGTTCGGCGGGACGTCGCAGCTCGTGGCGGGCTGGCTGATCCGCATCTCCGGCAACGTCATGGCGCCGGCTTGGTACATGATCGTCTGCGTCGTCATATCGCTCGTCGCTGTGTCGCTCTTCGAGGAAACCGGCGGCAAGGCCCTGAAGGGGTAGGGTCGTGGGATGAGCCGAAAGTTGGCGCATGCCATAATCGCGGCCAGCGACAGCATTTCACCTCTTGGCTGTTTCCATGTTCGCGCGCGCCCATTCGAAATGGGAGGCACGGGCAGTTACGCGATTGCGAGCAGGTTCTCGACGATCGCTCCAACGAACTATGCGATTGTCATGAAACAGATGAACGATGCTCGCTTGGGCTTTGCCCGAGGGCTGGCGGTTTTCGTAGTCACGGCGCTGGTTTCTGGAACAGCCCTGGCGCACGTATTCCCGAAGACGCGGGAGCCGGGCGCCGGTATGACCGTGCCTTCACCGTCTCAGGTGCGAATCACTTTCGGCGGTCGACTCGAGCCGACGTTCTCGTCGCTCACCGTGACCGATGCGCAGGGTAAAAAGGTCAATGCCGAAAAGGCCAGGATCGACAGCGAAAACCCGACGGTGATGACAGTCGCCTTGCCGACTCTGCCGGCCGGTCATTACACGGTGCATTGGGTCGCGGTGGCCGACGACGGGCATCGCACGCACGGCGACTACTCGTTCAATGTAAGGAAATAGTCAGGGCGGCTACCGGACTGTGACGGGTAGATCGGCTTCCGCTCGTTTTTCGAGCGTCGACCGTCACGAGAAGATCGAGCGGTAGCCACTGAGCGATGCCCGCCACGCTTTACCTCCGCACCACAATGTTGCACGATGGAGCCTTTCGAATTGCGGTGAGCAGAGTCAACAATGAGCGATCTGTCCGATTTCCCCATCACGCGTAAATGGCCCGCGCAGCACCCTGACCGTATTCAGCTTTACTCGTTGCCCACGCCGAACGGTATCAAAGTTTCGGTCATGCTCGAGGAAACGGGATTGCCGTATGAGCCTCATCTCGTCAGCTTCGACACCAACGATCAGATGTCGCCCGAGTTTCTTTCGCTTAATCCGAACAACAAGATCCCCGCGATCATCGATCCGAACGGTCCCGGAGGTAAGCCGCTCGCATTGTTCGAATCGGGCGCCATTCTGCTGTATCTGGCCGACAAGAGCGGGCAGT
Source organism: Paraburkholderia sp. (assembly GCA_039593375.1). GTDB lineage: Bacteria > Pseudomonadota > Gammaproteobacteria > Burkholderiales > Burkholderiaceae > Trinickia. Next base: position 837 of record JBCNPL010000611.1, on the reverse strand, counting down.
TGATTCCGCGGGACGACGCAGGCCGTTACGAAACCGTTCAATGGCTCATGTTTCAGATGGGCGGCATCGGCCCGATGTTCGGCCAGGTGGGTTTTTTCCACAAGTTCGCGGGCAGGGAATATGACGACAAGCGTCCGCGCGACCGGTACGTCGCCGAGTCGCGCCGTTTGCTCAACGTGCTCGAAGGCAGGCTCGAGGGGCGCGCATGGATCATGGGCGATCAATACACGATCGCCGATATCGCGACCTTTCCGTGGGTGCGGAATCTCGTCGGTTTTTACGGGGCCGGCGACCTTGTCGGCATCGACAGTTTCCCGAACGTGACACGCGCGCTGAATGAATTCGTGGCGCGGCCCGCCGTGGTGAAGGGCATCGATATTCCCAAGCGCGGCTGATCGCGGCGCATCTCACGATTCGGGGCTCGCCGTGCCGGCGGGCGCCCCGAAGGTCATCGTCTATCGTCAGCCGCGCAGCAATCCCCGTCGTCCGAGATTCCGATAAAGCGCTCGCACGCCGAACGTCCAATGCGGAATCTCGGTGGAGCGCTGCACGGTGTTGACGAGCGCGCCGAGCGTCGGTGTCGAAATCGTCACGACGTCGCCGAGGTGATGGGTGAAACCCGCGCCGGGCGCATCGCGATCCTTGATCGGCGAAAACATCGTGCCGAGGAACAGCATGAAGCCGTCGGGGTACTGATGGTGGGGGCCGCGCGTTTGCGCGACGAGGTCGGCCGGATCGCGGCTGATCTCCGTCATATGACTCACGCCTTCGAGCACGAAACCGTCGTCCGCGCCGTCGATGCGCAGGGATAGGCTCGCATGGCGGACAGTATCGAGC
>JBCNPL010000610.1:0-2531 GCA_039593375.1 Paraburkholderia sp. | reverse complement strand
TCGCGCGGGGCGTCGATCGGCATCTTTTCGCTCAATACCGGGCGCCTCCATGCCGAGACGGTCGGCATGATCGATCGCGTGCGCGAGCGTTATGGCTATGAGATCGAGCAGTTTCACCCACAGCCGCGGGCGGTGGATGCTTACGTCGCCGAGCACGGGCTCAATGCGTTTTACGAAAGCGTCGAGCTGCGCAAGCGCTGCTGCGAGATCCGCAAGGTCGAGCCGCTCAACCGTGCGCTCGCGGGCGTCGACGCCTGGGTGACGGGCCAGCGCCGAGAGCAGTCGGTGACGCGCTCGGAACTCGCCGAAGAGGAACAAGACGCGGCGCGCGGCATCGCCAAGTACAACCCGCTCGCCGATTGGACGGAAGCCGAAGTCTGGGCCTATCTGACGAAGCACGAGGTACCGGTCAATCCGCTGCATGCGCGCGGCTACCCGAGCATCGGCTGCGAGCCTTGTACGCGTGCGATTCGGCCTGGCGAAGATAGCCGCGCCGGCCGCTGGTGGTGGGAGTCGCGCGACTCGAAAGAGTGCGGCTTGCACGTGGCGCCCGTTACGCCGATCAGGGTCGTATCCGACGCCGGCAAGGCGACGGCGTAAGGCGCCACCAAGGCGTAAGCTAACGGCTCCAACAGGCAAACCGAGCCCGAACAATGCAGGACCCGAACATTGCGGGTCGCCGCGGCAAGGACGCATCTTCCGCGGCAACCGATAGGAACAGACTGAATATGAGCACGATTCTCGAATCCTCCGCGACGACCCCGCTCACGGTCGCATCGAACCGCATGGACCACCTCGATTGGCTCGAAGCCGAATCGATTCACATCCTGCGCGAGCTCGTTGCCGAGTGCAGCAAACCGGCGCTGCTGTTTTCAGGCGGAAAGGATTCCGTCGTCGTGCTGCATCTCGCCTTGAAGGCGTTCGGCCTCGGCGCGAACCGCAAGACCTCGCTGCCGTTTCCGCTCGTGCATATCGACACGGGCCATAACTATCCCGAGGTCATCGATTTCCGCGACCGGCGCGCGGCCGAGATCGGCGCCGAGCTCGTCGTGGGCCATGTCGAGGATTCGATCAAGCGCGGCACGGTACGGCTGCGCCGCGAGACCGACTCGCGCAACGCCGCGCAAGCCGTCACGCTGCTCGAGACGATCGCGGCCCACGGCTTCACGGCGATGATCGGCGGCGCGCGGCGCGACGAGGAAAAGGCCCGCGCGAAAGAGCGCATCTTCTCGTTCCGCGACGAGTTCGGCCAATGGGACCCGAAGGCGCAGCGCCCCGAGCTCTGGAGCCTCTACAACGCGCGCCTGCACGCGGGCGAGCATTTGCGCGTGTTTCCGATCTCGAACTGGACCGAGCTCGACGTCTGGCAATACATCGGACGTGAAGGGCTCGAGCTGCCGTCGATCTACTACGCGCATCAGCGCGAGATCGTGCGCCGCAACGGACTGCTCGTGCCCGTCACGCCGCTCACGCCGATGCGCGAAGGCGAAACGAGCGAGACGGCGCTCGTGCGCTTCCGCACGGTCGGCGACATCAGCTGCACGTGCCCTGTCGAAAGCGATGCCGACGACGTCGAGAAGATCATCGCCGAGACGGCCGTGACCGACATCACCGAGCGCGGCGCGACGCGCATGGACGATCAGACGTCCGAAGCGGCGATGGAGCAGCGCAAGAAGCAAGGGTATTTCTAAGCCCCGAGCCCTCAGAACGAATTCCGAGCGAGTATCGAATGCAGGACATCATCACGACTCATCAACCGGCGGACCTCGGCGTGCTGCGCTTCATCACGGCGGGCAGCGTCGACGACGGCAAGAGCACGCTGATCGGGCGGCTTCTCTACGACAGCAAGGCCGTGCTGTCGGACCAGCTCTCGGCGCTTTCGCGCGCGAAGAACAAGCGCACGGTCGGCGAAGACATCGATCTGTCGCTGCTGACGGACGGCCTCGAAGCCGAACGCGAGCAGGGCATCACGATCGACGTGGCTTATCGCTACTTCGCGACCGCCAAGCGCAAGTTCATCATCGCCGACACGCCGGGCCACGAGCAGTACACGCGCAACATGGTGACGGGCGCATCGACCGCGCATGCGGCGATCATTCTCATCGACGCGACGCGCGTGACGTTCGACGACGGCCGCGCCGTGCTGCTGCCGCAGACCAAGCGCCATAGCGCGATCGTGAAGCTGCTCGGGCTCCAGCATGTGATCGTCGCGATCAACAAGATGGATCTCGTCGACTTCAGCGAGGCGCGCTTCAACGAAATCCGCGATGCCTACGTGCAGCTTGCTCAGCAGCTCGGCCTCGGGAACGTGCGATTCGTTCCCGTCTCGGCGCTGAAGGGCGACAACATCGTGCTCGCGAGCGAGCGCATGCCGTGGTACGCGGGCGAGCCGCTGCTCGACGTCCTCGAAGCGTTGCCGGTCGAGCAGCCGACGGGCGAGGCGCTGCGCTTCCCGGTCCAGTGGGTGGCGCGCCAGGACGGCGCGAGCGCCGACGATTTCCGCGGCTATATGGGCCGCGTCGAATCGGGCG
>JBCNPL010000061.1:0-10712 GCA_039593375.1 Paraburkholderia sp. | reverse complement strand
AACGGAGCCGATGGTGATCGTCGGCGCGGGCCAGTGCGGAGCGCGTGTGTCGCAGGCGCTCCGCGAGAACGGCTGGGAGGGCGCCATCGCGCTTTTCGGCGACGAAGGTTTGTCGCCCTATGAACGCCCGCCGTTATCGAAGTCGGTGCTGCTCGGGCAAAAGACGACAGCCCAGTGCACGATCTACGACGAGGCGTTCTATCGGGAGCAGCGCATCGATCTGCGTAGCGATGCGCCTGTGACTGCCATCGATCGTGTGGGGCACAGAGTGGTGCTTGCCAGCGGCGACACGCTCGGCTATCACCGCTTGCTGATTGCGACGGGTGCCCGGCCACGCCGGCTGGATCTGCCGGGGGCGACGCTTGCCGGCGTGCATGTACTGCGTGGCGTGCGCGACGCGCATGCGATCGGCGCCGAACTGCGCCCCGGCTGCCGCATAGCGGTGATTGGGGCGGGTTTCATTGGCCTTGAAATTTCAGCGGCAGCGGTGGCACTCGGTTGCGAGGTCGTCGTGCTCGAAGCGGCGCCGCGGGCGTTGATGCGTGCGGTGCCTGAAGTCGTGGCGCAATGCCTTGTGGCGCAGCATAGACAACGCGGTGTAGACGTCCGCTTCGGTGTGAATGTGGAACGTTTTGTTGGAACGGCGCGCGTAAGTGGTGTGCAGCTTGTTGACGGCACAACCTTGGCGTGCGACGTCGTGATCGCCGGCATTGGCGTGACGCCGTGCATTGAACTTGCGCAGGCTGCAAAGCTTGACGTCGAAAATGGCGTAGCAGTCGACGCGACGTTATGCACGAACGACCCACGTATTTTCGCAGCTGGGGATGTTTGTTCGTTTCCCCACCCGCTGTTTGGCCGCCGGATTCGGCTCGAATGCTGGAAAAACGCTGAAGACCAGGCGCGTGTCGTCGCGCGCAATATGCTCGGCCACGGCGAAGCCTTTTCGGCAGTGCCGTGGTTCTGGTCCGATCAATACGACTTGACGATTCAGATCGCCGGCATGCCTGCCCTCGGAACGACGACGGTGGTGCGCGAGACGGGTTCGGCGTCGCGCGTGTTCTTCGCACTGGATCGCGACGGCGTGCTTGTTGGCGCGAGCGGGGTCGGACTGACAGGCGAAATTGCGCGGGATGTGCGTTTCGCACAAGAGCTGATTGCGCGGCGCGCGTGCGTGGAGCCTCATCTGCTTGCCGATCGAGGGACGAAGCTTAGGTCGCTGCTCGCCGCGGAGGCGCAATGAATCAACGACTGCTCGTGTTTCAGTCCCTGCGGCGCGTCGCGCCCGGCTTCGGCGCGGGCGTGGTCGGCGAGCGCCCGGTTCAGTGCCTCCTGTAACTTCTCACCGTGCATCAGTGCCTCGCGCAGGCGCTTCGCTGCTGTGCCGGCTTCAGTAACCAGCCGTGCGTTGTCCTTATTCAGCTGCGTGATTGACGCCTCGAACATGGGCCTGACCGTGATCGGTAAGCCTGCCATACCCGTGTACGCGGCAAATAGATGGAGATGGGAAAAGCCCGCACGGGCATCGAGCCGGACGCAAAGAGCCGATATTTGAGTATGAGCTCGTGGGCATGCGCCTTGCCGAGCAACAGATGGGCGGCGGGCATCGATGGCCTTCGCGCCGACCCGATCAACCAGCATGAGCAGGGAGGCTTCCATGAATTTCCTCAAGCCGCTTCTTATCGCCGTCGGCGCACCATTGATTCTCGCCGGCCCTCTGGCAATGGCCCAGAACAACGACCCGCAGTCCGGGCAAGAATCGAACACCGGCCAAAGCACGCAATCCGAGCAGCAGGCCCCGGGCGCCACGGTGCGCTACGCGGACCCGAATCAGCATGCGTCCGCGGCCAAGGGCACGCTGATGCAGAGGCGGGAACAAGGCATGTCGCCACAGGGCGGTGATTCTTCAGGCAACGCTACCGGCAAAATACCGCAGTAGGCGAACGATGGGCGATCCGTCGCGCACCGGCGGCGCGATCGCTTGTCGCGCCGCCGTACCAGGCATGCGCGTTGCTGCCGTATTGCCGCCGCAGTAGATGCGGCCAAGCCAACGGAGGTTCATATGAACAAGGACCAGGTGAAGGGTGTCGCAGAAAAAGCGAAGGGCAAAGTGAATGAATCGGTAGGCAAAGCCACGGGTGACGCCGCGCAAGAAGCAAAGGGCGATATGCAGCAAGGCGCGGGCGAAGTGCGCAAGCAGTACGGCAATGTGAAGGAGGAGGCCAAGGAAGAGCGCCGCCGCCACCACTAGCCCTCTTGTAAGCCGCCTATCCTGTTTTCCGCGATGCGATCGAACAGGCCGAGTCCTGCTCTCGCATCGCGATTTTTGCCAGGCGAGTTCGCGTGTGACCGCTGCTAGCGCGTCGAGGCTCAGATGTTCTTCTCCGTTCTATGGCTCGAGGGCTTGTCGTTGCGGTGACGTTGTCGTTGAATGCCCAGGCGCGAATCTGAGCAGCAAATACCCGGCGGTCCCCGAAAGCAACGAGCCGGCAATCACGCCCAGCCGGACCGGCGTGAAATATTCCGGCCCTTCGAACGCCAGGGAGCCGATGAACAAACTCATGGTGAAGCCGACGCCGCACAGTGCCGCGGTGCCCGCCAGCTGAGGCCAACTTGCTCCCGCAGGAAGTTTCGCCAGCCCGAGTGCGATTGGCGCGGCGCAGGCTCCGTAGACGCCGACGAACTTCCCTACGAAAAGTCCAGCGGCGATACCGAGCGGCAGAGGTTCCGAGAGAGCGGCGAGCGTTATGCCGGCGAACGAGACTCCCGCATTGGCGAACGCGAAGATCGGCAGCACGCCGAACGCGACCCAAGGGTGAAGGGTGTGCTCCAACCGGTGCAGAGGAGCGTGCCCTTCCCCATCTGTTGCGCGGAGCGGCACAGCGAAAGCGGCTGCAACGCCGGCGAGGGTCGCGTGGACGCCTGACTTCAGAACGAACACCCACAGTATCACGCCAACAATCATATAAGGCGCGATCCGCGTGACGCGGAAGAGATTCAAGGCAATCAGCAGTGAGAGCGCAATCGCTGCGCAAATCAACATCGAAAGCGAAAGCTCCGCGGTATAAAACACTGCAATGATGACGATGGCGCCCAGATCGTCAGCAATCGCGACGGCTGTCAGGAATATTTTGAGCGACACGGGGACCCGTTCGCCCAGCAGCGACAGAATGCCGAGTGCGAACGCGATATCGGTGGCCGTGGGAATGGCCCAGCCATTCAGCGCCCCACCGCTCGAGCGGTTAATGAGGAAGAAGACGAGCGCGGGTACCAGCATCCCTCCCAATCCCGCAACGACAGGCAGCACGACTTGCGCGGGCGTGGACAACTCGCCTTCGATCACCTCACGCTTGACCTCCAGGCCGACGAGGAGAAAGAAAATCGCCATCAAGCCATCGTTGATCCATAGCAAGAACGGCTTCGCGAGAGCGAATGAACCGAAGCGAATCTCCACTGGAATCTTCAGTAGTTCATCGTACGCGGCGCGAAGCGGTGTGTTGCTGCAGATCAATGCGAGTGTGGCCGTTGCCGCAAGGAGCACGCCTCCTGCCGACTCCAGTCTGAGGAAATCAGAAATGCTGTCGGTCGTCTTGCGAATCGCGTTGCCAATCACGATACCCGTTCCATTGTCTACTCTCGAAGAGGCTGGAACGCCAGCCGGTGGCTCCGGATCAATTCTGTCACGCGCCCCGGCACAAGCAATAAGACCTTGGTCCTACGCCTTCGAGCATGCCGCCGGGAAATGCGGCAGGAGGCGGGAGCTCAGTGAACACAGGACACGTAGATCCTTTGATTGTCGTGGTCGCTGATCACTCGTCCCGTTCCGAGATCAACCACCTTATGGCGGCCCTTACCAGCGAATGTATGCGTCCAATAGGGGCTGCCACCGCCCCAGCCGTGGAGACCTCCCGGATAACGCGAATCGTTGGTTGGCGCGACGATTGCGTATGCGGAGCCGTTCGCCGCGCCGTTATCGACGTTCGCATAGAGAAAGAGCGCACCCAACTCCTGCACCGTCGGTACTCGCATGTGACGTTTTGCGCAGTGATCGAATGCATCGCGGTAGTCGTACTGCATTACGCGGGCTCCGCTGAAAGCGTCCGCCTTTGCGCGAAACGATTTTTTCTCCCCCGGAAACGCTCGAGTAGCAGGCGGCGCAAAGCACTTTTCGTAAGAGAAGACGGTCTCGCCTCCCCCGCTCGTCCGGTAGCTACCTTTGGGCATACAGATCTCCTCGGTCGCGCCGGCCCCATCTGTTCGCGCCGCGGCTGACTGAAGATTCGCTCCCAGAGCCGATAACGCGGGCAGCCATGCGCAAATAACCACCGTTCTTTCGAGCCAGCTCGCGCAGGCGGACTTCATCGCAGTGATCGCTCCCATTTCATAGAAATGTCACCTTGCCATTGCTCAGGTCGTACATGGCGCCCACGATGCGGACCTGCCGCTTGTTTTCCAGATCGCGCAGAATCTGGCTGCGGCTTCGGATCATCGCGATCGTCTGCTGCACATTGGAGACCGCTACCGCATCGACAAAATCAGCGTTCTTACTGCTTCTCTCGCCGGTGTACTGGGTCGCCGCGATGGCCGGTTTAATGGTCTCGAGCAGCCCCGTCAGATTACCGAGCTCCACGTTGTCGATGGCACCCTTGATCGCTCCGCATGCCGTGTGTCCCATCACCAGCACCACTTTCGCGCCGGCCACCGCGCACCCAAATTCGAGGCTCCCCAGCATGTCCTGATTGACGATGTTGCCTGCGACCCGCGCGTTGAACGTATCGCCGATGCCCATGTCGAGAATGATCTCCGCCGGTGCGCGCGAGTCGATGCAGCTCAGGATGACTGCCGCGGGGTATTGGCCGGCCGCACTTGCACGCTTTTGGGCGAGATAGTCGTGCTTGGTCATCTTGCCGGAGCGGAATCGCTCGTTACCCTTCTCCATCATTTCGATAATGTCGTCAGGCGTGAGCGCATCCCGCTGCGCCTGGGTCAAAGCGGCTGCTTCCGCCGTAACCCCGCCGTTCCCGATTCCGCCGACGAGCGTCACTGCGCCAATGCCGGCTTTCAGCCAGAGACGCCTTGTACCGTCCGCCGGATCGGCCGCGGCGCAACAGTTCTTTTTTGATCCCATTGCCACTCTCCTCAGTTTGCATTTGCCGGGTCTTGCGATCGAACGGCTTGCGCACCGCATGCGTCATCATGATTCGGGGGCACTGATGGTGGATGCGCCCGATGCCCCGGCGTGCGCCGCGGGCACAGCGCCAGCACCCTCGGAACGGGCTCCCTCATGCGCGGCGGGCGCGCCGACTATCTTCACCGGCATGTCCGCGGCGACGCGAATCGCGCCATCGACGACTACGCGATCACCCGCCTTCAGGCCATCGGTGATGAACCAGTCGTTACCGCGCCATTCGCCGACTTCGACCACCTGCTCATGCGCCTTCGATTCGCCGTCGAGCACCCACACGTAATGGCCCTTCGCGCCCTGAAGGACCGCACGCTGCGGCACCAGAATCGCATTGGGGCGAATTGCGCCCGAGACGCGGGCGCGCACAAATTGTCCAGGGCGCAATGTCCCCCTCGGGTTGTCGAGCACAGCCCTCACGAGAAACGTCCCGGTGTCGGTGCTGAACGCCGGATTGGCGAAGCTGATCTTGCCGCGCTGCGGAAACTCGGAGCCATCGGCAAGTACGACTGTCACGACGAACTCGCTGTTGGGAGGAAAGCGCAATTTCCCGGCGCGAATCTGGTCTTGATAGCGGAGCATCTCGTTCTCGGAGACGCTGAAGTTCACCCACATCGGATCGAGCTGGTACACGTTGGTCAGCAGCCCCGTTGCGGTGGCCGTGACGTAGCTGCCATCCTGTTGCCGCGCATAGCTCGCGAGTCCGTTGAGCGGCGATTTGATCGTCGCGTAGCCGAGATTGAGCTGTGCGGTCTCGACCCGCCCTTGCGCCGAGATCACCGCGGCGGCGGCCTGCTGCTCGCTACCGATCGCATCGTCCAGATCCTTCTGGCTCAACGCGTTCTGTGCGGCGAGCGGTCTGACCCGCGCGAGATTGGCCCTAGCCACCGTAAGCCTCGCCTGCTGCTGGGCCAACTCCCCCTTTGCCGTCCGCAGCGCGGCGTCGAACGGCTTGGGGTCCATCAGGAACATCGTCTGGCCGGTCTTCACCATCTGGCCTTCGACATAGGTGCGGCGCTCCAGAAAACCGTCGACGCGCGCACGAATCTCGACTTCCCGAGAGCTTTGAGTTTGTGCGGTGAATTCGAAATCGACAGGTGTGTCCCGCGGGGCGACGGTGACCACCGTCACTTCCGGTGCGCCAAGGGCCGGCAATGCGGGTGCCTTCTTGCAGCCAGACAACACCAGCAGCATGACGAAGACGAGCGTCAGGCCCGCATTCGTACTTGGCATCGGGGGCCCTTGCGTGACCGCGCGAAGCACGCGTCGATTCCCGAGGATTTGGTTGACCATGATCAAGCTCCCCATCCGCCGGTCCCATTACTTCGCCATACAGTCACCGAACAGCACGGCCGCCTCGTCGCGATTGACGAACGTGAGCGTCATCTCCCCGTCTTCGGTGTCAAGGACGACGGTCCACGCGTAGCCGAGCTCGGTACCCTGCATGAGGATCTGGTTCTGGCCTTTATTCACGAAGAGGATTGGCGTGGTCCGCTCGGGCCCGGCAATCGTCTTCCTTGCGAAATCGATCGACAGAAATCGCGGCGCGCCGAGGTCATCCGGCAGCGACCGCTCGCAGGTGACCCCGGGATCGCACGCATGAGCCTCCACCGTCGCACAGACGAGCGGCTTGCTGCCATCGAAGTCGCCGCCGTAGGCACACGCGCAATCGAGAAGGACGATTGCCACCAATCCTGCAGATCCGAAGCTGGTGTTCATCGCTGCACGCTCCATCCGGTGTCGTGCTATTGGCTGGTGTAACCCCGCCCGTTCATGCACGCGGTAGTTGCGCGGTTGTAGGTCGAGAGCTGGCTCGCGGTGTTCTGCTGCGAAGCTTGCGCATGATGGCTGGCCGCCTCCGTCTGCCGCCGCTGACGCATGGCACCACCCGCGGTGCCGGTCACCGCGCCGATCGCCGCTCCCTTGCCTGCGTTGCCGGCAATCGCGCCAATTGCGGCACCCAGCGCGGCACCACCCGCCGCGCCCCTGACCGCTCCGCCTTGCGGAGGAGGGGCGCCGGGCTGGGCCGACTGCTGCGCGAGCACGACCGGATCGACGCCGGTCGTTTGCTTTGCCCACACCTGACACTCACCCATGTCGGTCTGCTGCTTTTGTGCGCTTTGGCCCTTCGCCGGGTAGAAGATAGGCTGCTGGGCCGTCGCCGCGTTAGCCAACAGCAGCATCAGCGTGACCATCGCAGCCTGATGAAACGCCGAAGCCGCGGCACTTTTGCGCGCACCCGGCCGCGCCAGCAATGCTCGTATACACTCTGATGTCATATCGTGCCCCGCTTCTCGCTTACCGATTTCCCAACATAGCGTCGGCTGGATCGCTGCTATCGGAACCACCCGGGCATGCAATCAATCGAGCCGCGTAATCTTCGATCCCTTCAGACCGATCCCGGCCATCAATCCCTTCTGATTGAAAATGAAGGCGTAGATGTCCGACTGCAGTGTCGCCGTGGTGATTGATTTTGCGGCGCCCTGATCGACGACCACGATAGTCGGCCCCACGCCGACTTCGAATCCCGGGCTGGACTTCAGGTCATTAAGGGCCGTGTCCGTCATGAACATCATCACGTAGCCGAATTTCTGGGCGCCGGCCTGTAGCCCGTACGACAGACCGGTTGTCGCGAAGCGGCCCGTGACCCTGCCGTTCTCGATCAAATCGCCCGTTCCATGCTCGACGCCCGCGATGAAGCCTGCTCTCACCACGTTTGGAAAGACAAGAATGCCTTTCGCCTTGCCGGCAAGCTCCTGCGCTTTCGGCGTATCGGCATACAGGGCAGCGAGTGCGGCCTGCACGTCCTGATCAAGCCCCGGGTCCGCGCCGGACGAGGCGGATGCTGGCGGCGCCTGGCCGGTTGAACAGGCCGCCAAAGCCAGAAGTAGGCTGATCGCCAAGGTGCACAGGTATCGGATCATGATGGATACTCCCGTTGTGGCGCGGTGGTTCGAACCGGTCGATCTGGCGGCCGTGCACTGGAGATCACGCTTCGACGTAACCAAGTCTGGTGGGTGGCTGGCGCGAAAACAATCGGACTTTGGTCCCATACCCGCGTCGACCTCGTTTCATACGAGACGAGCCGAATCGCAATTGAATGCCCGCCGGCTCCTGCCGGCGCTCGATCATTTCGCCGGCGCGCGCCCGCCCCTTCGAGCGGAACCTGCATTGGAAAGGCCGGAATACTTCACGTCGCTCCGCCTTGGCATGATTGCCGGCTCGTTGCTCTCGGGCCCCCGCGGCTATATGCTGGTCAGACTGGCGCACGGACGCTCAAACACCCCCGCCGCGCAGCGGGTCGTTCGAACCATAAAGCGGAGAACAACATGGTGAGCCTCGGCCCGCTAGAAACGCTGACCGCAGCGTGCCTCGTCCTGCTGCTCGGGCGGCAAATCCTGGCCCGAGTCCAGATACTGCGCACCTACAGCATTCCGGAACCCGTCGCAGGTGGCCTGCTCGTCGCGCTGCTCATCTTTGCGCTACGCAGCTTCTCGCACGTCGAAGTGCGCTTCGACAACGCCCTTCAGTCGCCGCTGATGTTCGCGTTTTTTGCCACTATCGGTCTGAACGCCGATCTGGCGGCGTTGAAGTCCGGCGGACGGGCATTGATTGTCTTTCTCGGTGTGGTAACCGGCTTGCTGGTCGTGCAGGATGCGCTAGGGATAGCGCTTGCCTGGGCCTTGGGACAAGAGCGCGTTGTTGGCCTGCTCGGGGCGTCGGTAACGCTTTCAGGCGGCCATGGCACAGGGGCGGCGTGGGCGAAGGTATTCTCCGAACGTCACGGGCTCGCGGCGGCGACCGAAATCGCCATTGCGTGCGCTACCTTCGGCCTGATCCTCGGCGGATTGATCGGGGGGCCGGTCGCGCGATTCCTCATCACGCGCCATCGCCTCGTCCCCGCGCAGCAACCGGATGGCACCGCCAACGCAACCGGTTTCGAGCAGCCCAAGGTCGTGCGGCCGATTACACCGGATTCGGTCATCGAAACTGTCGCCTTGATAGCGGTTTGCCTTGCCGCCGGTTCGGCGCTCGCGTCGTGGTCTAACGGCACGGCGGTCGAGTTGCCCGCTTTCGTGTGGGTGCTGTTCGTCGGCGTCGTGTTGCGCAACGTGCTCGCGATACGCGGCCTGTACGCGGTTTCCGAACTTGCCGTGTCGATGCTCGGGAACGTCAGCCTCAGCATCTTTCTCGCGATGGCGCTGATGAGCCTGCGTCTATGGGATTTGGCCTCGCTTGCGCTGCCGCTGTTCGCGATCCTGGCCATCCAGGCGGCGGCAATGGCCGCCTACGCGGTGTTCGTCACGTTTCGCGTCATGGGCCGCAGCTACGACGCGGCGGTGCTGGCGGCGGGGCATTGCGGCTTCGGCCTCGGAGCCACGCCAACGGCAATTGCCAACATGCAGGCCATCACGGAGCGGTTCGGTCCATCTCATCTCGCGTTTCTGGTGGTGCCGATGGTGGGCGCATTCTTCATCGATATCGCCAACGCGATTGTCATCAAGCTATTCCTACTGCTGCCGATCTACGGCTAGCTCACAGCGCGGCGTCGCGCTCTCGGGCGAAGAACCGCCGGCCAATGTCCGCAATCGGGAGGAGAGATAGGGCTCAAAACTAAGACAGGATGGTTTCACTGCTTTACTACGTTGGTCTTTCGCGTGCATTTCATTGAGCTAGACTCCTACGAATGGCCGACGCAATATCGCGGCTTACCGCGGCAAGCGCACGATCGTGCGCCGCCACGACGGCGTCATAGCCTGGCCCCCGCACCGGCTCGTGCTCGAGCGAGCGCCCCACCACGGGCAAGGTTTTTTTCGGCGGCCACACAGTCCACTGCGCGTCAACCGTGACTGCGTCGCCCGGCATGGAATCGAAGCGCATGACATCGACACGCACGCGCCAGACTGGCGGTACGTCGGCGCCCGTATCGAACACGCTGATGCGTTCCGAGCCAAGCAATATGCCTAGGTCCGCGGCGATCACGCGGGCGATATCGACCTTCAGCGATCCGCCCCAGCGCGCGTACTCGTCGAGCGAAACCTGATTGCCGGCGCCCCGCGTGACCATCTGCGGACGATCGACCAAATCCGGAATCGTGACAGGGCTTACGACGACATGAAGCGGCACGGCGTCGCTAGCGACCGTCAGCGCCCCGTCGGGTTCCAGCGTGTAGAACCGCGCGACTGGCGAGTGACTGCACCCGCCGAGCACGCCGGCAATCGTCCACGGCAACAGGGCGAGGAATGAAAGCGCGCGTTTCACGGCTGGTTCTCCGGCTTGCCGCGAATCAGCGACTCTGGATGCCGCTCGAGATAATCGGCAAGCGTGCGGAACGCCGCGGCGGTACGCGCCAGTTCTTGCATGGCATCGCTGGTGTTCTGCTGCAGAGCCGAACCAGGCTGCAGTGCGCTATTGGCCGAATTGAGCGCGGCATGGGCGGCGGCCAGCGTCGAGCCGGCTTGCGGAAGCACTTCCGTGTCGAGCCGCGCGAGCAGTGCGTTGGCGCTTGCTAACGTTTCCTGCGTGTTTTTGC
>JBCNPL010000609.1:0-2533 GCA_039593375.1 Paraburkholderia sp. | reverse complement strand
GGGTCGTGCGCCGCAACCCTTATCTGCAAGACGACCTGCTCGACAATCCGAAGCGCCGCAATCTGCTGATCGAAGCGCTCCACCATCGGTTGGGCGAGATCGAGAAGCGTCGCCGCGCCGATCTGGTGTCGCATGGCGACGAGGCCGGCAAGGAACGCGCGGCGCGCGTCGAGACGCTCGTCGTGGCGGCGCGTAGCGCCGTCGAGGCATTCGCCGCGGAGTTCGCGGAGATGGCGGAACTGCGCCGCCGCGCGCTGAAAGAGCTCGGCCGCTGCACGCAGAAGGACAACATCCGTTTCGACGGCCTCTCACGCGTTTCCCATGTCACCGATGCGACCGACTGGCGTGTCGAATATCCGTTCGTCGTCCTGACGCCCGATTCCGAAGACGAAATCGCCCGCCTCGTGAAAGCCTGCTTCGAGCTCGGCCTCACCGTCATTCCGCGCGGCGGCGGCACGGGCTACACGGGCGGCGCGGTGCCGCTCACGCCGTTTTCGGCCGTCATCAACACGGAAAAGCTCGAGCAGCTGGGCGCGGTCGAGTTGACCGAGCTCCCCGGCGTCGCGCGCAAGGTGCCGACGATCTTCTCGGGCGCCGGCGTCGTCACGCGGCGCGTGACCGAGGCGGCCGAGGCGGCCGGCTATGTTTTCGCGGTCGATCCGACCTCACTCGACGCTTCGTGCATCGGCGGCAACATCGCGATGAACGCGGGCGGCAAGAAAGCCGTGCTCTGGGGTACGGCGCTCGACAATCTCGCCTGGTGGCGCATGGTCGATCCGGACGGCAACTGGCTCGAAGTCACGCGCCTCGAGCACAACCTCGGCAAGATCCACGACATCGAGACGGCGCGCTTCGAGCTCAAATGGTTCGACGGCGAACATGCGCCGGGAGAAAGGCTCCTGCGCAGCGACACGCTCGCCATCGAAGGGCGGCGCTTTCGCAAGGAGGGGCTCGGCAAGGACGTGACCGACAAGTTCCTCGCCGGCTTGCCGGGCGTGCAAAAGGAAGGCTGCGACGGGCTCATCACGTCGGCGCGCTGGGTCCTCCACAAGATGCCCGCGCATACGCGCACGGTCTGCCTCGAGTTCTTCGGCCAGGCGCGCGAGGCGATCCCGAGCATCGTCGAGATCAAGAACTATCTGTTCGAGACGGCGAGGCGCGGCGGGGCGATTCTGGCCGGCCTCGAGCACCTCGACGAGCGCTATCTGCGCGCGGTCGGCTACGCGACGAAGTCGAAGCGCAATGCGTTTCCGAAGATGGTGCTGATCGGCGACATCGTCGGCGACGATGCCGATTCGGTCGCGGCCGCGGCCTCCGAAGTCGTGCGCATGGCAAACGGCAAGAGCGGCGAGGGCTTCGTCGCGGTCAGCGCCGAGGCGCGCAAGCGCTTCTGGCTCGACCGCAGCCGCACGGCCGCCATCGCGAAGCATACGAACGCATTCAAGATCAACGAGGACGTCGTCATTCCGCTCGACCGGATGGGCGAATACACGGACGGCATCGAGCGGATCAACATCGAGCTTTCGATCAAGAACAAGCTGCAGCTCGTCGACGCGCTGGAGGCTTTCTTCAAGGCCGGCGACCTGCCGCTCGGCAAGACCGACGACGCGAACGAAATCCCGAGCGCGGAGCTGCTCGAAGACCGTGTCCAGCATGCGCTCGAGCTGCTCGCGCGCGTGCGCGAACGGTGGGTATTCCTGCGCGACAACCTCGATCTGCCGCTGCGCGAGGCTCAGCATACGCTCGTGCAGCTCGGCTACGAGGCGCTTGCCGAGAAGTTCGCGGACCGCGTCGATGCGCAAGCCGATGCCACCGTTTTCCATGTGACGCAGGATCGCACCGTGCGTGTGTCGTGGAAACAGGAGATCCGGGCCGAGCTGAGGCAGATTTTCAATGGCGGCGAGTTCAAGCCGATCCTCGAGCAAGCGCAGGCCATTCACAAGCAGGTGCTGCGCGGACGTGTCTTCGTCGCGCTGCACATGCACGCGGGTGACGGCAACGTTCATACGAACATCCCCGTCAACTCCGACAATTACGAAATGCTTCAGGATGCGCACGCGGCGGTCGCGAGGATCATGAAGCTCGCGCGCTCGCTCGATGGCGTGATTTCAGGCGAGCACGGCATCGGCATCACGAAGCTCGAATTCCTGACCGACGACGAGATCGCCGAGTTTCGCGCGTACAAGGAGCGCATCGATCCGCAAGGCCGCTTCAACAAAGGGAAGCTCTTCGCGGGCGCGGATTTGCGCAACGCCTACACGCCGAGCTTCGGGCTCATGGGCTACGAGTCGCTGATCATGCAGCAGTCCGATATCGGCGCGATCGCCGATTCCGTGAAGGACTGCCTGCGCTGCGGCAAATGCAAGCCGGTTTGCGCGACGCACGTGCCGCGAGCGAACTTGCTCTACAGCCCGCGCAACAAGATTCTCGCGACCTCGCTTCTGATCGAGGCGTTCCTCTACGAAGAGCAGACGCGCCGCGGCGTGTCGATCAAGCATTGGGACGAGTTCAACGATGTGGCCGATCACTGCAC
>JBCNPL010000608.1:0-2537 GCA_039593375.1 Paraburkholderia sp. | reverse complement strand
CCGGAAACGGAGAAGTATTGTTCAGCACCGTCTCGGACGCCCAGCGCCGTGGCGTCGTGGTCGTCGCCCGCGATTGGGGGCCCGGCATCGCCGATGTCGAGCAGGCGATGCAGGACGGATATTCGACTGGAAACGGGCTCGGCCTCGGGCTTGCCGGCGCGCGGCGCCTCGTCGACGAGTTCGAGATCGCTTCGACCGCGGGTGCGGGCGTGACGGTGACGCTCAAGCAGTGGAACGACGCGATCGATTGGGGCTGGGACAGGCCGCTCTGACGCGCGACCGTCCTGACTCATCTCTCCGCGCGCGCTTCGACGGCGACGAGCGGCAGCATGGCGGTCAACTCGAAGCCGGAACCCGGCGCCGTGCGGATCTGGATTTCGCCGCCGAGCAACGCCGCGCGCTCGCGCATGCCGAGCAGGCCGAACGAATGTCGGCCGGAACGTGAATCTCGCGTCGCGGCGCCACGGCCGTTGTCGGCGACGCGCACGATGCAGTGCGGATCGCGGCGAACCACTTCGATGACCACCTCGGTCGCCCCCGAATGGCGCGCAACATTCGTCAGTGCCTCCTGTACCATCCGAAACACTTCGATCCTGCATTCTCGATTGAACTCGATCGCGTCCGCATCGATATGCCGAACCACCTTGACCTGATAGCGTGCGGAAAAGTCGCTGGCAAGCCATTCGATCGCGGGAATCAACCCGAGATCGTCGAGCATGACGGGCCGAAGATCCGCCGCGATCCGCCGCACGGAATCGATCAGCTGATCGATCATCCCGTACATGCCGCGCAGATCGTCCTGCGACAGCGACGGCGACGCGCGGCTCGAGCCTTTGTGTTCGGCAAGCGTCACGGCCATCTTGAGCGCGGTCAGTTGCTGGCCCAGGTCATCGTGCAGCTCGCGCGCGATGCGAGCCTTCTCCTCCTCGCGAACCCGTTGAATATGCGCGGACAGGCGCCGCAGCTCTTCACGGGAAATGCGCAGCGCCTCCTCGTCGCGCTTGCGATCGGTGATGTCCATGATCCAGCCCACCATCCGATAGGGCTCGCCCGCCTCGTTCCACAATGCCTGCCCGCGCGACTGGACCCACCGGTAGCCGCCCGATTTCGTCCGTAGTCGATACTCGACGTCGTAAGGCCGACGCTCGCGCAGATGCGCATTCAGTTTCTGCGTCACGCGGCCGAAATCGTCGGGGTGGATCGCCTCGAGATGCGTACGGCTTTCGTTCGCCATCTCGTGATCCGCGTAACCCATGATCCCCTTGAAATGGGCCGAGAAATAGACGTCGCCTGTCTGCGGATTCCAGTCCCAAAGTCCGGCCGTCGCGCCGCTTACGGCAAGCTGAAACCGCTCTTCGCTCGCCGCGAGCGCCGCGCGATAGCCGTGCAGCGACATTTCGAACGGCGAAAGCAGCTCGTTGAAGAACTCGGTCGAAGCGTCGAGCCGTTGCCGTCGATCGGTGGCGTTCGGTAAAACGAGCGCGTCCAATGCGGCTCGGTGGAGCGTGGCCATCTCGAGCACGCCCAGGCCCTCGATCATTGCACGCCGGCCCAGTTCGTAGGCGCGCGTGAGCGCGGCTTCGTCACGCTGTTCGAGATACGCCTCGAGACCCGAGACATACTCGTCGATGAGCTCGTCGAGCCGCGTGCTCATGAGCTCGCTCCACGATAGCGGGCCACGACGACATGCGCATCGTCCGAGTCCTTCGCATAGCGGGCGAGGATCGACTCGGCGATCTCCTGCGGGCTGTACTCCATCGCCACGCCCGAGGAGAAATTGCTTCGAATGCCGTCGGTCGCCATGACGAGCGTGTCGCCTCGCGCCAACGTGAGCCGGTCCGTCTTGAGCGGCGGAAGCCGGTAGCCGACCACGCCGCCGCGCGTGGAGATCGCTTCGTCGCGCCGGTTTCGGCCATCGCGAGCGCGGCAAACGATGGCGTCTACGTTGCCCACCCCTGTCCACGTCATCGAGGAGTCGCGCGCGTCGAACGAGGCCAGGGTCATGACGACGCCGCGCGTCGCGCGCAATGCCTCGTGACATCGCTGCACGAGCTGCGCAACCGGTTCGAACGCGTGCGCTTTCAGCACCGGCACCGCAGCCTGCGCAGCCTCCGCCGCGGCGGCGCCGTGTCCGAGCCCGTCCATGAGCGCGACGAGCACGCCGCCATCGAACGGAACGACGACGTGCAGATCGCCCGATAGACCCTCGAGCGCGCGACCCGCCCATCCCCACTCGACGACGGGTTCCGCGGGCGGCGCTGTGCCGGTCACCTAAGCCTCCCGCGAACGACAGTGAGCGTAAAGGATCGCATCATCTCAGCCATCGCTTCATCTTGATCGTCGTACCCTTGCCGAGTACCGAGGTCAGCTCGAACTCATCCATGACGCGCTTCGTGCCGGGCAGGCCGACGCCGAGACTCCGCCCCGTCGAATAGCCGTCGCGCATGGCGAGCTCGGTGTCGGGAATGCCCGGCCCTTCGTCCTGGGCGACAATCTGAATCCCCTTGCGCGCCCCTTCGTCGAGACGGCACAGCACG
>JBCNPL010000607.1:0-2538 GCA_039593375.1 Paraburkholderia sp. | reverse complement strand
GCGCGCCCGGTTGTCGGGAGCCTGTATTTTCGGGATGTGGAACGCATCCAAGAACCAACAAATTCTCATACCGTTATCTGATCCTCAGATTTACGCAGAGGAACACGACGTTTGCGCGGCCAAAATGGCGGTGTAGCGGAGGGCTCGCGCGAGCGATCACGCACGCGCATGCTGCCCTGAGGCTCGGGGGCGATGCCTGCCGGAAGACGACTTGCGGGCGTGGCGGACAACCGCTTGAGCTCACGGTGGTTTCAATTCACTCGGTCGACGACGACCGGCGAAGCGCCGTCTTCGACCCGGAATCGGTGGAACGGTTGATTGTTGACCGTCAGTCAAACGTGATCAAGTCCTTGAAGATCAGTTTTCCCCAGTTGTTTCCGCGCGCGTGAACCAGCAGTCCACCGTTCGAAAGCCCGCCCAGTTGTATCGGCGCGAAACCCAGTCTTTCCGCGAACGCGCCGATCTCCGCCGCGGCGCCGTCATCGTCGCTCGCGAGGAACACGACTCTCCTGCCGCCCTGTATGGCCGGGTCCTGGGCGAGAATGGCCGCCGCCAGATGATTGAAGCCTTTCACCGTCGCACCGGGCGGCAAGAGGGAAGTCGACGTGACCTGCGGTCGCCGCTGTCGCTATCGGTGGCCTGCATCGCGCAGCAGTCCGAGGCGCACGAGGCTTTCGGCCGTGGCGACAATGGCGTCCTCGCGCGGGCGGGGCGACCAGCCGAGCAAGCCGATGGCCTTCTGGCTGGTGGCGTTCAGGTTGCGGCCGAGCAGCGGTAGCGATCCTCGCAGCGCCGGATCCCTGAGCGCGCCGATGCGCACCAGCCAGTCGGGCAGCACCCGGGTGGACACATGGCGCGCGGCATCGCCCATGCGCGTCTTGAGCACCTGCGCGACTTCGGCGAGCCACATGCTTTCGCCGGCAATGGCAATGAAGCGCTCTCCGTTCGCGGCGTCGTGGATCATCGCCCGCACATGCAGGTCGGCGACGTCGCGCACGTCGACGAAGCCGGAATTGATGCGCGGATTGCCGGGCTGGCCGTTCAGCATGCCCCTGATCAGGCGGATGGAGTGCGAATAGTCGTCGCCGAGCACGGGCCCGACAACCGTCACCGGGTTGATCGCGGACAGTTGCGTGCCGTGCCCTTCTCGCGCGATGAAGTCCCATGCCGCGCGTTCCGACAACGTCTTCGACTTCTGATAAGGCCAGACATCGGCGGCCGTCAGGTTGCTCCAGTCGGTTTCGTCGAAGGGGCGGTTCATTGGCCCGTGTCCGGCGCAAATCGCACCGAAAGCGGAGGTCAGCACGACGCGCCGGACACCCGCGTCCCGCGCCGCACGCAGCACGCGCAGCGTGCCTGCCACGGCGGGCTTGACCCAATCGTCTTCACTCGTCTGCGTGCCGGTGGGCGTGGGCGACGCGCCATGCACGACGTAGGCGCAGCCGGCGGTTGCCCGTTGCCAGCCGTCGTCGGCGAGGAGATCCGCCTCGACGAATGACAGACGATCTCCGGGTTCCGCGCCGCCTCTTTCGAGCTGGGCGCGCACCTGCGTTTCGCGCGCGAGCGAGCGGACGGTGGTTCGTACCTGATAGCCGCGATGCAGCAGCGCCAGGATGCAGTGTTGTGCAATGAAGCCGGTGCCGCCCGTTACGAGAACCGATTCGAGGCTGGTATTGCTGTTCATGTCGTTGAATGTCAGGGACGAAGAACCGGAAGGTTAAGGGCCGGTCTGCCGCTTGTTAATGCTTTATAGTGCGATTTACTTGCGACAGTACGATGATGAGCGACGATCCCTTCTCCGACATCCTGAGACTCACTAACGCCGAATCGCTTGCAACGGGAGGTTTCTCGGCCGGCGGCGCCTGGGCCATTCGCTTTCCGGCACCCGACAAGATCAAATTCTTTGCGGTGGTGAAGGGCACGTGCTGGGTTTGCATCGACGAAGAGGAAACGCCGATCCGCTTTGGAAGCGGTGATGTCGGTCTGCTGACGGCAAAACGATCCTTTGTCCTCGCCAGTGATCCCGGCGTTCCACCCGTCGATGCGATGGCGTTGTTCTCGGGCGCCGGCAAGTCGTCGGCGAAACTGGGCAACGGCGATGATTTCGCCCACATCGGAGGACACGTCCTGCTCGATCCGGTAACCGGTAACTTGCTGTCGGACGTACTGCCGCCCTGGATTCACGTACCGGCCGCATCGCCGCAGGCAGTGAGGGTGCGCTGGCTTCTCGAGCAACTCGTGGAAGAGCGTGCGGCCGATCTGCCCGGCGCGCAGCTCGTATCGGCCCAGCTCTCGCAACTGCTTTTCATTCAGATACTGCGCGCCCATCTGAACGCGTCCGCGCCGTTGGCGGGATGGTTGCGTGCGTTGAGCAACCCACGCATCGCACCGGCACTGCGACTGATGCACGGTGATCCCGCACGCGCGTGGCATCTGGACGAGCTTGCCGCCGCGTGCGCGATGTCACGAACCACGTTCGCTGCGCACTTCAGGGCGAGCGCCGGCGTCGCGCCGTTGACCTATCTCGGCCAGTGGCGC
>JBCNPL010000606.1:0-2543 GCA_039593375.1 Paraburkholderia sp. | reverse complement strand
ACGACTGTTCCGTGCGTGGCTGCCTTTCATCGTGCTTATCGTCGTGGTGGTGTTGTGGACCGGCCCGTGGTCGCCGCTGCCGAAGATCGTCTGGGTCAAACTTTCCGCGGCGGCGGGCTCGTCGATCCACCCAGGTACGCAAATCAGCGCGGTCTTCTCGTTCGCGCCATTCATCGGCGGCACGGCCATCTTCGCCGCTTGGCTGATCACCGCATTGCTGATCGGTATGAAGCCCGAGCAGTACGCGCAAGCGTTCAGGCGGACCTGGCATCAGATGTGGGGCGCCTTGCTCGTCGGCATTTTCATCTTCGGCCTCGCCTACGTATTCAACTTTTCGGGCATGGCGGCCTCGCTCGCCGAGGGATTTTCGAAGATCGGGGTCGCTTACATCATCGTTGCACCGATTCTCGGCTGGATCGGCGTCGCGCTGTCGGGCAGCAATACCTCGACCAATGCCATGTTCGGGTTCTTCCAGGTGACGGTCGGCCGCTTGCTCGGCTTTCCGATTCTGCTGCTGCCGTCGCTGAACTCCATCGGCGCCGAGGTTGGAAAGCCCGTCGCGCCTCAAACGACGAGCGTCGGCGTATCGACGAGCCGTTACGTGCGCAACGAGGGCGAGGTCATTCGTCACAACATGGGATGGACGTTCATCCTGCTGGGCTACCTCATCATCATCGGCGTGGGATTTTATTTCTTGGCGCCAAGGCTAATGACACTCGCGGCGAGCGGTTAGCGCAAGCGCCGAGTTCGCCGCCGCGCCCGTTTCCTAGATCGTGCCGAACAGCGCGCGCGGCCGATCCCGCAACGTGTGCGCGAGAATCTGCAGTGCTCTCGCCAACTGCTCTCGCGAAGCGGCGCATGCCAGGTTGATCCGGACGCCGTGCTCAACCGTCGAGCGATCGACCGCGAATGCCGATGCCGGCATCGTGTTCACGCCGCGCGCGAGCGCGTTGGCCGCGAAATCGTCGGCGCGCCATGGCGCCGGGACTCGCAGCCAGACGAACATGCAGGCCGGATCGCTCGCCAGATGCTCGGCCGGCAATAGCTCGCTCGCAAGCGTCTGACGCGCCGCCAATTCGGCGCGCTGCGCGTCGAGGATCGTCTGCGCGGTGCCATCCTCGATCCAGCGCGTGGCGATCAGCGTCGACAGCGGCGCCGGCATCCAGGCCGTCGTGCGAACCGCCTCGGCGGCAAGCGCGGCGCCGTGCGGCGGCGTCAGCAGATAGCCGATGCGCAGCCCCGGCGCGAGAATCTTCGACGTGGACGTGACATGGAACGTCAGCTCCGGGCACAAGCTCGCGATCGTCGGCAAGCGCGCGCGCAACAACGGGCCGTAGACGTCGTCTTCGATGATCGCGATGTGGTGGCGCCGCGCGATCTCGACGAGCGCCGCGCGCCGCGCGAGGCTCATCGTCGTGACGGTCGGATTCTGCAAGTTCGGCACGACGAAGATCGCCTTCACGCGCATGCGCTTGCAAGCGTCTTCGAGGCGATCCGGCAGGAGCCCTTCGTGATCGCTCGGGATGCCGACGAGCTCGAACTGGAACACCGGCGCGAGCGCCTTCAGGCCGTAATAGGTGAGCTTATCGGAGAGGATCGCGCCCTCGTGTCCCATCAGGCTGCTCAAGACGGCGTAAAGACCGTGCTGAGCGCCGCTGGTGACGACGACGTTATCCGGCATCGGCGCGAATCCGGGCGCGGCGATCCATTGGGCACCGGCGGCTCGCGCCCACTCCGGGCCTTGCGGCGGCTGATACTCCTGCGTCTGCGGATAGCGCGGATCGCGCGCGATCGTCGCCATCGTGCGCGCGAGCTGCGTGAGAAATTCACCGGTCGCGGGTCGATTGACGGTCAGGTCGATCACCGCGTTCGGGCTGACCGCGCTTTCATTGTTCTCCGCCCGCGCATGAATGGCCGGCATCGCGCCACCCGTCACGATCGAGCCGCGCCGCTTGCTCGCCACGATCAGCCCGCGCGCCTGCAATTCCTTGTACGCACGCGATACGGTCGACACGTTGATCCCGAGCTCCAACGCCAGGTCGCGCTGCGGCGGCAGGCGGCTACCGGGCGGGTACAGCCCGCTGCGAACTTTCTCCTCGAGGCTGCGCGAGACCTCCAGGTAAGTGGCCTGGCGACCTCTTGTCTGAGATGGCTCCATACCGTTTGTGTGGTTTGAGTCGATCTTCATTCAGGTGATGTCTCCACACAAAAACTCAGTGAGCTCACACAAATCCTCATACTCGGAACGTGGGCACGTGTGCATGGGCCACATACTAAACCCTTTTTGTCGCCACTAGCTATGCCACTGCCCCAAAATGGATCGCTGTGCGTCATCGCAGGGTCGGGGAAAGCACCTACATCCACACAAAGACAAATCATTTGCACACAAAAAATCTTTGTGTGAGTATGGTTGTGTAGTTTGTACGGCGCCGCCCCGGCTGCACGGTCGGAGACTATATTCCATGAGGACACGTTCGTGATAGACCAGCAGACCGCCAGCCAGGCATTCCCCGGACCGGCCGTGGACTGGAGAAAGTGATGGC
>JBCNPL010000605.1:0-2544 GCA_039593375.1 Paraburkholderia sp. | reverse complement strand
TCGGCCTCGCAAGGGGGCGATCTCGGCTGGATCAGCCCCGGCGAGACGGTGCCTGAGTTCGAGCGGGCGATGAACAACCTGAAGGACGGCGAGGTGAGCGAGCCCGTGCGGACCGAGTACGGCTACCACCTGATCCAAGTGCTCGGCCGACGCGACGCACCGGGTTCCATCCAGCAGCAGATGGACATGGCGCGGCAGGCGATCGGCCAACGCAAGGCCGAACAGGCCTACGCCGATTGGCTGCGCCAGCTGCGCGACTCGGCCTACGTCGAGTACAAGCTCGGGAGTTCGCTCGCGCAGCAGTAACGCCACGAGAGAAGTGAAACTGGCGCCGTGCCGCCGATGCGCGGCGACGCAACGGGCGATAGAGATGACGAACGCGACGATGAACGAAAAGCGTTCCCCCCTGCGGATCGCGATCACGACGGGCGAGCCGGCCGGCGTCGGCCCCGAACTGACGGCGATGGCGCTTGCGGGCGCCGCGGCGCATTGGCCCGGCGTTCGATTCACCGTTTTCGGTGACGCGGCTTTGCTCGAGGCGCGCTCGCGCGCGGTCGGCGTCGATTGGCGCGCGCTCGTCGATGGCGCCGGCGCGGCCGTGGCCGGCGGGCAGGCGTTGCCGGGCGGCACGAGCGGCGCGAGCGTGGACGTCGAGCATCGCCCGCTCGCGGCCGCCGCCGAGGCCGGCCGGCTCGACGCGGCCAACGGCCGCTATGTGCTCGCGTTGCTCGACGGCGCCATCGACGGCGCGCTTGCCGGCACTTTCGATGCGATCGTGACGGCTCCGCTGCAAAAGAGCACCATCAACGACGCGGGCATGCCCTTCACGGGTCATACGGAGTATCTGGCGCAGCGCACGGGAACGGCGCGCGTCGTGATGATGCTCGCGGGCACCGGCCCGCGCCCGCTGCGCGTCGCGCTCGCGACGACGCATCTGCCGCTGAAAGAGGTATCGGCGGCGCTGACGATCGATGGGCTCGTCG
Source organism: Paraburkholderia sp. (assembly GCA_039593375.1). Taxonomy (GTDB): domain Bacteria; phylum Pseudomonadota; class Gammaproteobacteria; order Burkholderiales; family Burkholderiaceae; genus Trinickia. The sequence continues at coordinate 1,561 of JBCNPL010000605.1, read as the reverse complement.
ACACGCTGGCGATCATCGATCACGATTTGCGGCGAGATTTCGGGCTGCCGGTGCCGAGAATTCTCGTGACCGGCCTGAATCCCCACGCGGGCGAAAACGGTTATCTCGGGCGCGAGGAGATCGATGTGATCTCGCCGGCGCTGACGCTCGTGGAGCGGCGCGGCATCGATGCGCGCGGCCCTTATCCCGCCGATACGCTGTTCCAGCCGCGCTACCTCGAGCAAGCCGATTGCGTGCTCGCGATGTTCCATGACCAGGGGTTGCCGGTGCTCAAGTACGCGACGTTCGGGGAAGGGGTGAACGTGACGCTCGGACTGCCGATCATTCGCACCTCGGTCGACCACGGCACGGCGCTCGATCTCGCGGGCACCGGCCGAGCCGATGCGGGCAGTCTCATCGCCGCGATCGATACGGCCGTCACGATGGCGCGGAATCGGCGCGGCGTTTGACCCGTCGCTCTGCCCCACACTCGCCGCGCCGTTCGACCATCCCTATACCGCGACTCTTCCATCCGCTTTCCACGACCCCGATGTCCACGAGCAGACAGCAGCAAAGCCGCCAGCACCAAGGCCACCTGGCGCGAAAACGGTTCGGGCAGAATTTTCTCGTCGATATGGGCATCATCGATTCGATCGTCGACGTGATTCGCCCCGAGCGCGGCCAGCAGATGGTCGAAATCGGCCCAGGGCTCGGCGCGTTGACCGAACCGCTGATCGAGCGGCTCGCGACGCCCGACTCGCCGCTGCACGCGGTGGAGCTCGATCGCGATCTCATCGCGCGGTTGGAGACGAAGTTCGGCGAACGGCTCGCGCTCCACGCGGGCGACGCACTCGCGTTCGATTTCGGCTCGCTCGTCGAGACGCGCGAGCGGCCCACGCTGCGCATCGTCGGCAATCTTCCCTACAACATTTCCAGCCCGCTGCTGTTCCATCTGATGTCGTTTGCGCCGATCGTCGTCGATCAGCATTTCATGCTGCAGAACGAAGTCGTCGAGCGGATGGTGGCCGAGCCCGGGTCGAAGGCGTTCGGACGCTTGTCGGTGATGCTGCAGTACCGCTACGTAATGGACAAAATGCTGGACGTCCCGCCCGAATCGTTTCAGCCGCCGCCGAAAGTCGATTCGGCAATCGTGCGGATGATTCCGTTTTCTCCCGAGGAGCTCGCGCCTGTCGACGAGCGCGTATTCGCCGACCTCGTCATGGCCGCGTTTTCCCAAAGGCGCAAGATGCTGCGCAACACGCTGTCGGCCTATCGGGAGCGGGTCGACTTCGAGGCGCTCGGGTTCGATCTCGCCCGTCGAGCCGAAGAGGTGTCCGTCGACGAATATGTGCGCGTCGCGCAGGCGCTGGCGCCGGGGCGAGTGCCGGCGGCCTGAGTGCGCGCCCCGGACGGGCGAACGCACGCGAAACACGCTGCGGCGCTCGCGTCGGTGCGGGACTCGCGGCGGCGTTCCGCCTTTCTTGATAGATTCGACATCTCACTTTCTGTTTTTCGTCCCAAACGGGAGAACACCATGCGCCTGCTGCATACGATGCTGCGAGTCGGCGATCTAGATCGCTCG
>JBCNPL010000604.1:0-2544 GCA_039593375.1 Paraburkholderia sp. | reverse complement strand
CCGGCACCGCCGCCGATCGCTCCGCCGATGATCGCGCCGGTGCGTTCCCTGCGGTTCGACGTGAGTGCGCCGCCGGCGCCGCCGCCGACCGCCCCTCCGATGACGGAGCCCGTGCTTCCGCCCAATGCGCCGCCGACAGCCGCACCGGCAGCGCCGCCGAGTGCGCCACCGAGCGCGTTGTTCAAGTCGCCCGCCATCGCGGGCATGGAAACAGCGGCGGCCAGCGCCGCGGCAGCAACGATCTGAGTGATTTTCTTGGTCATGTTAGAGGCCTGACGTGTTTGAGGCAGCGCGGAGTATAGCGAACCGGCGAAAGGCTCCTGTAACTTGCCGATTCGACTTCGGTAAGAGGTGTAACAAAATTGAGGTGCGGCGGCGAGAATCGGCGTGGCGCTCGCTCGCGGTGGGCCGGGAATTTGCTCGACTCGATGAGCGGGATGAGAATGGACAGGCAGTGTTTGCTGCACCGCATGAAGGAGATGGGTATGGACGACCCTTACGATCTTCAGCGCTTCGTCGATGCGCAAGACCCGATCATCACGCAGGCGTTCGAAGAACTGCGCAACGGCCAAAAGCGCAGTCACTGGATGTGGTTCGTGTTTCCGCAGATCGAGGGGCTGGGTAGTAGCGCAATGGCGGAGCGGTTCGCGATCTCGTCGCTTGCGGAGGCGCAGGCCTATCTGAAGCATCCGGTGCTGAACGAGCGCTTGAGAGAGGCGACTCGGATCGTGAACGACGTGCAGCGTCGCTCGATCGAGGAGATTTTCGGTTCTCCGGACTTCATGAAGTTTCGCTCGTCGATGACGCTGTTTTCGCGCGCGAGCGAAGATAACGAAGTCTTTCTGGAAGCCTTGCGGAAATACTTCGCCGGCGAACCCGATTCTCAGACGCTGCAGCGGATTTAGGTATTCGCGGACGAGTGATCGCTAGAACTCGACGGCGGTCACTCGGATGCCGATCGCGGGGATTCCCGTTAGTGAGCAGTGATCCGGACAGCACGTACAGTCAATGCTAACGCTCACACCGAACATCCTGCTTTCGCACGACGATCATCACATCGTATGTTCCCTGGTCGAGTTCCACGGGGGAGACCACCGTCATCGTTGCGCCGCCAGAGTCGTCGTACACGCTGACTCTTTCGTTGCGAAGGTTTGTCAGGCCAGTGCAGGCTGACGCGCGACCTTCGTCGGAGATCCGACACTGTATGGGGTTCTCCGCGAAGTAACGATACTTGCTGTTGTCAGGCGCCGCGAGATATTCGCGCATGCTCTCCGCCGATCCACCGACGCCCGTGACATACCCGATGTCGCACTGCTGGCTGGCCGCATCGCTGCCGCCGGATGTCTCTGCTGTCGCCGCCGTGCTCGTGGCTGCGATGATCGCGGCGAGTATCGGCGCAAGAAGGTATTTCATGATGCGTTCGCGATTGGTGGATCGAAGTGCTGGATTGTAATGGCACTTTGCGAAACCGGTCGGGGAGCGAAGGACAGGCAAAATCGACGACAATATTCGCTCGGCGCACTGTTAGGCTTGGGCTACGGAGTCACGGCTCCGGTCGGGAGATGCAGCGGATGCCACGAAGAGACGACGAGTACTGGTTCCCGGCGAAACGATATGGCTGGGGTTGGGGGTTGCCTGTACGCTGGCAGGGATGGATGGCATTGATCGCTTACGTCCTGTTGCTAGGCGCAGACGTTGTATTTTTTCGGCCGGGTCGTCACCCGCTGATTTTCGCTTTGCTGGCTCTGCTGTCGAGTCTTGCCTTTGTGGCCTTATGCTGGCTCAAGGGTGAGCCGCCGCGTTGGCGGTGGGGTAAGAGCTGAGTCAAGGTTCTGTCATGACGCGGATCGACGACTCGCTTCCTGCGCGATGAATCCCGCGAGCGTCTCGATCTGCTTGCCCTGTGCATCGAAATTGCGCGGGTCGAGCCATCGCGCATAGGCGGCGCGCAGCGGCGGGTATTCGCTGTCAATGATCGAATACCACGCGGTATCGCGGTTGCGTCCGCGTGTCACGATGGCCTGGCGAAAAATCCCTTCGAACGTGAAGCCGTAGCGCAGCGCTGCTGCCCGCGACGGCTCGTTCAGTGAATCGCACTTCCACTCGAAGCGGCGATAGCCTAGATCCTCGAATACGTACTTCAGGAGGAGTGCCACGGCTTCGGTGGCGATGCGGGTGCGCTTCAAGCGCGGCGAATACGTGACATGGCCGACCTCGATGACGCCGTTGGGCGCATCGATGCGCATCAGCGCGAGCGTGCCGACCGCCTTGCCGGTCGCCAGATCGATTACCGTGTGATGCAACGGATCGACGAGCTCCGCGGCTTTCGCCAGATGTGCCCGGTACGCGTCGAACGTCTCGAACGGGCCGATCGACAAATAGGTCCAGTCGCGGCCGTCGGGGGCGTCGCGGTAGGCCTCGTAGAGCTCCGCCGCATGCCGTTCGACGTCGACGCGCTCGATCCTGCAATAACGGCCCACGAGCGGCTCGCGGCCCGGCAACCGCGCGCCGCGCCAGTCCGGCAGGGCCGCTCCGATCGGCTGC
>JBCNPL010000603.1:0-2553 GCA_039593375.1 Paraburkholderia sp. | reverse complement strand
CATCTCGCCTTCGCCGCGATTGGCCCAGCAGAAGTACGGAACGAACGTTAGCCGCTGCGGCACGCGCGCGGCGGGCGGCGCATCGAACGCGTAGAGGGCATCGCCGGCCGCGGCGTCGACGCTCCGATAGCCCTCCGCCTGCAGCATGAGTTTCCCCGCGAAGCGGGCGTCGATTCGTGCGCCGTCGATCACCTCGAATGCCGCTTCGCGTGGCAAATGCAGCTGATGCAGATCGGCGCCGTTGTCCGCCTCTTCGATGCAGTAGACGATCGGCCCGCGTTGCACGGCCACGCGGCCAGCGGCGTGGCGCAGTTTGGCGCGCGCCGTCACTCTGCGGACCTCCATCGGCAGCGTGAGCTCGATCACGTCGCCGTCGGCCCATGCGCGAGTCAGGTAGGTGTATCCGTTGGCGCCCGCCTGCAACGGCGTTTCGTCGCCATTCACGCGCAAACGCGGCGAGACGCACCACTCGGGCAGACGCAGCGCAATCGCTCCGCGGAAGCCGTCCGCGCACTCGACGACAATCCTCACATCGCCGCTCCAAGGATAGTTGCCGGTCTGACGCAGGGTCACGCAGGCATCGCCTGCTTGCAGGCGGGCCTCGCCGCCGACATAGAGGTTCACGTGAATGGCCGAGTCGTCGACGAGATAGATGTACTGGCCGAGCGACGAGACGAGCCGAGCGACATTCGGCGGACAGCAGGCGCAACCGAACCAGCGTTGCCGCACGGGCTTCACGTGCTCGTACTTGCGATTGTGGTGAATACTCGTGGGATGCGTCTCCAGCGGATTCACATAGAAGAACGAGCGTCCGTCGAGCCCCATCCCGGCTAATACAGTGTTGTACAGCGCCCTCTCGAGCACGTCCGCATAGGCGCGATCGCATTGCGATTCGAGCATGCGCCGCGCAAAAAACACCAGCCCCACCGAGGCGCAGGTTTCCGTGTAAGCCGTATCGTTCGGCAGCTCGTAGTCACACGTGAACGATTCACCCCACGCTTGCGCGCCGATCGCGCCCGTGACGTACATCTGGCGCGTCACCATGTTGCGCCAGATCGTCTTGCAGACCTCGAGCTTGGCCGTATCCCCGCTCAGCCGCGCGAGGTGGGCGACGCCGGCATAGAGATAGACGAGCCGCACCGCGTGCCCGACAGCGACGCTCTGCTCGGCCACCGGCTTGTGCGCCTGACTATAGGCCTTGAACGAAGTGATCCACGTGCGGCCGTTCGCCTCCCAGTGCGTGGTGCGGCCGCGCTTTTCGTATTCGATATCGTAGTAGTGCGGCTCGCGGCCGCGTTGCTCGACGAAATAGCGCGCGAGCGCGAGGTGCCGCGGATCGCCGCTCACCTCGTAGAGCCGCATCAGCGCGAGCTCTATCTCGGGATGGCCCGGATAGCCTTTGAGCTTGCCGTCTTCAGGGCCGAATACGCTGTCGATGTGATCGACGAACCGTAACGCCACGTTCAGCAGATTGCGCTTGCCGGTGGCCTGCAGATAGGCGACCGCCGCCTCGATCAGATGCCCTGCACAGTAGAGCTCGTGGCACTCGGCCACATTGGTCCAGCGCTGACCGGGGGCCTTCACGATGAAGTACGTGTTCAGATAGCCGTCTTGCTGCTGGGCTCGCGCCATCAGAGCGATCAAGTCATCGGCGGTCTGCTCGAGCGCTTCGTCGCGTTGCGCGGCGAGCAGGTACGCGACCGCTTCGAGCCACTTGGTCACGTCGCTGTCCTGAAACACCATGCCGCCGAAATCGCCGTCGAGCTCGCCCGCCGCGATGCGGAAATTGCGTACCGCATAGCTCGGCTGCGCTTCGCCGATGCGATCGTTCAACACATCCCACTGGTACGGCACGACCACCTCGCGCATCAGCCGGCGATAGGCACTCCAAAACGGATCGTCGACGGTGACGTCTTGAAGCGCGACAGCCTGCCGTGAGCATTGAGTCTTTTGGTCCATGAGACGCGGTACCGATAAGAGTGTTCGGAGAGAAACAGAGACCGGACCGACCCGGTCGATCAAAATCGTAGCGCGGCGCATGAGCCGGACAAGCTACAAAACAATACAAAAGGAGACGATTCCGACTATCATCCGCTCGGAGAGCCGCAGCGCCGGCCGGCGCTCAGGAGAGACGGGCATGCATCTCGAAGTCGAATTGTCATCGGCGATCCGCGCGCAGAACGGCGGGTTGTTCGTGTCGAAAAGCGCTGATTGGGTCCATCCCGAACGCAACCTCAGCTCGTTCGAGCTCGTGTTCGTCAGACAGGGCGTGCTGCATCTGCATGAAGAGCAGCGCGAATTCGATGTTCATCCCGGCGAAGCATTGATATTGTGGCCGCATCGGTGCCATGGCGGGACGGCACCGACCGTCCGCGGGCTCAAGTTCTACTGGGTCCATTTCACGATTGCGGCCGAGCCTTGTGCTGGCGCCGACGCGCTGCGGGTCCGCCAGCACGTGCAGGTGGCGCGGCCCGATCAGTTGAGCGCCCTGTTCCGGCAACTGTTGAACGATCAGGAGCTGTTCGGCGCGAGGTCGGCCACGCTCGCGCCGCT
>JBCNPL010000602.1:0-2553 GCA_039593375.1 Paraburkholderia sp. | reverse complement strand
GCCAGCGGCGCCCGCGCGCGATGGGGCATCAACGGTTTCGGACATGAGGGATTCTCCTGAGGAAGCGCAGCAATTATTCCAGTTGGAAAAAATGTGTCAAGTGATATATTTCTGACCGCACGAAATGGGAAAGGGGATGAAAGGCATGAGTGACGCGAAGCGACTTCGCCGCCCGCCGGAGGGTGGTTACGCACGCGGCGATGAAACGCGGCACCGGATCATCCACGCGGCGATCGACCTTTTCGGGGAGCGTGGCTTCGCCGCCGCCTCGACGCGCGACATCGCGGCGCGCGCGGGCGTCAACGCGCCGGCGCTGCAGTACTACTTCGAGAACAAGGAAGGGGTCTACCGCGCTTGCGCCGAGCACATCGTCGAGACCGTATGGGAGCGTTTCGAACCGTTCGTGCAGCGAGCGTCCGAAACGCTCGCCGGTGAGGCGGGGGCGGCCGCGCTCATCGACGCGTTCGTCTCGATCCACGAAGCGATGGCCGACAAGATCTTTTACTCGCCGCACACGCCGGGGATGCGGCTTTTCATGGTGCGGGAGCAGGCGGGACAAGAGCCGCCGATCGCGTCGCAGATCCTGCAGGAGAAGCTGCGTATGCCGCTGAACCGCGCCTGCGCATCGCTCGTCGCGAAGATTGGCGGTACCGCCGCCGACGATCCCGTGACGCAGATTCGTACGTTGAGCCTCATCGGCCAGCTGACCATTTTCCACCACGCTCCGCGCGCGATGCTGACGGCCCTCGGCTGGACCGAGATGGACGGAGAAAAGCTCGAGCTCATTAAAACGATCGTGCGCGGACAAACGCGCGCGTTGCTCGAGATGTGGAGCGCCGAGCGCGAAGCGCGGCAGGCGTCGGGAACGAATGCCGCCGCCGCGCGTGCGACGCATAAACGCGCTGAACGCAAGCGGCGCGATACGACGGCTTCATAGAAGTCTTGCGCCGTCGGCCGGAAGCCCCGCGCGCCGCATCGTCGCAAATCGAAGGTGGTTAGTCGTTCTGCCGGTACTCGGCAGCCCGATCAAGCAGTTCCACGTCGTCTTTACTCAGCTTCAAATCCGCCGCGGCCACCAACGCCCGCACCTGCTCGCGCGATGTCGCGCTTGCAATCGGCGCCGTCACACTGGGCCGAGCGATGAGCCAAGCCAATGCCACGCTCGCCTGCGTCGTGCTGTGGCGCGCGCTGACCTCATCGAGGGCGCCGAGAATCCTCTGCCCGCGCGAGGTGAAATACTTCTCGACATTCCCGCCGCGCGCGCTCTTCCTCAAGTCGTCGCGGCTTCGATACTTGCCGCTCAAGAAACCGCTTGCGAGCGAGTAGTACGTCACGACGGCAAGCTTGTTCCGCGAGGCAGCGGGTTCGATATCGCGCTCGTATTCCCGCCGGTCATAGAGATTGTATTCAGGCTGCACGACTTGATATGCCGGCAAGCTCTCACGTGCACTGATCGCCGCGGCCTCGTCGAGCCGCGCGCCGCTGTAATTCGACGCGCCGATCACGCGCACCTTCCCCGCTTCGATCAGCTTCTGATAGGCCCCGAGCGTTTCCTCCAGCGGCGTATCCGAGAAATCGCGGTGAGAAAAATAGACATCGATGTAATCGGTCTGCAAACGGCGCAGCGATTCATCCGCCGCCTGCAGAATGTTCGCCCGCGACAAACCCGGCCGTGCGTCGAGCATGCCGACTTTCGTCGCCAATACGATCCGATTCCGTTTGCCGCTTCGCTTGAACCACTTGCCGATGATCGTCTCCGACTCGCCGCCCTGATTGCCGGGTGCCCAGCGCGAGTAGACATCGGCCGTATCGATAAAGTCGATCCCGGCATCGACGAGCTCGTCCAACAGCGAAAACGACGTCGCTTCGTCCGCCGTCCAACCGAACACGTTGCCGCCGAAACAGATCGGCGACACATCGAGCGCCGATCCGCCCAGTTTGCGCTTTTCCATCTTCGCCTCCGTCATGAAACAGGCGAATCAGGATACACGCCGCACGTCGAACGTGCAGGCCTGCGAGCGCAATGCGGCAGACCAAGCGCGGACTAGTCGAGCGCCGACGCCAAGCGCGGACTCTTTGGCATTGCGAGCACGAGTCCCGGTCGTTCCACGCGGCGGACACCGCCAAGCGAATACCGGCAGCGACGAGCTATAGCGTGATCTGCCAGTAGCCGACATCGATCCAGCGGTCGAACTTGAAGCCGACTTCGTTGAAGTGCGCGACCTTTCGGAAGCCGAAGCGCTCGTGCAGCGCCACGCTGCGCTCGTTCGGCAGAGCGATGCCACCGATGACTACATGCGTCTTTCCCGAACGCAAGCGAGCGAGCAGTGCGTCGTAGAGCTCCGTGCCGATGCCGTGCCCCATGTGCTCGGCGTCCACATAGACCGTGCTTTCGACCGAATGGCGGTACGCACAGCGCCCCTTCCATTTGCTTGCGTAGGCGTAGCCCACAACGCGACCGTCACGCTCGGCAACGAGCCAAGGCAGCGCGGCCGCCGTTATCTCGCGGATCCGAGAGGCCATTTCCTCGGGAGGGACCTCATCCGTCTCGAA
>JBCNPL010000601.1:0-2560 GCA_039593375.1 Paraburkholderia sp. | reverse complement strand
ACGCGGCAGGTCGACCTGCGTCGTGTCGCCGGTGACGACCGCCTTCGAGCCGAAGCCGATGCGCGTGAGAAACATCTTCATCTGCTCGGGCGTCGTATTCTGCGCTTCGTCGAGAATGATGAACGCATGGTTCAGCGTACGGCCTCGCATGTAGGCGAGCGGCGCGATCTCGATCATCTGGCGCTCGAACATCTTGGCCGTCTTGTCGAAGCCGAGCAGATCGTAGAGGGCGTCGTAAAGCGGACGCAGATACGGATCGACTTTCTGCGCGAGATCGCCCGGCAGGAAGCCGAGGCGCTCACCGGCTTCGACGGCCGGCCGCGTGAGGACGATGCGCTTGACCTGGTCGCGCTCGAGCGCATCGACGGCGCAGGCGACGGCGAGATAGGTCTTGCCCGTGCCAGCCGGCCCGACGCCGAACGTCACGTCGTGCGAAACGATCTGTTTCAGGTATTCGCGCTGGTGCGGCGTGCGCCCGCGCAAGTCGGCCCGGCGCGTGTAGAGCTTGGGCCCCAGTTCTTCGATGTCCTCGTCGTCGAGGCCCGCCGGTTCGTCGAACGGATGGTCGGGGTCGTAGCGCACGCCCGCCGTTTCGAGCGGTTCCTCGCCCGTGCTCGGACCGCGGTTGCCCGGATGGCGCGCTTCGACGAGTGCGAGCTGGATGTCGTCGACCGATAGCGGCTCGCGCGCGCGGTTGTAGAAGTTTTCGAGCGCGCCGAGCGCGAGCTTGGCGCCACGCCCGCGGATCGCGATCCTGTGTCCGCGGCGTTGCAGCGTCACGTCGAGCGCCTGCTCGATCTGCCGCAGGTTCTCGTCGAGCGGTCCGCACAGGTTGGCAAGCCGCGCGTTGTCGTCGCGCGGCGCGTTGAATTCCAGGGGCTGAGCTGTTTTCAAGGTCAAGCGGTAGTCCCGAACGATAGTCCTGAATGAGGGTCTCACTGCTTCGCGGCGTCGGCGAGCACCAGTTCGCCACGCAACGAGTGCGGATAGGCGTGGCCGATGCGCACGTCGATCATCTGCCCGATGAGGCGCGCGTGCGCGGCGGCCGGTGCCGGAAAGTTCACGACGCGGTTGTTCGCCGTGCGTCCGGCGAGCTCCGTCGGGTCCTTGCGCGACGGCCCCTCGACGAGGATCCGCTCGATCCCCCCGACCATCGCCTGGCTGATCCTCGAGGCGTTGGCATCGATCGTCGCCTGCAGATGCTGCAGTCGCTCGAGCTTGACTTGCCGCGGCGTGGCGTCGTGCAGGTTCGCGGCCGGCGTACCGGGGCGCGGGCTATAGATGAACGAAAAGCTCGTGTCGTAGCCCATTTCGTCGACGAGCGCCATCGTCTTGGCAAAATCGGCTTCGGTTTCGCCAGGGAAGCCGACGATGATGTCGGTCGAGAGCGACAGATCGGGGCGGATCGCGCGCAGCCGGCGGATCACCGATTTGTACTCGAGCACCGTGTATCCGCGCTTCATCGCCATGAGGATGCGGTCGGAGCCGTGCTGCACCGGCAAATGCAGATGCGAAACGAGTTTGTCGACCTTCGCGTAGGTATCGATGAGACGCTGCGTGAACTCCTTCGGGTGCGAGGTCGTGTAGCGGATCCGCTCGATGCCGGGCATGTCCGCGACGTACTCGATCAGCGTGGCGAAGTCGGCGATCTCGGCCGAGCCGGCCGTGAGCGGCCCGCGGTACGCGTTGACGTTCTGGCCGAGCAGCGTGACTTCGCGCACGCCCTGGTCGGCGAGCCCGGCGATCTCCGTCAGCACGTCGTCGAGCGGGCGCGAGACTTCCTCGCCGCGCGTGTAGGGGACGACGCAGTAGCTGCAGTATTTGCTGCAGCCTTCCATGATCGAGACGAATGCACTCGGGCCCTCGACGCGCGAGGGCGGCAGATTGTCGAATTTCTCGATCTCGGGAAACGAAATGTCGACTTGAGCTCGCCCTGTCTCGCGGCGCGCGCCGATCATCTGCGGCAGGCGATGCAGGGTTTGCGGGCCGAAGACCAGGTCGACGTAAGGCGCGCGCGCGACGATCGCCGCGCCTTCCTGGCTCGCGACGCAGCCGCCGACGCCGATCAGCAGATCGGGCTTCGCTTCCTTGAGCTCGCGCACGCGGCCGAGATCCGAGAAGACTTTCTCCTGCGCTTTTTCGCGCACGGAGCAAGTGTTGAAAAGAATGACGTCCGCCTCTTCGGGGCTGTCCGTCTTGACGAGGCCTTCCGCCTGCCCGAGCACGTCGATCATCTTGTCGGAGTCGTACTCGTTCATCTGGCAGCCGAAGGTCTTTACATAAACTTTCTTGGTCATGAAGTCGCCGATCGCAGTGGTTGACCTGGGGGCGGTTGAAATGGAGAAAAAAGGGTGCGATGCCGATCGACTGGATCGGCAAGACTCGTCCGCACAGCCCTGAATTATAGCCCTTCGGGTTGCCGGCCTCGGCCCGGAGGGCCTGCGTTCGGCAGGTCGAGCCCCGGGCCCGATCCGGGGAGTCCCGGCAGGTCCACCCAATGCCGTTCCACGTGCGCGAAACGCTCGATGAGGAAATCGAGCAGCGCGCGCACGCGCGGTGG
>JBCNPL010000600.1:0-2560 GCA_039593375.1 Paraburkholderia sp. | reverse complement strand
GACACCACGGTCGAACTTGGCGACGGCGAAAGCTTCGTAATCGGCGGACTCGTCGACCGCGAGACGCGTTCGAACGTGAGCAAGGTGCCGGTGCTCGGCGATCTGCCGATCATCGGCGCCTTCTTCAAGCAGTTGAATTATTCCCAAAGCGACGAAGAGCTCGTCATCATCGTCACGCCGCATCTCGTGTCTCCGCTTGCCAAGGGCGCGCGATTGCCGGCGACGCCGGGCGAGCAATCGGAGGAGCGCAACGCGCCGGTTTGGCGCAGCTACCTCGGCGGCGCGCTCTCGCGCGATGCCGGGCCGGGGTTTTCGCAATGAACGCGGCGCCGCGCGAGCGCGCCGAAAGCGAACGACCTTGGGGGAGGCTTCCCTTGGGCGAAGGGGGAACAGCGTGAATGCGAGGGCTGAACCGTTGACCGAGAGAGACGTCGTCGATCATTTCGTGTTCGCGTCGGCGCACGACTCGACTGCGCGTTGGCTGGCCGACACGCTCGCGGCGGCGGGCGTGGTGGAGCACGTATCGCTTGAACCTGCGGCACTGCTTCAGCGGATCGCCGCGCTGCATCCGTCGCTGATCCTCGTCGATTTCTCGGGTGGCGACGCCGAAGCCGCCGCATCCGCCGTGCAAGCGGTGCGCGCGCGTTCGCCGCAGCTCCAGATCGTCGCCGTCGGCACGGTGGCGGAGCCCGAAGGCGCCATCGCCGCGCTGCGTGCCGGCGTGCGCGATTTCATCGATGTGCGCGCGGGCCCCGACGAGGCCGTGCGCATCACGCGCAACGTGCTCGAGAACGTTGCGGAGCCGTTGGCGCGGCATGGACGGCTGACGGTGCTGCTCGGCGCGCGCGTCGGCGTCGGCGTAACGACGCTCGCCGCCAATCTGGCCGTACTGCTGCAAAGGCAAGGCGCCGCGGCCGGCAAGCATGCGGCGCTGGTGGATCTCGGCCTGCCCGCCGGCGACTCGATGCTTTACCTCAACACGCGCAGCGAGTTCGATTTCGTCGAGGCGGTGCGCAATCTGCGACGTTTCGACAAGACGTTCGTGCATACGGCGCTGACGCATCATGCGAGCGGACTGGCGTTGACGACGCTGCCGCCCGATCTGTCGATGCTGCGCACGGTGTCGTTCTCGTCGGCCGTCGCGCTGCTCAATCGGCTGCGCGCATTTTTCGATCGCCAGATCGTCGACCTCGGCGGCTTCTCGAACTGCGAATTCATTGCCCAGGTCGCGCGCGCGGCCGACGAGGTCTGGCTCGTCTGCGACCCGTCGATCGCATCGATCGTCTCGGCGATCGATCTGCTGCGCGAGCTCGCCGAGGCGCAGGTCGATACGAGCCGTTTCGGGCTCGTCGTCAATCGTTTCAATCCGCAATTGGGGCTCGCGGCGGATCAGATTGCATCGCGGCTCGATCTGCGACTCGTCGCGACGGTGCCGGCGCGGCACATCCCGCTCGGGCGCGCGGCGAACCAGGGCAAGCTGATCGCGGACGCCGCCGAGCGCGATCCCTACGTACGCGCGGTGACCGCGCTCGCGCAGCGGCTCTCGGCGCGACCGGACGAAGGCAGTGGCGAGCCCGGTCGCGAGCACGACGATCGCCGCGGCCTCGATAAAGCGATTGCCGCCCGCAAACAAGCGGCGGCCGGCCTGGCGCGCATCAAGCGTTTTATCCACCTCCCTCAGAAGCGGTCATAGACGATGCCCAACGAGATCCAATTCGCCGACGACGCCTCTTCCTTCGTGCACACGCAGCAGTTTCACGACGTCAAGAACGCGGCGCACGAGCACCTGCTCACGCGCATCGAGGAGTTGGGCGCCGAGTTCGGCCGATGGTCGCGCGCCGCGATCAATCAGTTCGTCGACCTCGAAATCGACAGCTTCGTGCGGCTGCGCCATATCCCGATCAACGAGAGCGAAGTGCGGCTGATCGCGGAGGCGCTCACGAAGGAGCTGGCCGGCTTCGGTCCGATCGAGGACCTGCTCAACGACCCGGCCGTCGAAGACATCCTCGTGAACGGCTACCGCGACGTGTACGTGTCGCGTCACGGCATTCTCACCAAGATGCCCGTGCGTTTCACCGATAATGCCCACCTGCTGCGCATCGTGCGCCGGATTCTCGCGCCGATCGGCCGGCGGCTCGACGAATCGAATCCGATGGTCGATGCACGCCTGCCGGACGGGGGGCGCGTCAACGTCGTCATCGAGCCGCTCTCGCTCGATGGGCCGACCGTCTCGATCCGCAAGTTCCGCAAGGATCCGCTACGGCCGTCCGATCTGCTCGCGAACGGTACCTACAACGAGGAAATCGGCGCGCTGCTCGAAGCGGCCGTGGCCGCTCGCTGCAACATCCTCGTCTCGGGCGGTACGAGTTCAGGGAAAACGTCTTTGCTCAATGCGCTCGCGTTTCATATTCCCGAGTCCGAACGCGTCGTGACGATCGAAGACACGGCCGAGCTCTCGCTCAACCATCCGCACGTCGTGCGCCTCGAAAGCCGACCGGGCGGCTTCGACGGAGCGGGACTCGTGACGATTCGCGACCTGCTTCGCAATTCGTTGCGGATG
>JBCNPL010000060.1:0-10927 GCA_039593375.1 Paraburkholderia sp. | reverse complement strand
TGCCGGCGCACTCGACCTTCGAACTCACTTCCCGTTCCATGTCAACTCCGAACGATGTAGCGATCTCGGCTCAGGCCACCGCTCTCTCCGCTCATTTTGCGCAAACCGTCCTCCCGCTTTGGCGCGGACAAGGCTTCAATCCGTCGATGCAGTTGCCGTACGAGGCCGTGCGGGCTGAAGACCAGACGCCCTTGCCGGTCGTGCGCTACCGGGCGATGGCATGCGCGCGGCAGCTTTTCGTCTTTTCGCGCGCGGGCGATGCGGCTCATGCGCAGACGCTCTTTGCTTCACTGCGCCGATATTTCCGCGACGACCGCCGTGGCGGATGGTTCTACAGCGTCGATGCGGCAGGCGCTCCGCTCGACACGACGAAGGATCTCTACACGCACGCCTTCGTCGTTTTCGCCTGCGCCTACTATCTGGCCGCTTTCGGCGATAGCGATGCGCGCGAAGTGCTCGGCGAGACGGCCTCGCTCATCGGCGAACGTTTCGCCGCCACGCAAGGACTGCTTCATTCGGCACTCGACGAGCGCTTTTCGTCCGTACAGGGCGGACCGCTGCAAAATCCGCTGATGCACTTGACCGAAGCCTATCTGGCCGCGCACGAAGCGACGCGCGACGCCGCGTTCGACGGAGCGCTCGCCGGGCTTGCCGAGGCCGTTGCCCGCACCTTCGTCCACGCTCCGACGGGCGCGATCGCGGAGCTGCCGATCGGGGCAGAGGGCAACCGGATCGAGCCCGGTCATCAATTCGAATGGTTCTACCTGGTTGCGCGCGCCGACCGCGCGATCGCCGCATCGGGGCTGGCCGAGTCGCTCGAGCGCGCGTTCGACTTCGCGCAGCGCCACGGCGTCGATGCGCAAACGGGCGGCGTCTGCGCCGCGCTCAACGAGGACGGGTCGATACAGGATTCGACGCAGCGCATCTGGGCACAGACGGAATACCTGCGTGCGCTCGCGACGCGCGGCGCACCGGCCGACCGCGCCGCCCTGGCCCCGCAAATCGAGCGCTTCCGCACCCGTTTTCTGCATCCGCTCGGCTGGTACGAATGTAAAACGGCCGGCGGCGAGGTCGCGCGAGCCGATATGCCGTCGACGACGCCCTACCACCTCGCCACGGCTTACGCCTCGCTGCCGACGTGATGCTGACTCGACGCCTGCCGAATGCCTGCCGGATGCCGGCTGATACGGCCCTGATGCGGACCACGGACCGCGGAAAACGGATCGGCTGCTTGACGCGCGTCACGAACCGTTCCTAGAGTGGAACGAATACGATACGGGGCCGCGCCCCGAGGGGTCTCCCAATGACCGATTTCTTCGATCTTGCCCGCGGTGCGCTGCATGCCCAACCGTTCAGCATGCTGCTCGGCACCGAGCTCGTGCAGATCGGCGATCGCGGCCTGACGCTGCGCCTGCCCATTCGCGACGAATTGCGGCAGCAGCACGGCTTCGTCCACGGCGGCGTCATCAGCTATCTGGCCGACAACGCGTTGACGTTCGCCGGCGCGATTGCACTCGGTCCGCGCGTCGTGACCGCGGAATACAAGATCAATTACCTGCGCCCGGCGGTGCGCGGCGCGCTGCTGGCGCGCGCCGAGCTCGTCTACGCGGGGCGCGGCCATGCCACCTGCCAGTGCCATGTCTATGTGCTCGATAGCGAGAAGGAGACGCTCGTGGCGCTCGCGCAGGGCACGATCAACCGCGTCGGCGACGGCTCGAGCGGCAACAACGACCATGCCGGCGGCCGCGTATCCGCGACCGCACCTGCAACGGCGCCGGACGACAGCGGCGCCAACCACCGCTAGTCGCTTGTCACTGGCGTCGTATTTCGATGTTCCTGCTTTCGTCGTTTGTCGATTCTTCCAACTCGGCCAATCGCGGCCTCCGGAGATGAACATGATCGACCATATTGGTGTGTTGGTACGTGATTTCGAAGCGAGCAAGGATTTCTATACGAAGGCTTTGGCGCCTATCGGCTATGCGCTGCTCCGAGAATTCCCGGCTTCGGTGACGGGTCACACGGACCAGGCGGGCTACGGTTCGGGCGGCGTGGCCGATTTCTGGATCGGCAAGGGCACGCCGAACGATCCGCCGATTCATATCGCGTTTCGCGCCAAGGATCGCAAAGAAGTCGACGCGTTCTACGCCGCGGCCATCGCCGCCGGAGGGAAAGACAACGGCAAGCCCGGCCTGCGGCCTCACTATCATGCGAACTATTACGGCGCATTCGTGCTTGATCCCGACGGTCACAACGTCGAAGCGGTTTGCCATGACGACGCCAGCGCTTAGGCGCCGCGACTCGCGCGGACCAGTCGGCGCGCGAGGCTCGCAGCCCGGGGATTCATTCGCCTTTGATCGATGAACGAACTCAAGATTGCCGACGGAACGATTGCCTATCTATCCATCGACGGCGAGCCGGCGTTGCCCCACCTCGTCTTTCTGCACGAAGGGCTCGGCAGTACGGCCATGTGGGGCGATTTCCCGCAACGCCTTTGCGCGGCGAGCGGCTGTCCCGGGATCGCCTACGACCGCCTCGGGTATGGCCGCTCCTCGGCACTGCCGCCGCCCTGGTCCGCCCACTACCTTCATGCGGCTGCCACGCGCGACTTGCCGCAAGTCGTCGAAGGCTTGCTGCCGGGCGGCGCCTCGCACATCGTGTTCGGTCATTCGGACGGCGGCAGCATCGCGCTCCTCTATGGGGCAACGCGCCCCGAGGGGCTGCTCGGCATCGTGACCGAAGCGGCCCATGTCTTCGCCGAAGACGTGACGCTCGCCGCCATCCGCGCTGCCGTCGTCGCCTACGAGTCCGGCAAGCTGGCCAACCTGGCGCGCTATCACGGCACGAAGACGGAAGACGTCTTCCGCGGATGGTCCGGTGCGTGGCTCGATCCTGGGTTCGCAGCGTGGAGTATCGAGGCGCTGCTGCCGCGCATCGAAGTGCCGCTTCTGGTCATGCAGGGCGAGGACGACCGATACGGTACACCGCGCCAATTGCATTCGATCGCGCGGCAAACCGCGGGGCCGGCCACAGCAGCGCTGCTACCCGGCTGCGGACACACGCCGCATAAGGAATGCCCGGACGCCGTGCTATCCGCGACCGTCGATTTCATCCGCTCGGTAATAAAACGTACGCCTCTGGATCGCGCGGCCGTCTGACGCTAGAATGGCGGCCCTTCGAAATTCGCGCCGGGCGTCCTCGCACGCGGCGCATGTCGACCCGCGATCCGATCCATGGCAAAACTTTTGACCGACTCCGAATTCCAGCGCTTCACCGAACTGCAGCAAAAGCAGGCGAGCTTCACGATCACGAGCGAAGAAGCCGACGAGCTGCGGCTCATCGTCGAGCGTGCACAGCAAAAGCGCGACGACCGCGCGGCCGCCATGAAGGCCATCGAAGCCTACATCGCGCAATTCGACATCGCGCCGGAGGAGCTTTTCTCGCCCGAGCAGATCGGCGACGCGGCTCGGACTTACGGGCTCATCGCCTCATCGGCGAAGAAGGAGCGTGTATTGCCGCCGACCCTGACGTTCAACGGCAAGCCCTATCAATGGACCCGCACGCTGCCCGACGAGATTCGCGGACCGCTTTTCGACGCGTTCAAGGCCGGCGAATCGATCAAGCGTTTCCTTGCCACGCCGAAGGATACGACGCGCAACGCGGCAACGGTTGCGCGCCTCGAGCGCGAAACGGGCGGCGTATATGCCGAGGCGTGGCTCGATGAACTGTCGATCTCGCGAGCGCAGGTCGACGAAGCGGCGGCCAAGCTCGCCGCGTGAGCGCGAAGCGGATCGCCGCGGGCGATCCGTGCGGCGCTTACAGAACCGCGAGCCTCACCGTATCGCGGCCTGCGCGCTTCGCCTCGTAAAGCATACGGTCCGCGTGGCGATAAAGATCGCGGGGCAAGTGGCGCGTCGCCCCACGAGCGCCTCGCCATACAAAGCCGAAGCTCGCCGTCAGCACCGCGTTGCTCTTGGTGGGATGCGGCAACGCGAGGGCGCGCACCGCCAATCGCAGGCGATCGATCGCGGCCAGCGCGTCGGCCGGCGATTCGGCACGCAAGAGAATGCAGAACTCGTCGCCGCCGAGACGAATCAAGCTGTCGCCCGATTGGCGCAACTGACCGTGCACGGCCTGCGCGATCTGCTTGAGCGCGTCGTCACCCGCACCATGGCCGTACGTGTCGTTGTAAGCCTTGAAGCCATCGATGTCGAACAGACAGAACGCAAGGGGCTCGTTCGCACTGGGCGACGACACGCGAGTCTCGAAGATCTCGTCGATATGCCGACGGTTGAACGCGCCGGTCAACTCGTCGGTCACGGCGAGATGCGACAGTCGCGCCACCTCCGTTTCCAGTTGGCGAATCCTGGCTTGCAAGCGTCCACGCTCGGCGTCCTCGAGACCTCGGCAAAAGCGGCGAGCCGACGCCGCCACCGACGACAACCACGCCATGCCTCGACGGGCAGGTTGGGCCCCGCCCCAGAACACTTCACTCATTGATTGCCCGCTCATCTTCGGTAACCTTGAATTCGTGACGCAAAAGCACGCTCGTTGCCGCTCGGTCTCGCTGTCGACCCTCGACAAGCGCAACGAGCAGGATTTTGTCCAGCGCGCAAATTATGCCAAGTCACCCGAAAGACGACTGCAAACAAGTGTCAGGTCGCCGGCGGGACGCCGCACGGCCCCGAGCGGCGGGCACGCAGGGGCTCACGCGGGCTCGCCAGCCTGCTCGAGCTCCGCCTCCTCCGCCAAGGGAGGCAACGAAATGACAAATTCCGTTCCTTTGCCTTCCTCGCTGTGAACCGCCACCTCCCCGCCGTGCCGCACGACGACGGTCTTCACGAACGCCATGCCCAGCCCCGCGCCGCCCACCTCGGGACGCTCGCCGGCATGGAAGCGCCGAAATCGCTCGAACAGGCGGCCTTGCTTTTCGAGCGGAATGCCGTACCCCTGATCGCGAATCGAGCAGCTCACGTGGCCGCCGGCCAGCGACGCGCTCGCGGGCAGTATGCTGCACGTTATGCGCGTGTCGTCCGGGCTGTATTTGATGGCGTTCTGCAGGATGTTCACGAGCGCCCGCGTCAACAACGAGCGATCAGCGCGAATCCAGCACGTTTCGCTATGGTCGAATTCCGCGTCGATGCGGATGCGCTTCGCATGCGCCTGGGGCCACACTTGATCACTCGCGTCGACTACGAGATCGGCGAGATTCACGGGCTCGAACTCGTAGGCCTGCGATTCGGCGCGCGCAAGTTGCACGAAGTCGTCGGCAAGCGTCAGTGCTCGTGTTGCGTAGCGCGCGATGCGATCCATGACATTGCGCAGTTGCTCGGACTCGATGCGCGTGCGTTCCATTTCGACGAGTGCAAGAATCGAAGCATGCGGTGAACGCATATCATGCGACAACAGTTGCAACGCATCCTCGCGCTGGCGTTCGGCTTCGTGCAGCGCCGTCACATCGACCAGGCCTGCGATCCAGCCCGTGACGTCGCCGAACGCATTGCTGCATTGGGAGTAGCGCAGCAAGTAGTCGCGGTCGTCGCGGCAATGCACTTCGATGCCGTCCGTCATGATCCGCATGTATTCGGGGCGTGCCGGATTCATCACGGCCGGCCAGTCCCTGCGCGCGATCAGTTCATCTTCCGGCTCGGCGCCGACCGTCTTCACGAATGAGCAATCGGTCAGTACGGCCTGCAATGGCCTGCCCTCCGGGCCGGGCGTCGAAAGTCGCGCGCAATAGGCGCGCGCTGCGCGGTTCGCGATCAGCACGATGCCGTTCACGTCGGCGACGAAGATCGGCTCTGGCCCATTGTCGAGACTGTCCCAGACGAAACGCTTCATGTCTTTCGCCCGCCGTGCCGCCTGAGCCATCAGCGACATCTGCTGCTCGAGCGCGTCGCCCATGAATTCGTTTCGAGGCGTCGGCGCTTCGGGCAGCAAGTACGGTTCATCCGAGAGATGCCGCAATTCCTTGCGCAGGTAGGCCATCGTCATTTCGAGGCGGCGCCAGCCCCATACCGGATAAACCGCGACGAGCCCGAGGATCGCGGGCACGGGCGAGACCCAGAGTCGTAGCGTATGCAGCAGCACTGCATCGACGCCAACGGCAAAAAGACCGAGCAGAACCGCGAGCCCCAGCGAGAACATCGGAGAGAGCACGAGAAATCCGACGAGCAGCGCGGCGAGCGGCAGCAGCCACGCGACGAGTTGCCCCCGAGACGATACGGGCCTGATCGCCGTGCCGTTCAGCAACATGTCGAGCACGCTTGCATGGGCATAAACGCCGGGCATGACACCCAACCGGCCGGACATCGGCGTGGCGAAGTGATCGTAGAGCCCGGACGCCGTCGAGCCCACCAACACGATGCGGTCTCGCAACAAGTCCGGCGGCACAGTCCCCGCCAGCACTTGCGCGACGGATACCTTCTTGTAGGTTTCGCGGAGCGGACTGAACGGAATCAGCAAGCGCCGCTCGCCATTCCGTTCACTCATCTTTGCCAAATCGGGCGCCGTGCGCGCCAACTTGCCGCTGTCAGCCACGCGTATCGTGCCTTCTTCCACGGCACGCCAGACCGGGACCGTCAGTTGCGGCCAACGCGTACGCGCGTCGCCTTCATACGGTGCCACGCTTCGCACGATGCCGTCGCGATCGACTTCGAAGTTGATATGGCCGAGCCCTGCCGCGGCATGGGCCAGTGCCGCGACCGGCAGCACTGCTTCGCGATGGCCGGCCGCATCCGCGGAATCGAGCAGGATCGGCAGATAAGTCTTGCTCGATGCCATCGCGCGCGCAAGCGCAGCGTCGTCCGCGCCGGGCTCGGTGAAAAGCACGTCGTAGACGATCGCGGCGGCCCCGTCCTTCACGAGAGCATCGATGAGGCGAGCGTGCACGCTGCGCGGCCACGGCCAGCGCCCGAGTGCTTCGATACTGTCGTCATCGATCTCCACGACCACGATATCCGACGATATCGGCCGCGCGGACAACGCAAGGAAATCGTCGTAGACGAAATGATCGAGGCTCGAGGTCAGTCGCCAACTTGAGCTCAGCGCGACAAACGCGATGCCTAAGCAGGCGGTCGCGGCCCATTCGAGCAGGAAGCGGCGCCCTAGGGATCGCCCGAGCCGTGAGCGGATCAGCCGAGCCAGCAATGTCATCGAAGCAGCCACCCGTGCATGGCGCGACGATCTCGGCCAGGCCCGGCCAAGGGCCGCTCGGCCTGCCGCTTATCGTCGTCGCGCCTCATGGCTTGCCCTCCTCGACGCGATCGAGACGATAACCGTAGCCATGGATCGCCGCGAGGCGGTAGCCGTTTTCGGGACGCAGTTTGAGTTTGGCGCGCATGACCGACATCTGCGTATCCACCAGGCGCGGCGAGACATCGGCGGCATTGTTCCAAACGGTCTCCTGAATGCGAGCGCGCGAGAGCGGACGACCAAGGTGCCGAAACAGCAGCAGCGCGAGTTCGAACTCCTCGGCGGTGAGTGCGATCGGCATTCCGTTCGCCGTCGTTTGGCGAGCGCGCAGATCGAAGACGAAATCGCTGAAAGTCTCCGTTCCCTCACACGGGTTGAAGCGGTAGGCGCAGCGAAGCAGCGACGCGATCCGCGCGCGCAATACCTCGGCTCGGACCGGCTTGACGAGGTAATCATCGGCGCCCAACGCTAAGATCGAGGTCACTTCGGCCTCGCTGCCGCAGCTCGTCAGGAAAACCACCGGCACCCTCTCCGGGAGCGTCTCGCGGACCCAACGAAGCACTTCCTCGCCGGACATGCCCGGAACGTTCCAGTCCAGCACCAGAAGATCGAACGTCTGGCGCTTCAACCGCTCCACGAGCAGATTGCCTTCGGAAAAGGAATAGCAACTGTGATCGGCCGCCGCCAGCGTCTCACATACGAAGTCAGCCTGCGCCGGATCATCGTCCAGAACGGCGATTCTCATAACACCCCGTCACGCAAGTTCTTATTGGTATCAGGCGGTATCAGGCCAATCCCGCGCCGCCGTCGAATGGTTGGGTCCTTCCGACAGTATAAAAAGGAACGCTCGGCAATTGGCTCAAGAATTGTTAAGTCCGCCCAGGTCGAGCCCGCGGTATCGGGCCGTGCCTATCACCCTCACCCAAACACTGGAAAACCCTTACGTTTTGCTCCATCATTGCTGGCGCTGGACCGAAAGCTCCGGCCGCAATGCACCAAATCCGGGAATCGCTTAATCTCGTTTGCTTCGGCACAACACTTCCATCCAACGCAGATCATGCGGATCGCCATCCTCGACGACGACCCGAGTCAATTGGAGTTTGTCTCCGAATCGCTAAGCCCTTCGGGGCATACCTGTCACTCCTTCACCGAAGGGCGCGCACTGATCCGTGAGTTGCGACGCGAAAGCTACGACCTGATCGTGCTCGACTGGAACGTGGCGGACATGCAGGGCGACGAGGTGCTTGCCTGGGTACGCGAGCACTGCCACGAAGACCTGCCGGTGCTCTTCATGACCAGCCGCTCGCGCGAAGCCGACATCGTCTCCGCATTGAATGCCGGCGCTGACGATTACGTCGTGAAGCCCGTTGCCGCGCCGATTCTGCTCGCACGCATATCGACTCTTTTGCGGCGAGCCTATCGCCGCGATGAAAGCGTTGCCTCGCAGGAATTCGGCGAATATGTCTTCGACCTGCGCGAGAACGTCGTTTACCGTCAAGCCGTCCCCATCACGCTGTCGCAAAAGGAATTCCAGGTTGCGCTGTTGCTGTTTCGGAATCTCGGACGGCCGCTGTCGCGCAGCCACATCGTCGAGACAGTCTGGAAACAATCGACCGACATCCCCTCGCGTACCCTCGATACGCATGTCTCGTCGGTTCGCATCAAGCTCGATCTGCGTCCGCAGAACGGATACTGCATCTATCCCGTCTACGGCTACGGATATCGGCTCGAGAAACTGGAAGCCGGCCAAGCCTAACGGTGAAGCGCGAGCCGAACGGAAACGACGGCGGGATCCTCCGAAGCATGCGTCTCGAAGCCGCACGCTTTGGCGAGCGCCAGCATCGCCCTGTTCTCGCGCAGAATCTCCCCCGTAACGAAACGCGTGCCGCGCGAGCGCGCGTAATCGATCATTCGCCTCATCAGCAACTTGCCCAATCCGTGGCCCTTCGCATCCGAGCGAACCGCGACGGCGAACTCGGCGCACTCATTGTCGGGATCCGCGACCGCCCGCACTACGCCGAGTGTTCGCGCGGCACCGCTCGCATCGGCCGCCGTGGCGACGAACGCCATCTCGCGGTCATAGTCGATCTGTGTCATTCGAGCGAGCTGAGAATGCTCGAAGCCGCGCACGGCCCCGAAGAATCGCATACGGAGATCCTCGGGCGACATGGCCGCGATGAACGCACTATGGGCCTGCTCGTCTTCGGGGCGAATCGGCCGGATCGTCAGCCGCAAGCCGCGCCATTCGATCGTCTCTTCGAGCCGGCGCGGGTAAGGAACGATGGCAAGACGCCCTCGCGCGCGGGCCAGGCGGATACGCGGCGCGACGACTTCCACACCGGTAGACGTGATGCGCAGCGATGCGGCGAATCCCGCAATCTGCTCGATCACGCATACGGCCTCCGATAACGCGGTCAGCGTGCTCAACACAGGCTCGATCGGGACACGGTGAGCATGTGGTGAACGCGACAAGACCTCGCGAGCCAGAGTCGCATTAAGCGGCGGCAAGCCGTAGAAGACGAACGGAGCCGATACGCCGTCGATGGGCGGAGCCGCAAAACGGAAGACGGGTCCGAATTCAGCGTCGTCGTAGAGTTCGACAGCGATGTCGACGATCGTGTCGCGCGCCGAAGGCCCAGTCTCGGCTTCCGCCTTCACCGCCAACCCGAAAGGCTCGAGAAGCTGTACGGCCGCGTCCCCCGAAAGCACGGCCCGTCCCTCGGCGAGCGCGGCCGCGGCATGCGCTTGCGCGGCCTCGAGCGCGGCCGGTATCCGCGCGGGCAGCCCTTGCGGCGTCTGCATCAGCAACTCACGGCCCAATCGATAATCGACGAGGCGCGTGAACGCACGAGCCAGCCGCTGCGGTGTCGGATGAAGCGCAATACCGCGTGCGCGCAATGCGTCTCGCGTCGCTGTCTCTAGACCGCCGAAGAAGCAAGCCAGCATGCCGCGATAGGCCACGCATTGGCAGTCGATGACCACGCGCGCGACTTCCTCGACCGGTGCGCCGTGCGTGCTCGAGTGAATGACGAACGCCGTGCCGGTATCGCCGCGTGGCGCGAGCGCTTCCAGTGCGCGGCGGAAATGCTCGGGCCGGGCGTCGTCGCCGAGCAGCAACGGGTTGCCAGGGCTCAGGTGCGGCAACGCGGTCGCCAGCGCCCGCACTGTCTCATCGGACCATTGCGCGAGCATGCCGCCCGCCGCCGCGAACGCATCCGTGGCGAGCGACGCGACGCCGCGATCGCTCGTCACGAGCGTTGCCGTCGAGCTCGCGGCAATGCGGCCGACGCCGAGCGTTTCGATTTCATCGAGCAGATCGTCGAGCGCATCGACGCGGACCATGCCCGCGCGCCGGAACGCGGCGCTATAGAGTGCGTCGTTCGCGTCGCCCCTGCCGGTGCGCAACACGAGGACGGGCTTGTTGCGGGCGGCCGCACGGGCAGCCGACATGAACTTGCGCGCCGCCCGCACGGTGGTGAGCTCGAGCAGGATCGCCCGCGTGGCGCTGTCGCTTGCCAGATAGTCGAGCACATCGCCGGCGTCGACGTCCGCCTCGTCGCCGAGAGCGATCGCATGTGAAAAACCGAGCCCGCGCGCGTCGGCCCAGCCGAGCACGGCATTCGTCACTGCGTTGGATTGCGATACCCAGGCGACACCGCCCTGCTTGATCAGGTACGGCGGTGCGCCGAGATACGCGCGTACCGAGGGTGTGACGATGCCGACGCTGGCCGGCCCG
>JBCNPL010000006.1:0-31859 GCA_039593375.1 Paraburkholderia sp. | reverse complement strand
GTTGCCGAACGATTCGGCGGTCAGGTGCTCGATACGCTCGCGATCGAGAACTTCGTTTCCGTACAGGAGACGGAGGGGCCCAAGTTTGCCACGGCGCTCGAGCAGCACGTGAAGCAGTACGAAGTCGATATCATGGACGTGCAGCGCGCGCAGGCATTGATTCCGGGCGCGGTGAACGAGGTCCGCCTCGCGAGCGGCGCTGTGTTGAAGGCGAAGACCATTGTCCTCGCAACCGGTGCGCGGTGGCGTGAAATCGGCGTGCCCGGGGAGCGCGAGTACCGCAATCGTGGCGTCGCCTATTGCCCGCACTGCGATGGCCCGCTTTTCAAGGGTAAGCGCGTTGCCGTGATAGGCGGCGGCAACTCGGGCGTCGAAGCGGCGATCGACTTGGCGGGTATCGTCCGCGAGGTGACGTTGATCGAATACGGCGAGAGCCTGAGGGCCGACGAAGTGCTCCAGCGCAAGCTGCGCAGCCTTGCCAACGTGACGGTCGTCACGCGCGCGCAGACGACGGAGGTCGAAGGCGACGGCACGAAGGTGAACGGCCTTGTCTACAAGGACCTGCGCACAAGCGAGTCGAAACGCGTGGCGCTCGAAGGCGTGTTCGTCCAGATCGGTCTCGTGCCCAACACGGAATGGTTGAAGGGCACCGTCGAGCTGTCCGAGCGGGGCGAGATCGTCGTCGATGCGAAGGGAGCGACCTCAGTCCCGGGTGTCTTCGCAGCGGGCGACGTGACGACCGTGCCTTTCAAGCAGATCGTGATCGCCGTTGGAGAAGGAGCCAAGGCCGCGCTCGGTGCGTTCGATCATATGATCCGTAGCGCTCCTCAAGAAGCCGTCACGGCAGACGAAGAACGTGAGGCGGCGCTCGCCTGAGTATGAAACGCGGCGCGATGCGTCTCGCCGCTGTGGCAACCGCATTCGCGATATCGGATCTTCTTGTCGGATTCGATATCGCGCACGCGCTCCGAGTGTGTGGCGTCAATCCCCGATGATATGGGCCACGATCTCGCGCGAATGCGCGCGCTGGCGGTGCTCGAACACGTAGATTCCCTGCCAGGTGCCGAGCACGAGGCGACCCTGCTCGATTGGGATCGACAATTGAACCTGCGTCAGAGCCGTACGGAGGTGAGCCGGCATATCGTCGGGACCTTCGGTGCCGTGCTCGTATCGCTTCGGGTCCTCGGGTGCTAGCGTCTCGAAGTAGCGTTCGAGATCGCGCCGCACGGAGGGATCGGCGTTTTCCTGGATCAGCAGCGATGCCGACGTGTGTCGGCAAAAGAGCGTCAGTAGGCCGGTGCCGACCGAGTGCTGATCGATGAACTCTCTGACTTGCGTCGTGATTTCGACGAGTCCTCGTCCGTGTGTTTCGACTTCGAGGTGTTGAAGTGCCTGGCGCATAAAGGGCCTCCGCAGTGCTGGTTCGACGCGTTGATCCGATATGTTACTGCTGTACTCATCGTGATGAGTTCGTGAACTTGGTCGCCAGTAATGATGTGCACGGTTTCCCCTGTCATGAAAAGGCGCGTTCAGTAGCGGTAAAACGCCGCCTGCAAAGCAGGGCGTTCATGCGATTGGCTCGACAAGGCGAGCATTAGCAAAATGCGCGCTTTTTGCGGAGGTTGGTCGTCGACGACGATCCAGCCGTACTCGTCGTCGGGCTGCGCGCCGTTGCGAATGACGACACCGTGGCCTGTGCGCGAGGCGCGCACGACCTGCAAGCCATGGCGCGTGGCTGCGCGCAGCGGCTCGACGATGCGCTCGGCGATGTTGCCGTTGCCCGTGCCGGCGAAGATGAGGCCACGCGCATCGGTTGCCACCGTGCCGATGATTTCTTGCTCGAGCGCGCCATAGGCGTAGACGATGTCGACCTTGGGCAGCAACTCGAGGGCGTCGATCGACCACTCGGTGCGAATCGTGTGATCGCGCGACGGCGCCCGGTAGTAGCGCGGCACACCCTCGACCACGTAGCCGAGCGCGCCGTACGGCGAGCGGAACGCCTCGAGTTTGAAGCTGTTGGTCTTCATGACGTCGCGTGCGGTATGGATCTCCTCGTTCGCGACGACGAGCGTGCCTTTGCCGCGCGAGGCCGGATGAATCGCCACCGAGATCGCGTCGTAGAGATTCAGCGAAGCATCTGAGCTCATCGCCGATGGTGGCCGCATGGATCCGACGACGACCACGGGCTTCGGGCTTTTCAACGTGAGATGCAAAAAGTACGCGGTTTCCTCGATCGTGTCGGTGCCGTGCGTGAGGATGACGCCGTCGACATCATCGTCCTTGAGCACTTCTGAAACGCGCTTGCCGATCTTGAGCAAGTGGTCGTTGTCGAAGTTCTCGGAGCCGATCTGTAGCAATTGCTCCGCCTGCAAATTCGCGAGCGACGCAGCTTCGGGGATGGCAGACAGAATTTCGTCCGTCGTCAGTACCGAGCAGGCGTAAGCGGAGGTATTGGCGGCGCTTTCGCCGCGACCGGCAATAGTGCCCCCGGTGCCGATCACTGCGATATTGGGCTTGTCTCTCATTGGAATTCGATGCGATGTCGTTCGGTTGGACGGTATGCCGGATCGCAAGGCGCGCGGCGGGTAGGTTCAGTGATTCAAAGCGAAGGCACTCGAAGGCGTCGCTTGCGGTCGATCGTCGAGCCAGCTCGCGAGCAGCGCCGCCGATCCCGTCGCGAGCGTGAAGCCGAGTGCGCCGTGCCCGATGTTGAGCCAGAGGTTGCGGTACGGCGTCGGGCCGATGATGGGCGCGCCGCGCGGCGTGGCGGGGCGCAAGCCGGTCCATTCGCTGGCCTGGCCCTGATCGCCCGCGACCTGGGGGAGGAATGCGGCCGTCTCGGCGCGCAGCGTGGCGAGACGCTCGGGATCGGGTCTCAGCGAGTAGCCTTCGAGGTCGGCCATGCCGGCCACGCGCAGCCGATCGCCAAGGCGCGCGTAGACTACCTTGCGCGCGAAATCGGTCACGCTGATTTTCGGGGCGACGGACTGCGGCCCGAGTGGGTAGGTCAAGCTGTAGCCCTTGAGCGGGTAGACGGGAACGTCGATGCCGAGCGGCTTGAGCAGCCGCGCCGCGCCCGTGCCGGTCGCGACGACGATGTTCTCCGCCCGCAGGGTCGTGCCGCCACTACGAACATCGATGTCGCCGCTCGCGGAGCGGCGTAACTCGTCGATCGGCGTGTTCAGCACGAACTCCACACCACGTGCGCGCAGGATCTCGGCCAGCCCACGGCAAAATCGGTGGCAATCGGCCGTATCTTCGCTACGCGTATAGATGCCGCCGGCGATGTCTTTGCTCACATGCGCGAGGGCCGGCTCGAGCTCGACGCACTCATCGGCCGAAAGCGCCGTCTGCTCGCAACCGAGCGAGCGCTGAAATTCGAGCAGGCCGACGGCGCTTTGCATGGCACGCGCGTCGCGATGCAAGACGAGCTTGCCCGATTGCTGGAAGTCGAAATCGAGCTGCGGCTCGTCGCGCATCAGCTCGTGAATGAGCGTGCGGCTCGCGAACGAGAGCGTGAGCAAGCGGCGCGTCGTGATCTCGCTGCGCTTGCGCGAGCAGGCGAGCGCGAATTGAATGCACCAGCGCCATTGCTCGGCGCTCAGCGAGGGCCTGAAGCGCACGGGGGAATCCTTGCGGGCGAGCCATACGGGCAGCTTGGACAACACCCCTGGGCCCGCGAGCGGCGCCACATAGCTGTACGACAGTTGCCCCGCGTTGCCGTAGCTCGTCTCGGCGGCGACGTCCGCATGCCGGTCCACGACGATGACTTGATGCTCCGCACGGCTCAAATAATAGGCGCTCGTCAGCCCAATGACCCCCGCGCCCAAAACCATAATTTGCATGTCGCTTGATTCCGTTGTCGTTTTTGGCGTGATCGCGAAGGGAGGCACTGGCGCGATCCGCTTGCGCCAGTGCGTTTCCCCGGGCCCTCTCGCTAATGATTTTTCGAGCGATGACGAACATCGCCGACGAGCGACGCCTTCATGTCCGTGGAGAAATGTACGGTTAAGCAGCGCGTGCGAGATTGCACCGATCGGCAAAAAAATAGAACAGAAGCGACAGCAGCCGCCGTGCGCCGGCGGGAAGGTAGAGCCGGGGTGGGCGCGGCTTCGGGTGCGCGTTAATCGGCGGCGGCGCCGGTGTGCGAGGCGCGCAGCCGGCCCGGCGTCACGCCGTAGGCTTCGCGGAAGACGCGGATGAAATGCGCGGAATCGGCGAAGCCGCAATCGTAGGCGATGTCGGTCACCTTGCGCGAGGTATTGAGCAGCATCCAGCGCGCGTAACGCAGCCGCATGCGCCGGTAGAACTCGTTGGGCGACACCTTCATCTCGGCCATGAAGGCGCGCTCGAGCTGGCGCGCGCTCGTGCCGACCATCTTGGCGATGACCGCGATGTTCAGCGGCGCCTCGAGATTTTCCTCCATCAGCAAGGCCGCGTGCCGCACCGTCGCGTCGTCGACCGACAGGTAGCCGAGCGCTCGGCGGCGCTCGACGAACGACGAGCCGGCCCGGCGGCTCACCGTCATCTGATGGATCACCTTCGCGGCGCGATCCGGCCCGCAATGGAGATTGACGAGACGGGCCGCGAGTTCGATGACGGAAATGCCGCCCGCGCAGGTGACGCGCTCGCCGTCGATCAAGTAGTCGGCATGCGTCACCACGCGCAGGCCTGGAAACATGTTGCGGTAGTCGTCGTAGTGGAAGCTGTGCACGCAGGCGACGTGATTGTCCATCAGGCCCGCCCGGGCCAGCACGAAGCTGCCGGTGCAGATGCCCACCAGCGGCACGCCGGCCTCGGCGGCCTCGCGCAGGTAGTCCCAGTAGCGCTTGTCGACTTGATCGAGGTGGGGCAGCAGGCCGCCGATCGCGACGATGTAGTCGAATTGCCGCACGTCCGGAAAGGCCGCGTGCACCGGGACCGCAATACCGCAGCTCGATTCGACGGTGCTGTTCGGGACGCCGATCGTCGTCCAGAGGCAGCGCAGTTGGCGGCTTTGATCGCTGCGGTCGGCGGCGTGACGCAGGGCGTCGCACAGGCCGCCGAGCGAGAGCAGCGGAAAGCGCGGCCATAGCACGATTCCGACGTTCAGCTCAGCGCCGGAGCGCCGGCGCGATGTGTCCGGCGCGTTCGAGAGTGCGTCCAACCGCTCGACCAGTTCGTGGGCCGAGGCCTCGCCGGCAAGGGGATCATCGGAGGGGAGCATGCGTCACCGCCAAAAGAGGACGCGGGCATTATAGGGCGCATCGCGGGCGCACCGCCCGTGTCGCATATCTTCTGCTTTCTGGCAGATCGGTGCAATGCCGTTCGTTTGTGTCCACATAAATTCGTCACCGCTGTGATAGCGATAGCGCCGTGCGTGGGATCACCACGGATCCGACGGGGACGGTCCGGTGGATCGTCGGAAGTAGGCGAGTGAAACCGGCTTGGGGGCAGTGGGTGCCCGCGGTGGCCGCCATTTCGATGGCCAAGCCATAACATTGGTGAAGGTGGAGCAATGAACAAGAGCGTAACGTTGGGCCGCGGCATGGCGGCTGTCGGGATGTTGAGTGCCCTGGTCGGGACGGCGTACGCCGACGCCACCGTCAAGATCGGCGAAGTCGCGCCGCTGACGGGCCCGGCATCGTATCTGGGCAAGGATACGGAGAACGGCGCACGCCTCGCGGTCGAGGAAATCAACGAGAAGGGCCTCGTCGTCGGCGGCCAGAGAGTCAAGCTGGTGCTCGATGCCGAAGACGACGCGGGCGACCCCCGTCAGGCGACGCAAGTGGCGCAGAAGCTCGTCGACGACGAGGTCGCCGCCGTAGTCGGCCATATGAACTCGGGCACGACGATCCCGGCATCGAAGATCTACAGCGATGCGGGCATCGTGCAAGTGTCGCCGTCGGCGACGAACCCGGCTTACACGCAGCAGGGATTCAAGACCGCGTACCGTGTCGTGGCGACTGATGCGCAGCAAGGCCCGGCGCTCGCCGACTATGCCTCGAAGACGCTCAAGGTGAAAACGATCGCGATCGTCGACGACGCGACCGCATACGGCCAAGGTCTCGCCGACGAGTTCGAGAAGAAGGCGAAGGCCGACGGCATCGCCGTGTTATCGCACGATGCGACGAACGACAAGGCGACCGACTTCCGCGCGATACTGACCAAGATCAAGGGCGAGCAACCGGGCGCGATCATGTACGGCGGCCTCGACGGTACGGGTGGCCCATTCGCCAAGCAAGCGAAGCAACTCGGGCTCTCGCAGAAGATTCTCGCCGGCGACGGTTTGTGCGCGGACGATCTGGCCAAGCTCGCGGGCGAAGCGGCCGACAGCGTGATCTGCTCGATCGCGGGCTCCCCGCTCGAGAAGATGCCGCGTGGCGCGGCGTTCACGGCGGCCTACACGAAGCGTTTCGGCGCGCATCCGGTGCTGAATTCGCCGTTCGCGTACGACGCGGTCTACGTGATCGTAGACGCGATGAAGCGCGCGGGCTCGACGGCCCCCGACAAGATCCTCGCCGCGATGCCGGCTACGAACTACCAAGGCGTGCTCGGCCAGACCCAGTTCGATGCAAAGGGCGATCTGCTGCACGGCACGATCTCGCTGTACAAGTACGTTGCCGGCAAGCAAACGCTGCTCGACTTCGTGAAGAACTGATCGGCGCGATCCGGATCGTTGACCCAGCCGGTGCGCCTGCTCGATGCACGCGCGCCGGTCGGTCGTTCGAATGGGAACATGGATATTTTTATTCAGTAGTTGATCAACGGCCTCGTGCTCGGCGGCATCGGCAACTGGGGCGGCGCCATGGTGGGGGGATCGTGCTCGGTTTGATCGAGCAGCTCGGCGCAGGCTGTATCGGCAACTTCGCAGGCGGCGTGTTCGGCAGCAACAACCAGGGCGTGCCGCATCCCGAAGGTAGACCGCTCAATGATCATGCCTCGCCACGGCGACGGCAGGCCGCTCGCCCGACTTGCGGCTCAGCAACAGCGTGACGATCGCCGATACTGCGAGCGTTGCGCCGACCACATACAGTCCCGCGCCATAGCCGCCCGTTGCGACCTTGAGCCAGCCGATCACGAACGGGCCGACGAAGCCGCCGAGGTTGCCGATCGAATTGATCATCGCGATGCCGGCTGCCGCGCCTGCGCCTGACAGGAACATGCTCGGCATGGCCCAGAGCGGCGCCTTCGCCGCGCTGATGCCGACGTTGACGATGACGAGCGCGAGGACGACAAAAGCGGCCGTGCTCGCCTGCCCCGCGAAGACGAAGCCGAGACAGCCGAGCGCGCACGGTATGACGACATGCCAGGTGCGCTCTTGCGTTTTATCGGAGCGCCGCGCCCAGACGATCATCGCAATGACGGCCAGCACGCTCGGAATGGCGTTGAGTAGGCCTGTCTCGAGTGGCGTAAAACCGAACTGGCGAATCATCAGCGGCGCCCAGAGTCCGAGCGTGTATAGCCCCGCCGATGTTCCGAAATAGATGAGTGCAAGCGCGAGGACGCGCGGATCGCGCAACGCGCTCATCGCGCCGGCGGTATGCCCCGACTGTGCCTTTTTAATGCCGCCTTCCGCGTCGAGCTTCGCGATCAGCCACTGGCGCTCATCGGGGTTCAGCCATTGCGCTTGCGAGGGCTTATCCGTCAGAAACTTCAGCACGACGAAACCGAGCAAAACGGCCGGCATCGCTTCGAGAATGTAGAGCATTTGCCAGTCGGCGAGCCCCCACACCCGCGGCAGCTGCATGATGGCGCCCGAGATCGGGGAGCCGATCGCCGTCGACATCGGCGCCGCCGCCATGAACCATGCTGCCGCTACCGCGCGCTGCTTCACCGGGAACCAGAGGCTCAGATAGAGAATGATGCCGGGAAAGAACCCTGCTTCCGCGATGCCCAACAAAAAGCGCATCGCGTAGAAGCTCGTGGGGCCCGCCACGAATGCGGAGGCGGCGGACACGATGCCCCAGCTGATCATGACGCGCGCAATCCAGATGCGTGCGCCGATGCGGTGAAGGATGAGATTGGAGGGGACTTCGAACAGGAAGTAGCCGATGAAAAAGAGACCGCCTCCGAGGCCGAATGCTCTCGGCGAGAGCCCGATGGCCTTGTTCATCGTCATCGCGGCAAATCCGACGTTGACGCGGTCGAGAAAGCTGACGAAATAAAGCAGCATGACGAACGGAATGATCCGCCACATCAATTTCCGCGAGACTCGATGCTCGAGGTCAATGCTCATGTCTCCTCCTTCGGAGGTGCAAGTTTTATCGGCGCACCCCTTCAAGGGGTACGCTCGGGTCCAACGCTTGCTGTCGCGGACAAGCGTCCGTCCGTGTGCGGGGCGCGTAGCCCGCGTGTGCCGCGGACTAGACGGTTGCTTCGCTATTCGCGACGATTTCGCACACGGCCTTGGTGACCTGCGCGGTCGTCGCGCTGCCTCCGAGGTCTCCGGTGTGAAGCTTCGGATTGGCCGTGACGGCCTCGATCGCGCGCATGAGCCGTCTGGCGGCGCTGAATTCGCCTAGATGCTCGAGCATCATGACGACGGACCAGAACGTCCCGATCGGATTGGCCAAGCCCTTGCCCATGATGTCGAATGCCGATCCGTGGATCGGCTCGAACATCGAGGGATAGCGGCGCTCCGGATCGATGTTGCCCGTCGGCGCAATGCCGAGACTGCCCGCGAGCGCGGCGGCGAGGTCGCTGAGAATATCGGCGTGCAGGTTCGTCGCGACGATCGTATCGAGCGAGGCAGGACGATTGATCATGCGCGCGGTCGACGCATCGACGAGCTCCTTGTCCCACCTGACGTCGGGAAACTCTTTCGAGATCTGAAGCGCCACTTCGTCCCACATGACCATTGCATGTCGCTGCGCGTTGCTCTTGGTAATGACCGTCAGCTGCTTGCGCGGACGTGATTGCGCCAGGCGAAAGGCGAACCGCATGATGCGCTCGACGCCGGCGCGCGTGAGAATCGATACGTCGGTTGCGGCTTCGAGCGGATGACCCTGATGCACGCGTCCGCCGATGCCCGAGTACTCGCCTTCGGAATTCTCTCGGACGATGACCCAATCGAGGTCTTCGGGCTTGCAGCGTTTGAGCGGGGCATCGATGCCGGGCAGAATCCGCGTGGGCCGCACGTTCGCGTACTGATCGAACCCCTGGCAGATCTTCAGGCGCAGGCCCCATAGCGTCACGTGATCGGGGACGTCGGGATCGCCTGCCGACCCGAAGAGGATGGCGTCCTTGTCGCGCAGCGCGTCGAGGCCGTTGGCCGGCATCATCACGCCATGCTTGCGATAGTAATCGGCGCCCCAATCGAAATCCTCGAATTCGAACGCGAAGCTATCGGTCGTCTTCGCGAGCGCTTCGAGCACCTCTTTGCCCGCCGGAATCACTTCCTTGCCGATGCCGTCGCCGGGAATCGCAGCAATGCGGTACGTCGTCATCTCGTCAGTCCTCAAAACATTGTCGTCAGGACTCCGAAGTTAACGCAACGTCGGCGGACGGAACCGGTGCTAAACTCAAAGCATTCTTAACTTCAATTCACAAATCGGCCCGTGTCGGAAACCGTTCTCCCGTCCGATTTGAGCTTCTTTTCGACGCTTGCGGCATCGGGGAGCCTCAGTGCCGCGGCGCGCGAACTCGGGCTGACGGCGGCGGCCGTCAGCAAGCGGCTTGCGCAGATGGAGCAGCGCGCCGGCGTCGCGCTCGTCAATCGCACCACGCGGCGCATGATGCTTACGCCGGAAGGTGAGCTTTACCTCTCGCACGCGCGCCGGATCCTCGATGAAATCGGCGAGCTATCGGAATTGCTCGGCAGTGCGAAGAAAAGTCCGAAGGGGTTGTTGCGTGTCAATGCGACGCTCGGCTTCGGCCGAAGCCATATCGGTCCCGCGATATCACGGTTCGTCGCGCGATATCCGCAGGTTTCGGTGCAACTTCAGCTATCGGTGACGCCGCCGCCGCTGACCGAGGACACGTTCGACGTGTGCGTCCGATTCGGAGAGCCGCCCGACACACGCGTGGTTGCGCGCAGGCTGGCTCCGAATCGCCGGCTTCTTTGCGCGGCACCGTCCTACATCGCCTCGCATGGCATGCCGGCGAGCCCCCACGATCTTGCCAAGCACAACTGCATCGGCATCCGGCAGGGTGACGAAGCCTACGGCGTATGGCGGCTGACGTCGGGCAGAGGTGCCGCGCGCAAAACCGAAACGGTGAGAATCAACGGCAACCTGACCACGAACGATGGCGAGATCGCCGTCAAGTGGGCCCTCGACGGCCACGGTATTCTCATGCGCGCCGAGTGGGACATCGACGAATATTTGGCCGACGGTCGGCTCGTGGCCGTGTTGCCCGGCTATGACACGCCGAGCGCCGATATCTACGCCGTCTACGCCCAACGGCATCAAATGTCGACGAGGATTCGCGCGTTCGTCGATTTTCTGGCCCTTCACCTCGAAGGCGTTCGGGGTTCGTCGTAACGGGCGTTGCGGAGTTCGCCTTCTATTGAGCGCTGCCGAGTGCGATCGCCTTTGCCATTTCCGTCGTTTCTCGCCAGTCGAGGCCCGAGTAGAGGCTGCGTCCCTGTTCGGTCGAATGAAGGATGGCATATTCGATGCCACGTTTCGCAAACTCGGCTTCCGCCAATTCCATGAGCTCACGGCCGAGACCGCGTTTGCGAAAGGCTGGCTCGGCATAGACGTTCAGCACGTATCCGCGCTTGTCCGTGACCGGATGCAGCGGATGGGGTGGCCAGTCGATTTCCATCAGGCCGATCCCGGCGACGACATTTGTGTTCTCAGCGAGCATGAAGCCGAAGTAGCGACCGTCGCGAAGCCGTGGCGCGAGCCAATGGCGAAAATGGTCCGTCATCGTCCGCAAGACTGCTTCGCCGCGACCGGCCTCGCGAAACATTGCTTCCCGGTGGCGGCAAATGACTTCGAGGTCTGCTTCGCACAGTTCGCGCACGTTCATTGAAATCGTCCTCTGGCGGTCGTGGAGCGGGCAAATGGCCGTTTCTCGGGATCAGGCCGTCTTCGGGATGGCGAATACGTCGAGGCCCTGTCCCGTTTCGAGCAGGGACTTCAAGCTGGATAGAACAACCGGCCAGCCCCGCTGGATCCCCTTGGCCATCCCGCTGTCGGCCTCGAGTTCGTCGTGGGTGACGGTCAGCCGCACCATGTCCTCGTACGCCGCGATGTCGAACGTCACGCGGCTGTGGCTGGCTGGATCGGCGGCCTCCGAGGGGGCCGCCCATGTGATGACCAGGCGTGCGGGCGGCTCGATCGCCACGATCTTGCCGACCAGCTGGACAGTACGCTGTTCGTTGGCGCGTATGTGTTCCCAAGTCGATCCCGGCTTCCAGTCGGAGACGTTCTCGTGGCCCCAGTAGCGCCGCGCGATCTCGGGCTTCGTAATGGCCTCGAATACCTTTTCCGGCGTGGAGCGGATGTAGGTCACGTACACGAAGCTCGTCTTCTCTTTGCTCATCGCTAGTCTCCTTCGAGTTCCTTCTTCAGGTCGTGCAGCAGGCTGAGGCGCTGGCGCTCGAATTTGCGCACCCACCGCTCGTAGACCTCGTGCAGCGGCACGGGGTTGATGAAATGCAGCTTCTCCCGGCCGCGCCGAACTGTGCTTACCAGATTGGCGGCCTCGAGGATTCCGATGTGCTGGGTGGCCGATTGCCGCGCCATGTCCAGGTGCTCGCAGAGTTCGCCCAGCGTCTGCCCGTTCCTCTCGCAGAGCAAGTCGAGCAGCTTTCTGCGCGTCGGGTCGCCCAGCGCTTTGAATACCTTGTCAGCGTCCATCCGTTGTGCTCACGTGTGAGACAATAATATGCAGGTAAATACCTGCATGTCAAGGTGCAACTCGATCTATGGGGCATGCAATGCCGATTGATTGGATGCCGGTCGTCGCAGGCGCGCTAGTTGCTCGCTTTGCCGGGATCAGCGAAGAGAATTCGCAGGAGGGCAGCATGAATTCTACGAATGACAAGTCGCAGCAACCGGATCTCGAGCATCCGAAGCCCGCGGAACACAACGACGACGAGCGGAGCCGCATGCCCGAGCGCGAGGACAAGGGGCGCAAACAGTCGCCGGCCGACAAACCGGGCAAACAGCCTGGGGAGGGCGAGGCGTCGGTGGGGTGATGCGGAAGTAACGGCTTTCGCCGGAATGCGAGAGCCGCTTCCAGCGGCGTCCGCACGTCTTTCCGCTCAATCCACGTTGAAGTGCACACGAACGTCCTGACGACTCTCGATGGGATGCCCCGCCTCGGTCGCCGGGACGAAGCGCCATTTATGCAGCGTCGCGATGAGAATCTGATTGAGCCGCGGATTCGGTGTCGGCTTGATCAGCTCGACATTGAAGGTGCCGTCCGCATGAATGACAAAACGCGCGACCGCAATGAACTGGTATCCATCTTCGCGCAGATCGTCCGGTAAGTCGGGCAACGGTTGAGCGACGACGCGGGCGGCGCCGCTTTCCTGTGAATTCGAATGGCTCTCAGTCAATTGCTGCGCGACGGTAGGCGATACGGCGCTTGCCGTCGATTGGGGCGCAGCGGCTTCGGTGGGTTGAGGCGGCGCGCTCGGCATGGAGCGCGACGTTGTCTGTCCGATCGTCGCCGCTGCGCGAGACGGAATAGGTACCTGGTTTTCGATTGTTCTCGCCGCAATCCGTGTGGGCTCCGAGACGTGCGGCTTCGCCTTCGCCGGTTTCTCGAGCGAACGGCGAAGCGGAGGTACGGCCTTATCCTGCGGCTTTGCAACCGCGCCATGAGGCGCGGAATCGTTCGGCGTCGGAGACCATTCGACGAGCTGCATGTCGAGCGGTTCGTCCCGGCGTTCGAGAGGTTCGTTCCCGGAAAACAGCCACCGCGAGTGCGAAAGAAAAAACGCCCATGCAGCCGCGCCCAGCAACGTTGCAACGGCGAGCCGCCGAAAGCTGCCGCGCCGCACGGCCTTGCGTGAGGCCAATCGCCTATTCACGGTGCACGGCCACGAGAAAATGCTGCGCGCCGGCCTTTCTCGCCTCGAGCATGGCTTGTACGACGATGCCGTGCGATGCGCCGTCATCGGCGGCCACGACGAGATCGCCGTCGGGGCCGATGAGGCGCCTTACGCTGCCGACGATTTGATCGAGCGCAACCGGTTGTTGATTGACATAGATCCGATTCTCGCGATTGACCGACAGCGTTACCGGCCGATCCGCCGGCATCTGCTGCGCCTGTCCGCGCGGCAAATCGATGCGGACGGAGTCGAGGCGCTGCATCGCAAGCGATGTCAACATGAACGTTGCGAGCAGAAAGAACATGACATCGATCATCGGGATGATTTCGATGCGCCCGCGCTTCGACACGCGGGAGCGGCGCAGTTTCATGGCCGCGCTCCCGGGTTGCGCGTTTCGCGAGAAAGGCGGATGTCGCCGAGCCGCTTGTTTGCGAACGATTCGATCTCGTCCATCAACCTATCGATGCGCCGCGAAAAGTAGTTGAACGCGAAAAGCGCGACGAGTGCGATGACAAGGCCTATCGCCGTCGCGACGAGAGCCTGCGCAACACCGCCTGATACGCCGGCGGGGCTCACGAGGCCGTCTCCACCGATCAATCGGAACGAGCGCATCATGCCGACGATCGTCCCGAGCAGGCCTAGCAGCGGGGCGGCCGTCACGATCGTTTCGAGGAGCCAGAGGCCGCGGCTCATGTCGCGCTCGATGTTTGTCGCCGCCGTTTCGATTCGCCCTTCTGTTCGCCAAAGTGGCGTCTCCTCATGATCGGAGAGAATGGCCTCGATGCGGCTCAAAGCATGCCTCGCCGGCAACGTGCGCGGGCCGGCGCGCGACATGCCATTGCCGCTGTTTTTGCCGACCTCGGGTTCGCTGACTAGCGATAGGTCTCCCGGAATATGCGCGTAACGCCAGAACACGTACGTGCGATCGATCATGATGGTCAACGCCGTGACGGCGAGCACGCTGAGCGGATAGACCACCCAGCCGCCCGCTTGTACGGTTTCGGCGACACCAGTCCAGTCGTTCATGAGGCTTTGCTCCGGAAATGCTTAGAAGTGCTTCGTAATGCCCGCGTAGATCGCGCGTTGTGGCCCGAACTGCGGCGCCTGCACGCCGATGCCGGAGCCGTCGCGCAGCTCATAGACGCTGTTGAACGCATTGATGAGCACCAGCCGTCCATCGAATTTGCCGATGAGCGGCGCGTTGAAACGTTCGATCACACCGAGATTGAGTTGCCAGTACCATGGCAGCTTGTCGGTATTGTCGAAGCCGCTGCGCAAGCCGCTGCCGACGATGCCGTCGAGCGTGAGCGTCGTTCTGCCCAGCGTGTAGGCGCCACCGAATGAAGCCGTGACACGCTGGTCGTGATCGAGATAGATCCAGTTGCTGGCGGCGAACGCCAGCTCGTCGGCGCCGAAGTTGAACTGTGCCGACTCGATGTTCTTGCCCTGCGCGCGGCTCCAGGCAACGTTCGCGTAAGCCGAGATGTTTTCGTGCTTGTAGTTCGCCGTGAACTCGAGACCATAGACGCGGCCCTGTTCGTAGTTGAAGGCCGTAAAAATGAGCGCATTGCCGAACTGACCTTCGTCGATGAGGTCGCGTGCGATCTTGTAGTACGCGTCGAGGCCGAGCGTGAGGTCCGACGTGACGCGCTGCGAGATGCCTATATCGAAGTAGTGGCTGCGCTCGGGCTTCACAGGGTCGTTCTGCGAGCCTGTCGCTTGATTCGTCGTGCCATTGAAGCGGCCGATCGTCGAATCGGATACAAGCTCCATGGGCGGCGGCGTGAAATACCGGGCATAGCCCGCGTGGACCGTCGTGGCATTGGTCGGCTGATAAACGAGCCCGATGCGCGGACTCAATTGTCCCGCTTGAACGAATTCGTCTACACGGTCGTAGCGCACCCCGTAGTTCAGCGTCAGCTTGCTCGTAAGCTTCCATTCGTCCTGCAGATAGAGCCCGTACAGGTAGCCTGTCTTGCTGTTCGAATCGTTGACGGTGAACGGTTGATCCGAAAGCTGATTGCCGCTCGCATCGACGGGGAACACTGCGACGCTGTCGTTGAAGCTCGCGTGCTCCTGCTCGAACATGATTCCCGCACGCAGGGTGTGCTTCTCGCCGAGGCGGTACGTCGTATCGGCCTGCAGCCCGTTGGCCTGATTGCTGTGAAAGTCTCGCGAAGCAACGCCATCGAAGATCAGGTCGCCGACGGGATCGGGATTGAATTGCGTGCGCGTATAGCGCGTGTAGAGCGCGATCTGATAGTCGAGTGCGGCTCCGTTGGTGCCCTGCAGCGCAACGACGGCGTAGTTGTTGAGCTCCGATTGCGTTTCGTCGAGGTTCGACGAATCGAATGTCGACGTCCCGTTCAACGTGAACGCCGGCGTCACCCCCGGCGTATTCGGAATCTGAAAGTGATTGGCCGCGGCGCCGAACATGACGCTCACGCGCGTGAGCGGATCGATCATGTACGACAGGTAGCCGAAGCCGTTGCCCTGGCGCGTGTGATCGTGCAGCGGATTGGCGTCGGACGTGGGCGCTTCGATGCCCAGGTTGTTTTCGCCGAGCGTGCCCGTGAAGTAATAGCTGAGCGGGCCGTTCGCGCCGAAAACCTCGGCGCTCGTCTGAATCGTTTGATGGCTGCCGCCGTACACGTCGATCGTGCCGCCGTTGCCCGCGTTGCCTTCCTTCGTGCGAATGTCGACGATGCCTGCGGTCCGGTCGCCGTATTGCGCCGGCAGCGCACCTGTCACGAGGTTGACCTGATCGACGATCCGCGAATCGAACGATTGGCCGAACCCGCTGATCGGCTCGGGAATCATGATGCCGTCGATTCGATACTGCAGGTTCGCGTGCTCGCCGCGCACGTGCAACTGGCCGAACGAATCGTTCGCTACGCCAGGCGCCTGCAGCAACACCTGATTGAGCGGCGTGTTCTCACCCTGCGGCATGTCGACGATATCCGACTGAGTGATCCGGTAGACGCTGCTCCCGACTTCGGGCGACAGTCCGTTGCGAGCTCGATCGAGACGCTTGGCATTGACCGTCACGTCGAGGCTCGTTGCCCCGCCTTGCTGTGCGTTCGGATCCGAGGGCGTTGCCTGATTTGGGGTGCCGTCGGTTGGGGTGCGGGCGGCGGCGTCGGTCGCAGCGGCCTCCGCATGAGCCACGAGCGCATACGACCAAAGGATTGGCGCGACCGCCATCGCGCAGGCTCGGACTATACGTGAGCGTTCCATCTTCCTGTTCTCGTTGTGTTTCGAATTGGGGGGCCATTGCGCCGAGGGTTTCTGCGAAAGCCAGCGCGTCGCTCAATGCGTCGAAACGATATAACGTATCAT
Source organism: Paraburkholderia sp. (assembly GCA_039593375.1). Taxonomy (GTDB): domain Bacteria; phylum Pseudomonadota; class Gammaproteobacteria; order Burkholderiales; family Burkholderiaceae; genus Trinickia. The sequence continues at coordinate 15,529 of JBCNPL010000006.1, read as the reverse complement.
ATTGACGTGCGATGATATAACGTATCAAATGATGTGACAAGGAATCGAGGTCCGAGATCGGGGCGCAGTCTCCGTCGGCCCACGTTGAAATGAGGAGGTCAGGACAGCGGCTTTAAAGCTTCGCGCGGTGCGAGGCGTCTTTTCGAGGGTGTCCCGGAGAATATGTGGGGCCCGAATACGTGGTTTCCCTAATGCCAGTAGAATCGCCGTTTCGTAAAAGACGAATCCATCGACGAATCCGGCGAGCAAACTGATGCACCAGGTAGGGACGGGAAGAAAAACAGGGCTGGTGCTTTTTGCGCTGGCGGTGGGCGGGTTTGCGATCGGTACGACGGAGTTCGCGACGATGAGCCTGCTGCCGTTGTTCGCGCAGGGGCTCGGCATCGACGCGCCGACGGCCGGCCATGCGATCAGCGCCTACGCGCTCGGCGTCGTGGTTGGGGCCCCGGCGCTCGCGGTGATCGGTGCTCGGCTCGATCGGCGGACGTTGCTGATCGCGCTCATGGCGATGTTCGCCATCGGGAACACATTGAGCGGCCTTGCGCCGAGCTACGAATGGTTGCTCGTGTTCCGTTTCTTGACCGGGTTGCCGCACGGCGCCTATTTCGGCATCGCAGCGCTCGTCGCGACTTCGCTCGTGCCCGAGGATCGCCGCACCGTTGCTGTCGGTCGCATGTTTCTCGGCTTGACCTTCGCGACCATCGTCGGCGTGCCGCTCTCGAATTGGCTGGGGCACGCGATCGGTTGGCGCTGGAGTTTCGGCTTTGCCGCATCGTTAGGGGTCCTGACGATGACGTGCGTTCGACTGTGGGCGCCTTCGGTGCCGGCCTCGACGGACGCGAGCCCGCTGCGCGAACTGGGCGCGTTGCGGCGTCCGCAAGTGTGGCTGACGCTCGGCATCGGCGCGATCGGCTTCGGCGGTCTTTTTGCCGTCTACACTTATCTGGCCGACATTCTCGCGTCGGTCACGCATGTCTCCGTTGCCGCGACCGGGCTGATCCTGAGCCTATTCGGCGTGGGCCTGACGATCGGCAATGTCGTCGTGCCCATTTTTGCGGATCGCGCCTTGATGCGAACCGCAGGCTCATTGCTGCTCTGGAGCGCCGTGATGTTGCTGCTCTTTCCGCTTGCCGCCCATAACGTGTGGACGATCACGATCGTCGTGTTCCTGATCGGCATCGGCGGCGCACTCGGCACCGTCTTGCAGACCAGGCTCATGGACGTTGCTGAAGACGCGCAAGGGCTCGCCGCCGCGCTCAATCATTCGGCGTTCAACACGGCCAATGCGCTCGGTCCGTTTCTTGGCGGTCTGGCGATCGCCGGCGGATTCGGATGGACCTCGCCCGGGTGGGTCGGCGCGTTGCTCGCGCTGGGCGGTATCGCCATATGGGCCATTTCGATCCAAGTGCAGCGCAGAAGCGCAACGGTGGTCCGGCGCGTCGAGAGCCGAGTCTAGGCCGAATCGGAACGGTAGCGCGCCCGCGGGCCGCTCCGCATCGTACGCACACCTTCTTCAGTATGGCGTCTCACGCAGCACATCACGCAACCGGCTGGGCCGCTGGAACCATTGCGGCCGTGCTGGTCGCCCAAGCGGGCGCGGCAGGCCCGTGGTACGCCGGCTGCCTCGCTGCGTTCATGGCCGGCATCGTGGGCGGCACGGCGCCCGATTGGCTCGAGATCGCATGGTGGAGCCGCACGCGGCGGCTCTGGATCGCGCATCGCAGCGCCACGCATTGGGGGCTTGGCTGGGCAGCCATGCTGGTTGTCGCGCATCATCTGCTCGGCCGCGCTCATCCGATTGCGGCGCCGCTCTTCGGTTTTGCGTGCGGCGGATTCATGCATCTGCTGGCGGACTGGCCGAATCCGCTCGGCGTGCCGTGGATATGGAAGCGGCATTCACTGAACTGGTGGAAGAGCGGACGCTGCGACCTGTTCGTCGTCGCCCTCGCGTGGGCGGGCGCGTGCTGGATCGCGCGGCCGTTGTGGGAGACGCGCGTCGGGCACTTTGCTCGCTGGTTGCATGCGGTTTCGACCACGGTCTTCTAGAACTCGTCTTTTTTGTCAACGAGTTGTCATTTCGCCGAGCCTTGCATTGATCGGAGCGCTGCAAGCGACGCTCCGACGAGCCGCGGCCAGATTTTTTTCTTTTAATTATTCATTTTGTTCGTCGGCGAGTGAACTACATTCAAAACGCATGAAAACGATGCGCCGCCGCCGCGAAGCTTCGGCAGCGTACTCACTCGCGTGCCATGAAACGAATCGATGCTTTGCTCGCCGCCTGGCTGGTTGCGGCCGTGGCGGTCGCGCCGCGATGTCAGGCGCAGTACACGACGGACTGGTTGGCGAACACATTCGGGACCGACGCGGCCCATGTCGGCAACGCCGCGCGCTCGATGTGGGTGGCGCCGGAGGGAGCGATCTATACCGCCACGATGTGGGACGAGAACGAAGGCGGCGTGGCCATCTATCGGAACGGGCAGAGCGCGGGTTCGATCGGGATTCACAACGAGTTTCAAGGCAGCGCCATAACGGGTAACGCTACGTCGATCTTTGCGGCCTTGCAGTACAACGCCGCGTATGGCAGTGGCGTGGTGGGCCGATATGACCGGGGCACTCGAGCGCGCGATCTGCTCATCCCCGTCAGCGCGGATACATCCGAGCCGCGCGCGGATGTCATTACCGGACTCGCAACGTCGGGCTCACTGCTTTACGCGAGCGACTTTCCCGGCAATCGCGTGAGAGTTTTCACCACCGACGGCGTATGGCAGCGTGATATCGCAGTTTCGGGCCCCGGTGCGCTCGCGATCGACGGCGTCGGAGACATCTGGGTCGCGCAAAAGAGTCTCGGCACGATCCTCGAGTTCAGCCCGACCGGTGCGCCTTTGAACACGATTGCGATGCCGGCTGCCTCGCGGCCGTCCGCCCTCTACTACGATGCGCCCACGCGCCAACTCATGGTCGGCGACGAAGGGCCCGACATGAACATCAAGCGCTACCTCATCACGCACACACCGATTCTGGTAGGCACCTTTGGCGTGACAGGCGGCTATCTGGACACGACGTCCGGTATCAAAGGGCAGGTCGGCGACAAGCGATTCACGCGCGTGGTCGGCATCGGCAAAGACTCCGCGGGCAACGTTTATGTGCTCGACAATCCATGGGGCGGTACCTGGGACCTCGGCCGCGACGGCGGCACCGACATTCACGCTTTTGACAGTTCGGGCAATCCGCTATGGAAACTGCAGTCGCTCAACTTCGAAGGGAACGGCGTGCCTGATCCGAGTACCGACGCTGCCTATTTCTACGGAGGCAGCAACATATACAGCGGCATGGCCGGCGGGACGTTCGTCGCCAATACAGTCGATCCGATCGCCTACCCGTCGGACCCGCGCATCGTCAATAGCGACGGCGACCGCGACGAGCACTTCGCCCAAATGGCATCGATCGGCGCTAATCGGGTCCTCGTCGCGGCGGGTCAGAACCCTGCGCACTTCTACTTCTTTCATTTCAATGCGGCGAACGGCTACATCGCCATACCCGACGGCTCGCTCCCGGGGGCATTGTTCGGCACGACGGCGCTCATTACGGCGGGCTTCTGTCTCGACAGTAGCGGCGGTGTCTGGGTGGGTCCCGCGGGCACGAACGAGATTTGGCATTATCCGCTCGCCGGTTTCGATGCCGACGGCAAGCCGAGTTGGGGGCAGGCGATCGCGGCGCCTGTACCAGCGACAGTGCAGCCGCTCACGCGGATCATTTACCTACCGGAAAGCGATACGATGATCTTGGCGCAGGGCGTTGCCGGCAGCGCGGACTGGTCGCAGATGGGAACGAGGATCGAGGTGTACCACGGATGGGTTGCCGGCAACTCGGCTTTTCCTTATCCGGTCATCGACATCACGAGCCCCAATCCGAAGTCGATCGCGGCAGCGGGAAACTATCTCTTCGTCGGGTACTACCATACAGTGCCCAACATCGACGCCTTCAACCTTGTTACCGGCACCCTCGATGCGACATTGACGAACACGAATGCGACGCAAGTGAGCGTCGGCAACGATGTCGATTCGATGTACGGCCTGCGAGCGTACCGCGGGACGACAGGCGAGTACATCGTGACGAAGGACAACTACAACGACTCGAGCCTCATCGTTTATCGTTGGAATCCGGGACTCTAGCGACGCGGCGACACGCTTGCCGAGCCGCGCCTACGAGACGGCCGACGGGGTGCCTTTGAAGTGGTCGATCAGAAAATCGATGAAGGCTCTCGCTCGCGCCGACTGATTGCGTTTGTTCGGGTAGTAGACGAAGAGATCGGCCGACGGCTGCACGAATTCCGGCAACACCACGCGCAGTCTCCCGCTTTCCAGATATTTCGCGAGATCCCATTCCGACCGCACGAGAATCCCGTGACCATCGAGCGCCCAGCCGAGGACGATATCGCCATCGTTGCTCGAAAGCGTGCCGCGTACCTTTACCGACTCCGTTCGCCCATTGTGCGTGAGACGCCATACGCCATACGCGTCGTCGTTCTGCCGATGAAGGATACAGGTGTGTCGGGCGAGATCGGCGAGACTCGCGGGTATGCCATGCTCTTCGAGGTAGCGCGGCGACGCGCAAAGAAACCGTCGATTCGACATCACGCGGCGTGCGTTAAGCCTCTTGTCCGGAAGCTCGCCGAAGCGGATCGCGAGATCGATGCCGCTTTCGACGAGATCGATCGGGCGATCGGTCACATCGAGCTGCACTTCGACATGCGGGTACCGCTTCGCGAACGCGGAGACGATCGGTGCAATCGTCGTACGTCCGAATCCGAGCGTGGCGTTGATGCGCAAGAGCCCCCTCGGCACCGAGTGGCTCGACGACACCGCGTCTTCCATCTCCCGGATTTCGGCGAGGATCCGGGTGGCATGGTGCAAATACGTCTCGCCTTCCGACGTCAGACTGATGTGGCGTGTGGTCCGATTCACGAGCCGCACGCCGAGTCGCGCTTCCAGTTGCGAGAGCCGTTTCGTTGCGGCGGGCGGTGTGAGATCGAGCGCCCGCGCCGCGGCCGCGAGGCTGCCATGGCGTGCGAGCAGCACGAAGAATTCGAGCTGAGAGGCGACTTCGGTCTTCACTGAAAGTTAATAAAGAAGTGATTTTCGGTGAATCATAACCCCGCTATCGGCGAATAATCTAGCGACTCCTGGCGCTCGTTGCCGCTTCATGGCGGCACCGCGCTATGCAACGGAGACCCCATGAGAATCGTCGAAATTCGCGAGAAAACTGTTCCGATCAGCTCGTCCATTCGTAATGCCTACATCGATTTCAGCAAGATGACGCTGAGTCTCGTCGCCGTGATCACCGACGTGATCCGCGATGGCAAGCCGGTAGTCGGCTATGGCTTCAACTCGAACGGTCGCTACGGGCAGGGCACGCTGATGCGCGAACGATTCATTCCGCGCTTGATGGAAGCGGACCCGGCTTCACTTGTCGACGACAAGCGCCAGAACCTCGATCCTCACAAGATCCGGGCGACGATGTTCAAGAACGAGAAGCCCGGCGGCCACGGCGAGCGCTCGGTGGCGATCGGCACGATCGACATGGCGATCTGGGATGCCGTCGCGAAGATCGAGGGCAAGCCGCTCTTTCAGTTGCTCGCCGATCGTTACGGCAACGGTCAGCCGAATCGCAAGGTATTCGTCTATGCGGCGGGCGGCTACTACTACCCCGGCCAGGACCATGGGAAGCTGAAAGACGAGATGCGCAGCTATATCGATCGCGGGTACACGGTCGTCAAGAAGAAAATCGGCGGCGCCTCGCTCGACGAGGATCTGCGCCGCATCGACTCGATACTGAGCGTGCTCGGCGATGGGCAGAAGCTGGCCGTCGACGCCAATGGTCGCTTCGACCTCGACACGGCGATCCAGTACGCGAAGGCGCTCTCGCAATACGACCTCTTCTGGTACGAGGAGCCGGGCGACCCGCTCGACTTCGAGTTGCAGGCGACGCTGCGCAACTACTACGCGAATCCGATGGCGACGGGCGAAGATTTGTTCTCGATGCAGGACGCCCGCAATCTGATCCGCTACGGGGGCATGAGGCCCGATCGCGATTGGCTGCAATTCGACTGCGCGCTGAGCTACGGGCTCGTCGAATATCTGCGGACGCTCGAGATGTTGCGCCAGCACGGGTGGTCGCCGAGCCGCTGCATTCCGCACGGCGGCCATCAGATGTCGCTGAATATCGCCGCGGGTCTCGGCCTCGGAGGCAACGAGTCGTACCCCGATCTGTTCCAGCCTTATGGCGGCTTCCCCGATGGCGTCAAAGTCGACAACGGCTACATCACGATGCCGGATCTGCCCGGCATCGGCTTCGAAGGCAAGGCGGACCTCTACACCGAAATGAAGAAGCTGTCGATGTAGGACGGTCGCACCGCAACGGGCATACGCGAACAGAACGAATACGCCACGGAATGGAGACAGCCATGCGGGTTTCAACGATAAGGAAGTACCTGTCGAGACTCTACGTTCAGGTCTTGATCGGCATCATCGCCGGTGTTGTCGTCGGACATTGCTTTCCCGATGTCGGCGCCCAAGCCAAACCGCTTGGCGACCTCTTCATCAAGTTGATCCGGATGCTGCTGGCACCGATCATCTTCGCGTCGGTCGTGGTCGGCATCGCGCGCATGAACGACATCCATTCGGCGGGGCGAGTGGGCGTCAAAGCACTCCTCTATTTCGAGTTCGCCTCGACGATCGCGCTTGCGATCGGGCTCGTCGTCGTCAACGTGGTTCATCCCGGTAGCGGGATGAACGTCGATCCGACCCACATCGACACCGGAGCGATCAGCACCTATACCCATTCCGCGCACCAGCACACGATGCTCGACTTCTTCCTGAATATCGTGCCGAACAGCGTGGTCGGCGCGTTCGCCAACGGCGAAATGTTGCAGGTGATCTTCTTCTCGGTGCTGTTCGCCATTTCCCTCGCGAAGCTCGGCTCCCGCACGGCGCCGTTCGTCGACATGCTCGACATGTTCCTCCAGGCGATGTTCGGTGTGGTGCGGATCGTCATGTACGTCGCGCCGATCGGGGCGTTCGGCGGCATGGCGTTCACGGTAGCCAAATACGGCATCGGCACGCTGGCTTCGTTCGGTGAGCTTATGCTGAGCCTCTATATGACGACGATCGCCTTCATCGTCATCGTGCTGGGCGGCGTGATGCGTCTCAGCGGGCTTTCACTCTGGAAGTTTCTGCGCTACATCAAGGACGAGATCTTCGTCACGTTCGGCACGGCTTCGACCGAAGCCGTTTTGCCGCAGATGCTCATCAAGCTCGAGAAGCTCGGATGCTCGCGTCCCGTCGTCGGCATGGTCCTGCCGACCGGTTATACCTTCAATGCGGACGGGACGTCGATCTATCTGACGATGGCTGCGATTTTCGTCGCGCAGGCGATGAATATTCACCTGAGCATTTGGGATCAGTTGCTCGTGCTCGGCGTGCTGTTGTTCACCTCGAAGGGGTCCGCGGGCGTGGCGGGCGCGGGCTTCGTCGCGTTGGCGGCCACGCTCGCGTCGATGCACAAGATCCCCGTGTCCGGGCTGGTGCTGCTGCTCGGCGTCGATCGATTCCTGAACGAGGCGCGCGCCGTGATGAATCTCATCGGTAATGGGGTTGCCACGATCGTCGTCGCCCGCTGGGAAAAAGCGATCGACATGGATCGAGCGCGCGCGATGCTCGAGCGAGGAACGCTCGACATTGCGCAGATGGAGCCACCTGAAAGCGAATCGAACCGGCACGCACACGCGATCGGTGCGGGGCGGTCGGTCTGAATCTCGAGCCGCATCGGAAACGAGAACGTACCGGATTGTGATCTGACGCCTCAAGTCGCGCGGATCGGTGCCGTTAACCGAGTGGGTGGGTTTTGCCCGCCCATTGCGGGCAAGGCTTTTTCAAATACCTATCGGCATCTTTCACATGTCTAGACGTCTCTCCATTTCCGCGCGCCTCTGGATGACGATGATCGTCCTCGGCGCCATGATCGTAGCGATCGGCGTGCTCGGTGTCTACGGCACGAGGCGCTCCGACCAGGACCTCAACTATGCGTATTCGAATCAGCTGAGCGCGGCGATTGCGATCGGCAAGGCCAACTTGAATCTGACGATCGTACGCACCACGCTCGACCGTGTTCTGCTGCACCCGGATGCACCCGATACCGCGAGCCTGATCGACAAGGCGCTCAACTATCTCTCGATCTCGAATCGCGCATGGAGCGAATACGCTTTGCAACCGCATAGCGCCGACGAGCAGGCGCTGGCCGATGCGGTCGGCACTGCGCGCTCGGCGCTGATCGGGAAGGCGATCATGCCGATGATCGACGCGATGAAGAAAGGAGACCACGCGAGCGCCGACGACATCGCGATGAAGGGCGTGCCGCCGCTCTCGGTGGCATTGACGAAGAGCTCCGACGCGCTCGCCGCGTGGCAAAACCGGCACGGCGACGACGCATTCGCGGCGGCGAAGGTGCGCTCCGGCGCGGTTCAGGCGATCGGCGGCGTGCTGCTCGCGGCGGGGCTCATCGTCTGCGTGATCTGCGCCATCGCGCTCAACCGCTCGATTGCCCGGCCGCTCGCGAATGTCCTCGCGCAAATGCAGCGGATTGCCGCGGGCGATTTGAGCCAGCGCCTGGATGCGCGATCCGATGACGAGATGGGGCGGCTCGTCGAAGGCCTGACGGCAATGCAGGCCTCGTTGACTGAGACGGTTCGGCAAGTGACGCGCAGCGCCGAGTCGATCGCCGCCGCAACGAGGGAGATTGCGGCGGGAAACAGCGATCTGTCGCAGCGGACCGAAGAGCAAGCGGCCTCGCTGCAGCAAACGGCGGCCAGCATGGAAGAGCTCACGGCGACCGTCAAACATAACAGCGACAACGCGCGAACCGCGCAAACGTTGTCCGGGAGCGCAAACGATGTCGTGGTGCGCGGCGCGACCGTGGTTGAACGCGTCGTGGAGACGATGAACGGAATCGACGCGGCCTCGAAGAAGATCGCCGACATCACGGGCGTGATCGAGGGCATTGCGTTTCAGACCAACATCCTGGCGTTGAATGCGGCCGTCGAAGCGGCCCGGGCCGGCGAGCAGGGCCGCGGCTTCGCGGTCGTCGCGGGAGAGGTTCGCTCGCTCGCGCAGCGGGCCGGTGCCGCGGCGAAGGAGATCAAGGAACTGATCGGCGATTCTGTCGAGCGCGTGGATGCCGGGACGAAGCTCGTCGATACGGCGGGGCTCACCATGCAGGAAATCAAGGAGGCGATCTCCAAGGTGACGGCGATCATGGACGAGATCGCGAGTGCGTCGGACCAGCAAAGCGACGGCATCGAACAGGTCGGCATCGCCGTGTCGCAAATGGATCAGGTTTCGCAGCAGAACGCGGCGCTCGTCGAGCAGGCGGCCGCCGCGGCGGCTTCGCTCGACGATCAGGCCGCGTTGCTCAAGCGCGCGGTGAGCATATTCCGGTTGGAGAGGGCGACCGCTTTCACTTAAGACCGCGTTCGCCGGGGCGTCGGTGAAGCGGCGCGTCGTGTGATTGCGGCGTTCGCTGCATCGATAGACGACTTCTGCAACAATCGCCGCAAATTCTCCGCGAGCCACCCTTGTCCGAAACTCCGACTACCGACGCTAGCACGTCCGATATCGATGCACCGATTTCGGGCAAAAGCCGCTGGGGCATGGCGGCGATCCAGCTGACCGTTGCGCTTGCAACGATCGACACCGCGATCGCCAACACGGCCTTGCCCGCGATCGCCGCGGACCTTCATGCCACGCCGGCGGCTTCGGTGTGGATCATCAACGCCTATCAACTCGCGCTTGTCGCAACGATGCTGCCCCTCGCCGCACTCGGCGAGATCGTCGGGCATCGCCGCGTTTACATCAGCGGCATCGTCGTATTCACGGCCGCGTCGCTTGCCTGTTCGCTCGTATCGACACTGCCGATGCTGACGGCCGCGCGGATCGTGCAAGGTCTCGGTGCCAGCGCGATCATGAGCGTCAACGCCGCGCTGATCGGCTGTCTTTACCCGCCGGGCCGACTCGGTCGAGGAATGGGGATGAATGCGTTCACCGTCGGCGTGTCTTTCGCCATAGGCCCGACTGTCGCGTCGATGATTCTCTCGGTGGCTTCATGGCCGTGGCTGTTCGAGGTCAACGTGCCGCTCGGCATCGCCGCGCTCGCGTTGGCGCTGCCCGCGCTGCCGCGGACGAAGCGCGGCAAGCATGCCTTCGATCCGGTAGCCGGCGTCTTCAACGTCGCTGCGTTCTCGTCGTTGATATTCGCCCTCGGCGAAGCGGCGCATCGCGAGCCTGCGTCGCGCGTGCTGATCCCTGCCGCGATCGCCGTAGTCTTCGGCGTCTTGCTCGTGCGCCGGGAGGCCGGCCATCCAGCGCCGATGTTGCCCGTCGATTTGTTCAAGCGACCCGTATTCGCACTTTCCGTCATCACCGCGATTTGCTCGTTTGCCGCGCAGGGCCTCGCGTTCGTTTCGTTGCCGTTCTTCTTCGAGGACATCCTCCATCGCAGTCAGGTGGAGACCGGTTTTCTGATGACGCCATGGCCTGTCATCGTCGCGCTTGCCGCTCCGATCGCCGGGCGCCTTTCCGATCGCTATCCGCCCGGCTTGCTCGGCGCGATCGGGCTTGCCATTCTCGGCGTCGGCATGGCGTCGCTCGCTCTGTTGCCCGCCTATCCCTCCGTCAATGCCATTGCCGTGCGGATGGCGATATGCGGCGCGGGATTCGGCTTCTTTCAATCGCCGAACTTGAAGGCGATCATGTCGAGCGCGCCGCCCGAACGCAGGGGAGGGGCGAGCGGGATGATCGGCACGGCGCGGCTGCTCGGCCAGACCACGGGTGCCGCGCTGGTCGCGCTTTGCTTCAGCGTCGTGGGCCGCCATGGGCCGACGCTCGCATTGGCGGTGGGCGCCTTGTTCTCGGGCGCGGCCAGTATCGCGAGCGGATTGCGGCTTTTTGCGCCGTCGCATCGTGCAGGGACGGCACGCTAGTCCGATTCAGACGTGCTTGTAATAGAACGTCGTTGCGCAAAAGGCACCGTCGGGCATCAGCGCATATTTCGGCACGACGCCGACGCGTTGCCATCCGGCTCGCTGATATAGGCGTTCCGCATCGCCGTCCGTGACGGTATCGAGCACGAGCACGGACTTGCCTTCCTCGCGTGCGGCGTTTTCGACTGCGCGCATGAGGCGTTGCGCGACTCCGCGCCTGCGCGCCTTTCGATGCACGAGCATCTTCGCGACATCGGCCCGATGCGGCTGGTTTTCGGGTTGAGCAAGGATGACCTGAACGGTACCGACGATGTCTCCGCTCCCGTCTTCCGCGATCAGCAATGCGCGCTCGCCGCGCGTGACGCTTTCCGCAACGTTGCGCCAGAACGTCAGCGCCGTTTCACGCGAAATCGGCAGCATGAAGCTGACCGATGCGCCGCCCTCGACGCAGTCGATCAGCACATCGGCCAACCCCTCGATGCAGGCCGATGTCTCGTTTGCGTAGATGCGCCGTATCGTGACTTCATTGCTCATTTGGCTTTCCTGGGCTCATTGAATGGGGGCTGCGCGAGCGCGACGAGATGGCGCGCCGGTTTTCGAGTGGCATGGCAAACGGCCACGAGACAGTCGGGCAGCATCGACGAACGAATTCGAAGTGTCAATGGTCAGGACCATCGGCGTGGGCGCCACGGGGCCTTGGGTCGAGCGAAGAAAAAACAAAGCCCGTACCGGATAGCAATGAACGGTGAAGCGGCAAACGGCGCTGAAAGCGATATGTAAAGCAGGTATGCGGCGGCTACCCTATTATTGGGGGCATGATTTCAGGGATGCAATAGAGCGCCTCGAGATGAGATTTCCTTTCATGAAGGCGGCCCGCGTAGGGGCCGTTAGTTTTCTCGTTTTGGCTGCGGCGTGCGGCGCCGCACTGACGTTTGCATTGCCCGCGGCCGCGGCGGCGGTTTGCCCTTCCTGCTATGGGTTTCAATATGCGGCCGATCGCACGTTCGTCGAGAGGGGTGCGAGTCCCGAGCAACGCGCGCGGCTCGTTGCCGTCGTAGCGGAAGGGCGGCAGCGGGTACAAAAGTTCTGGGGCAACCTGGGTGCGGCTCCAAAAGTCCTCGTCTGCACGACCGATACTTGTTTTCGGCGGATCGGAGGCGGGCGCCGCCGGGGGATGTCGATATTCGATCGCGTGGCGATCTTGTCGCCGCTTGGCAGCGACGCCGTCATTGCCGCGCACGAGCTCTCGATGAACGAGCTCAATCATCGCATCGGGGCTTTGGGCGTGCTGCGCGGTACCGTGCCGATCTGGTTCAACGAGGGCATCGCGATCTACGCATCGGATGACCTGCGCTATCTGGCGCCGTCCGGCGCGGGCGATCGTTGCCTCGTTCCGGTTGCCGAATCGTTGCCGGTCGGCGTGTTCGAATGGAATCGGCGCGCGCTCGACGACCACCGGCTGTATGCGAAGGCCGCCTGCTCGACGAGCCGGTGGATTGCGCTGCACGGCGGTCCCTCCGCCGCGGTCAGCCTCGTCTCGAAGGTATCGGCCGGCGCCGCGTTTCAAGAGGCGGCTCGCTGAAGATAACCGCGCCGTCCGTCGTAGCCGCAAGCGGACAACTCCCACCCGAAGGGAAGGGTTGAGATTCATCGGGCGCCGGCCTTGTATGAAAGTACAGTATCGATGCGCCTCTCTGCTGCTTACCGGCGTCAAATTCGGGGCCTGCCTCGATCTCGCGGTAAGATAAGTACTCCTATGGAACTTGACCCTGCGGTCGTGCATTCGCCTGATATATTCGTGAGCGCATCATTGGCGGTGGCGGGTCCCGGATGGGCGACCGCCGAACGGCTGGCCGCGCGAGTGCGCTCGGCACCAGCCGCCGAACCGGATAAGGAGGTCACGTGTCGCATCCGCCCCTTGGCATCCCGGCTGCAAAGGAGTGGCTGTCCATTTGGGAGAAATCGACGACCGACTACTGCGTCGCGTTGCTGAGCCCTACGGGCATCGTTTTGACCTGGAACGCAGGCGGTGAGCATATTCATCGCTACCGGCCGGACGAGATCATCGGCCGTCATTTTTCCGTGTTCTATACCGAGGACGACCGCGCCGCCGGCGTGCCGCAAGCGGTGCTTGCATCGGCGCTCGCCACCGGCCGCCATGAGTTGGAAGGCTGGCGCTTGCGCAAGGACGGTTCTTCTTTCTGGGCGAATGTCGTTCTCACCCGGCTCGACGATCGCGACGGAAACACGATCGGCTTCGCCAAAGTGGTGCGCGACGTCAGCGACAAGCGTGCCGCCCACGAAGCCGTGATCGAAAGCGAAAGGCGGTTTCGCCTGCTCGTGCAGGGCGTGACCGATTACGCGATCTTCATGCTATCGCCCGAGGGATATGTCACGAACTGGAACCCGGGTGCCCGTCGAATCAAAGGCTTCTCGGCCGAAGAGATCATCGGCTCCCATTTTTCGCGCTTCTATACCAAGGAAGATCGGGAAGCCGGCGTGCCGCAGCGCGGGCTCGCGACCGCCGCACGTGAAGGGCGTTTCGAAGCCGAAGGGTGGCGCGTGCGGCGCGACGGCAGCCGTTTCTTCGCGCACGTCGTGATCGATGCCATTCGCGACGAGGACGGGACGCTGCTCGGATTCGCGAAGGTGACGCGCGATATTACCGAGCGGCGCAAAGCGGCCGAGCAGCTCGAGCTGACTCGTGCGCAGCTATTTCAATCGCAGAAGATGGAGGCGATCGGCAAGCTGACCGGCGGCGTCGCGCACGACTTCAACAACGTGCTGCAGGTGATTCGAGGCAATCTCGAACTGTTGCGAAGCCGGCATGCGAGCGACGCGTCGAGCGTTCAGCGCATCGACAACGCACTCGAAGGGCTCGAGCGCGGAGCCAAGCTTGCGTCGCAGTTACTGGCATTCGGGCGTCGGCAACCGTTGCAACCGACGGTCGTCAACCTGTCGCGCGTCGTGGGCGGCATGGGCGACATGTTGCGCCATGCGCTCGGGGAACGTGTGGAGTTGGAGACCGTTATCTCGGGCGGCCTATGGAATACGCTCGTCGATACCCACCAGCTCGAGAACGTGATTCTCAACCTCGTCATCAATGCGCGCGATGCGATGCCGGACGGTGGCCGGCTCACCATCGAGCTGCTCAACGCCGTGCTCGATGAACGATATGTCGCATCGATCGCGGAAGTTCGATCGGGGCAGTATGTCATGATCGCGGTGACCGATACCGGGACGGGCATGCCGGCCGAAGTCGCCGAGCGGGCGTTCGATCCGTTTTTTACGACCAAGCCCGAAGGCAGCGGCAGCGGCCTCGGTCTCAGCATGGCGTATGGCTTCGTCAAGCAAAGCGGCGGGCACATCAAGATCTACAGCGAGGTGGGCCATGGCACGACTGTCAAGCTCTATCTGCCTCGCTCCACCGACGCCGAAGAGGTCGCGCCGCGGTCTCACGACATGCTTCCCGTGATGCTCGGCAGCGAAACGATACTCGTCGTGGAAGACGATGACAAAGTGCGGGCGACGACCATTGAAATGCTCGCCGGCCTCGGTTACAAGGTGCTTCAGGCCGACAGTCCGGAGGCGGCATTGACGATCATACGAAGCGGCGTGTACGTCGATCTTCTGTTTACGGACGTCGTCATGCCGGGACCGATGACGAGCACGGAAATGGTCCGCCAGGCGCAGAGCCTGCGGCCCGGCTTGAAAGTGCTTTTCACGTCGGGCTATACCCACAACTCGGTCGTGCATGGCGGGCGGCTGGATCGCGGTGTCGAGTTGTTGTCCAAGCCGTATGGGCGTGAGGAGCTTTCGTACAAGATTCGCCGTGTGCTTGGCCGAAGCGGTACCCCTGACTTCGCCGTGGCCCTCGAGCCGATCGCGGCAGCCGCGGCTTCGACGTCGCTCAGTCGTCCCGCGGCGGAGCCGCTTCGCGTGCTCGTGGTCGACGACGAGCCGGGATCGCTCGACGCCGTCGCCGAGATTTTGCGCATGCTCGGACATGACCCGCATAAGGCGAGTAGTGCGCATGAGGCGCTGGATGCGATGGCTTCAACGCATTTCGATGCTCTGCTCGCCGATATTCGTCTGCCGGACATGTCGGGGATCGACCTCGCGAGGACCGCAGCCAAGACGGCGAACGGCTTGCGCATCGTCTTCACATCGGGAGAGCCGATGCCGATCGACGACGCGTCGTTGCCATTCGAATGGCGTGCGATCCGCAAGCCGTTCAGCGTGGACGAGCTGAAGCAAGCGTTGGGTGCGTGAGCGATCGTCGATCGTCAACCCGGCGCGGTGCCGGTCAACTGCTGCTGGACATCGTGCGCAAGAGCAAGCAGTGCTGGACGATCGATGCCGCTCGATACCGCGTAGCCGAAGTCACCGTCTACCCAATAGAAGACGTTTACCGGGCCGTCGCGATAGAGCTTGAACGCGGTTGTGTTCGCGCTGTGATCTCTGCGTGAAATGCATAGCGTTACGCGTCTGCCTTCC
>JBCNPL010000599.1:0-2560 GCA_039593375.1 Paraburkholderia sp. | reverse complement strand
TGCTCGAGCTTGGCCGATTTGTGGAGCCCTGGACTCGATGATCGAATCTTCGGCTGGATCACGGTGCAGGCGTTGAATTCCACGCCAAGGCTGGTGTATCAGACGCCGCCGCGCGCCTACATGGTGATGGCCGCGCTGCGGCTCGCGAAGCTGATCAAATCGATCCGGGAGAAGCAAGCCGATGTCCCGATCACCGTCGTCTGCCATAGCCAGGGCAACATGATCGGGCTGGCGGCCGCGTTTCTCGGCGACAGGATGTCGGACGTCACCGATCCATGGGGCAAGGCCGGAAGCTGTGTGGCGGACGCTTACGTGCTCGCCAATCCGCCATATAGCCTCGTCGAGAAGCTGGGCATGGAGAACTGGGCGCAGCGCACCGTGCGCGACGCCGACGGCAACCGCGGCCGCGCGACGTTCAACGCGCGGGCGGAAACGCTGAAAGCCTTCTTCGAGATCTTGCGCAAGCGCGCCGCGTTGGAGCCCGATGCGCGCGAGCTCGATGAGGAGATGGGCAACAAGCGGCCATCGGCGAAGGGCAAACCGTATAGCGCGGGCGCCGATCGCACGAGTCACGGGCTGAACGGCCACACGCTCGGCCGCGTGACGCTCTATTGCTGCCCGCACGACCAGGTGATTTCCGCGACGACCGTGCAGGGCATCGGCTGGCGCGGCATGAGCGCCGCCGAGATCGAGCGCACCGGCGGTCATGGCGTCTTCACCCAGCGCGTGTTCGCATCGGGCTGGCAGGTCGGCAAGGACCCGGCTCAGAGCCCGGAGTACCGCTATTGGGAAGACGACTGGCGGGCGGCGGTGAACAAGCAGAAGGGATTCTGGTATCCGCCGTCGCCGAGTGCCAAGTTTGGACTCTTCCGCGCATTGAACGCCGGCGAAGACCCGTTGGCTGCGCTGGGCACGTTGGCGACGGCGCCGCTACTCTATTTCGCGAGGCTCATCGCGAAGCCGCGCATCAACGCCGACCCGCCGAAGAAATGGAGCATCCCTATCGCCGCGCCGAAGCTCGATGAGCCGTTCGAGCCCGAGGCGATGCGCTACGGGAGGGTATCGGAGATATGCGTCGATGGCTTGAAGAGTCGGTTCAACGAGAGCTACGACCCGCCTTCGGCGGCACGCGACGCGCAAAAGAGCGAGGCAGAGAAGCAAGCCGATGACCCCTATGACACGTTCCGATCGAGCAAACCTGCGATGCAAGCGCAGGGGACGTGGGAAACCGAGGCCGCGCAACGCTACGAGGACCATGCGCTGATGCGCCAGGAGGCCCGCCGGAACGAACGGCACGGCCGTACGCAAGGGTGGGTGGACAAGGACGGCAAGGTGGTCGGCGAAGACGATCTCGAGAACGCGACGGTCGAGTACAAAGCATGGCGCAACGGGCAGATCGGCAAGATTCTGAGCGAGGGTAGCCAAAACAACCCGACGAACCACTCGACAACATTGACCAATCCGATGCATGCCGAAAAGGCGCTCGCTTACGACATTGCGATCGGCCTGTGCTACCTCTCGGAGAACGACTGGTGGGTACTCCGCATCGAGGCCGATTGGCGGTTCGGAAATGGTTTGAGCGACAGCAATCCCGCAAAGGAGTACTGGGAATATTTCGACATCGGGACTCTACGAGGTAAGCCCTTGCACGACTGGGCGCACAACGATCCTGAGGCCGCGAAGCCGGCCGAGATCGATGATCAGCGCGAGGGCGATTTGTTCCTGAACGTGGGGGGCGTTGTATGAACGCGCTGATCGGGACGTGGACTCGCCGGCTCTCGCTCGCGGTCGGTGCAACGTTGTTGACGTTCGCGGCGACACTGGCCTGGATGCTTTACGCAGATTCGCGCGAGCCGCAATACTTTACTGATGAGGATTTCATGAAGCGATTGGTGCATTTTCCTGTTTGGATGGGGATATGTGTGTTCGGAGTAAGCACGTTTCTCGCCCTCTGCGTGTTTGATACCGCTACGGCGCAGACCGTTACGGCGAGACCTACGCCCACGGAAGTACCCAAGCCATTCGTTGCGCAGGTGGTGGGGCTTGAATGGCTGAATCCGCTGCAGCGCCGCGACTATCCCACGGAGTGGCAAATCCTATGGACGCTTGGTCTCGTGAAGCCGAACAAGAACGACGACATGGTACGAACTAAGCCGCATAAATTCTCGACACTTCAGTCGATCGGCGCCCTCGCCTATGGCAACGAAGGCGAGGAAACGTTCAAGGGCTTCTACCACAAGTACGTCGACAAGCTCCTTGGACTCTTCGACGAGAGATATGTGATGAACGGGGAGTACTTCTATACGGTCAAGCCGGATAATCGAAAGAAGTGGCGCGAACTGGCCGGCATTCACGTCGAGCTTGCGATCCCGTCCCATCGTCTCGATCCGGTCGAGGCGGCAACGTATTTGAGCGGAAGGATAGTGAGGTACTTCGAGATCGGTAACAAGTCGTTTCCGGACCTCTGGAGCAAGGACACGCCGCCTGACGTACGCGTAACGCCGGGCGGCCCGAACGCAGGCTTCACCTCGCTAAACGCCGCACTCGACTATCTGCAAAC
>JBCNPL010000598.1:0-2561 GCA_039593375.1 Paraburkholderia sp. | reverse complement strand
GCTCGCCGCCCCTGCCGATGAGGCGCGTGAGCGCCGACGAAAGACCCGCTTCGCTGTTCGTCGTGACGAGCTTGCCCGTGATCATCAAGCCCCACGTCGCCGCATTCACGAAGAGCGACGGCGCATGGCCGACGTGCGACTTCCAATCGCCCTTGCTGATCTTGTCGCGGATCAGCGCGTCCCGCGTCGCGCGGTCGGGAATGCGCAGGAGCGCTTCGGCCAGGCACATGAGCGCGACGCCTTCCTGGCTCGACAGAGAAAACTCATGGATGAGCCCCTCGACGCCGCCGCCGGTGCGCTTCGCTCGCAGTGTCTCGACGAGCCCGGCCGCCATCTTGCGGACCTCCGCCGACAGGGCGTCGGGCAGTCGCGCCTCGCCGATCAGCACCGGCACGCATTCGGGCTCCGGGCGGCGATACGCCGCCGTAATGGCCGCGCGCAGGACCGATTGCGGCTGCACGCTCTGTGCGAAATCGAGGAACGGATGTGGCGCGCCGTCCTCGTCCGAGTCGGCCGCGTGGCCATCCGCGAACTCGGTAATACCCGCCGCACCCGAGAGTTCGGGCGGCACCTGCCCATGCTCGATCTTTTCGAGGTAAGCGAAGATTGCCTGCTTGATGAGCCAATGCGGGGTGCGCTCGAGACGCGCGGCGGCTTCCTTCAGCCGCGTGCGCAGAAGGTCGTCGACCTTCACGCCAAGGGTGGTACTCGCCATGTTTCTTCGACGCCGGTCATGCACCGGCAGATGACCAAAAGGTGGCCGAATCGTACGCTTTCAAATTAAAAGGTGCAACCGATTACCCATTCCGGTTGCACCCACCACCTCAGCCTTGGCCCGCAACGATTTCCGGCAAATCCCGAGAGCCGGGGCGCAGCCGGTTGCGCTCGGTATTTTCCCTGATCCATCGCGTCCGGGCGGAACCGATTGCGCCGACCGGCCGGCGCGACGAGCGCGCGTCGCGCCCGATCGGGCGAATTACGGCACTTTCCGCGCCTTTATCGACGCATCATCGCGCGACACGGACGCGAATAATCGTTTTCAGTTGGAGGCCGCACTCGGCGCGGCCTCGATCGAAATGGCTGCAGAAGGCGCTTGGCGTTGCCGTAAACCAGTTAAGCGCCCCAACGCACGGAGCGCGGAAGGGAAGGAGCGCGAAATGGAAAAGTGGATGGTAATCGGCGGTATCTGGCTCTTGGTGATCGTGTGCCTCACCTTGTTCGTCCGAGGCGCTTCGCCGGCGCGCAACCGCGCGCTTGCCATGGCGCGCTCGCGCGAGAGGCGACTGAAGGCGCTCGAAGCGGCGACCGCGCGGCAAGCCGGTCCGGTTAGCGAGCGTTGACCGTCCCGGCCTCGGTGCGGTTGCGGACCGCTCCTCGAAGGTGACTTGCGGGCCGCCCGCGGCACACCGGGGGGCATGAGAATGCGCCTAGCGCACTCGAGGCGGCCCGGCAGGCACCGAGAGAGATCGAATACCCCGCGCGCCAAAAGCGCGGTAAAAAGCAACAAGCGAGGCTCACATGCTTTGCTGTCATGAAAGCCGGTCTTCGGCCCGATATTGCCGGCAACTGCCGCAGCGGCGGCGGCCGGCCACTCCCGCCTACGCGCGACGGGCCGCTTCGGCCGCGTCACACGGTTCATCCCCTTCGAGCTACGCAACCGAGATCCGCGCGCGCGCCCGCGCGGCCCGCAACCGCTTGCGATAATTCCCGGACCAAGGCCTCGCGCCTCCGTCGGACCGGCCGCCGAGCGAATCAAATATCGAGCGGATCGACCTCGAGACTCCAACGCAAGGCCCCCTTCGTGGCGCGCAGCGCCGGCTGCCAGGCCCGCAGCGTCGCGAGCAGCGCGGCGCGCGACGCGCTTTCGACAAGCAGTTGCGCGCGATGCACGTTCGCCACTTTGACGATGGTCATCGGCACCGGGTCGTACACGGTGACCCGCTCGGCCGTCCCGATATCGGCAAGAGCGGCGCAAACCTGCTGCAAGAATGCGAGCGCGGCCTCGAGCGTGCGTGCTTCGGCACGCAATAGCGCCTGATAGACGAAGGGCGGCAGGCGCGCGTCGCGGCGCTCGTCGAGCGTCGCGTCGGCGAAGCCGACATAGTCGTGGCGCGACAGCGCCTGATACAGCGCGTGGCGCGGATAGCGCGTCTGCACGAGCACCTCGCCGGGCAACCCAGCGCGCCCGGCGCGCCCGCTCACCTGCATCAGCTGAGCAAAGAGCCGCTCGCCCGCGCGAAAGTCGTGCGAGAAGAGCGCCGCGTCGGCATTGAGCACGCCGACGAGGGAGACGCGCCTGAAGTCGTGCCCCTTCGCGATCATCTGCGTGCCGACGAGTATGTCGACCTCGCCCTCGTGGACGTTGGAAAAGAGCGCCTGGGCGCTCCCCTTGCGGCGCGTGCTGTCGGCGTCGATGCGCAAGACTCTCGCCCCAGGCACGAGGGCCGCGAGCGTCTCCTCGACGCGCTGCGTGCCGCGTCCGAGCGGCGCCAGATCGACGTTGCCGCAGTCGGGACATGCGCGCGGAATCCGCGTTTCCCAGCCGCAGTGATGGCAGCGCA
>JBCNPL010000597.1:0-2562 GCA_039593375.1 Paraburkholderia sp. | reverse complement strand
CGGTGAGTGCGCTCATGCCGTCTCTCCGGCCTCTCGCTTATCGCTTGGCGCGCGCGGGTCCGCGCCCGCACCGCCCGTGCGGCGCCAGAGGAAGCTCGCGAGATGCTCGACCGGTAGCGGGGCACCGTGATAGGCGGCGGCATTGCCGATGTTGAGCAGGCAGCCGCAGTCCGCCGATACGAGACGATCGCAGCCCGTCGCGCAAGCCGATGCTATCTTGTCATAGACCATCGCGCCCGAGATGTCGGGATGTTTGAGCGAGAACGTGCCGCCGAAACCACAGCATTCCGATTCGCGCTCATGTTCGACACGGGTGACGCCCGGCAGCGCGTCGACGAGCGCGACGCCGTGGTGACGCGTGCCCATTTCGCGCCGCGCCGCGCACGAGGTATGAAGCACCACGCGTTCGGGTGCCGTCTTGCTCGAGACATACCGGGTGAGATCGAGCTTGACCACGTTCAGCAGAAATTCGCCGAGTTCATAGATGCGAGCCGCAACGTCGTTCGCCTTTGCGTTCGCCTCGGCGTCGCCTTCGAAAAGCTTCGGCCAATGGTGGCGCATCATGCCGGCGCATGAACCCGAAGGGACGATGATGGGCCACGGTTTGCCGAACAGATCGAGCTGGGCACGCGCCACTTCGCGCGCGTGCTCGGGATTGCCGCTGCTGTACGCAGGCTGTCCGCAGCAGCTTTGCGCGCGTGGGAAATGCACGGTCAATCCTTCTCGTTCGAGAAGCCGGACCGCGTCGAGGCCGGCTTGCGGGACGAACAGGTCGACGAGACAAGTGGCGAAAAGATAAACGTCGGTGGGTGGGGCGCAAGGATACTGCCGTTGCTGCATGCTTTTCTCCATCGCGCCGCTCGCGCGCCTGGTGCGCGGCGATGGCCGCGATCCAGGCATAATCCCGTTGTCGGGGCCGGTGCACAAATTGGTTGGACCAATGCGCGGTTCAGCCGTTGGTGCCGGCATCGAGGCTCCGACTTCTCGGTTACCTCGGCCGTAGTGGAAAACGCAACGATGATGAAAGGCGAAAAGGGCGGGCGTGTCGCAGCCGTCATGCGCAGACTGGAGACGGCGCTGCTCGATGGCACTTGGGCTGTCGGTGCCCGTCTGCCGGCGGAACGGGTGCTGGCAAGCGAGTATGCGGTCTCGCGCAACACGGTCCGCGAGGCGACCCAGCGCTTGGCGGCGCGCGGACTACTGCAAGCGCGGCGCGGAGCGGGCGTATTCGTGACGGACCGCCTGCGGACCGGAATCGCCTCGCCATGGGGCCAGCTCGTAGCCGACCACCCGGTGCTGCGCGACGACATGCTCGAGTTTCGCCGCGTCCTCGAAGGAGCGACGGCCTACTTCGCCGCGCTGCGGGCAACGGCCGAAGATCGGAAGCGGATCCGTTCGCTCATGCGCGACCTCGAGAAAGCACGAAACGCTAACGATATGGCGGCCGAAGCGAAGGCCGATACGAGTTTCCACGAAGCGATCGCGCGCGCGTCGCACAACTCGATGTTCCTTCATCTGCACGCGAGCGTGATCGGCATGCTGCGCGAGCATATCGCGACGAGCGGCACCGGTTTGCGCGAGCACGACGTGGAAGCATCGGAGATCCTCTTGTTGCAACACAAGGCGCTCTGCAATGCGATTTGCATGCGCAAGCCCGAAGAGGCGCGCACCGCCATGCAGACGCATATCGATTTTGTCCGCGGTCGATCGAATGCGCGCGATATGTAGCAAGCGAGTTTGCCGCGGGTAACGACGCCTCCCGTTCAGAACTCGCTTGGCGCGTTCATTTCAGCCTGTCGATCACGATGCGCGCCGCCGCGGCGATTGCGTCGTCGCGAGCCCGCGCGCCGGGCTTTCCTTGCGTGTGATAAATGACCACGACGATCGGTTTGCGCGCAGGCGGCCAGATGACCGCAATATCGTTCGCTGTCCCGTTGTCTCCGGTGCCGGTTTTATCGCCGACGTCCCAGCCGCTCGGCACGGCGGCCCGGATTCGTTTCGCGCCGGTCTGACAGCCGCGTAGCCATGTCCTGAGCATTTCGCGTTGCGTCTCGGGCAGCGCGTTGCCGAGAGCGACGGTTTCCATCGTGCGCGCCATCGCCGCCGGTGTCGTCGTATCGCGCGGGTCGCCCGGTATCGCGGTGTTGAGCTCGGTTTCATGGCGGTCGAGGCGGAATTCGTTGTCGCCGAGCGATCGCGCGAAGGCCGTTACAGCGGCCGGGCCGCCCAATAGTTTGATCAGCTGGTTGGCGGCTGTGTTGTCGCTCAGTTCGACGGCGGCGCGGCAAAGGTCGGCCACTGTCATGCCGTCGGCGACATGCTTTCCCGTCGTCGGTGAATAGTTGACGAGATCGCTTTGCGCATACCGGATTCGTCGTTCCATGAGGTCGGGCTCCTGTACGCTCTTCGCGAGTACGGCCGATGCAAGGACCATCTTGAACGTGCTGCAAAACGGGAAGCGCTCGTCGGCGCGGTGCTGGATCTTCGCATTGCTGCCCGTGTCGAGGGCATAGACGCCGAGCCGTCCGCCGAATTGTTTTTCGATTGCCGCCAGTTCGACGG
>JBCNPL010000596.1:0-2563 GCA_039593375.1 Paraburkholderia sp. | reverse complement strand
CCATAACCGCCAGCGGCCAATAGACTGATATTCTCGTTTTCATCTTGCGCCCCTCGTTTCTGCTGGGCGCGCCCATGCGCGTCCGACATTACGGAGACGATTCTATAGATATCGACTATTGAGACAAAGCCGGGAATAGCGAATTCAGCGTTGCGATAGGATAAACAATCGTGTTACGAACTCACGCTGCTCGGGGGGCGGGCTCCGCCATGACTGCGCTGCGCCGCATAGAGTTCGCGGAACGTGCGGCCGACGGGTGCCGGCATCTCGCGTGTAGCCGTCCATCCCTGCCCGAACGGCAGGCGCGAAATCGAACGCTTTCGCCCGCCCATCTTTTCGAGCACGCGCACGGCGAGCTTGGTGACGAGCTCGTAAAGCGCGGGCCGGACGGCGACGAACCCCCAGACGGCCAGCCCCATGCGCTCCGCGAGGGGGCGCAAGTGCCGGTCCATTTGCTTTTCGCGCAGCTTTCGCAAAAGATCCGAGAGCGGTATGCCGACCGGGCAGACGCTGTTGCATTCACCGCAAAGCGTGGCGGCTTGCGGCAGATCGACCGCCTTGTCGAGACCGACATAGCTCGGCGTGAGGACGGAGCCCATCGGCCCCGGATAGACCCAGCCGTAGGCGTGGCCGCCAACCTTCTGATATACCGGGCAGTGGTTCATGCAGGCGCCGCAGCGTATGCAGCGCAACATTTCCTGAAAGTCGCCGCCGATGAGGCCCGTACGGCCGCCGTCGACGAGCACCACGTACATGTGCTCGGGGCCGTCGCCGTCGCCCTCCGCCCGGTGCCCCGTCAGCAGCGAGAAGTAGTTCGACGTCGGCTGCCCCGTCGCCGAGCGCGGCAACAGACGCATTGCGACGGCAAGATCCTCGAGAGTCGGCAGCACTTTTTCGATGCCGGTCACGGCTACGTGCACGCGCGGCATCACCGTGCACATCCCCTCGTTGCCTTCGTTGGTGACGAGCACGACCGAACCGGTTTCCGCGATCAGGAAGTTGCTCCCCGTCACCCCCATGTCGGCCGACATGAAGTGAGGCCGCAGGACCTCGCGCGCTTCGCGCGTCATCTGCGGAATTTCGGTCAGCCGCGCACGCGCGTGGGTCTTCGCGAAGAGATCGGCGATCTCCTCCTTATCCTTGTGCACGACCGGCGCGATGATATGGCTCGGAGGCTCGTTGTCGTTGATCTGCAGGATATATTCGCCGAGATCCGTCTCGATGGACTGGACGCCCATTTCGCCGAGTACCGCGTTGAGACGCATCTCTTCGGACACCATCGATTTCGTCTTGATGACCTTCTTGACGTCGTGCCGACGGGCGATCTCGGCCACGAGCCGCGCCGCGTCGCGCGTGGTCTCGGCGTAGAGCACGGTCACGCCGCGACGCGTCGCCTCGCGCTCGAACGTCTCGAGCCAGACGTCGAGATCTTCGAGCGCGCGGTTTCGGCGCGCCTTGAGCTCCGCACGCGTCGCCGGAAAGTCGATCGACTCCATCGCCACCGCGCGGGCGGAGACGAATTTCGTCGAGAGCTTCGTCAGATTCTGCTGCAAACGCGCGTTGGCGAGATTTTCCTTCGCGCGCGCCTTGAAGTGCATCGATTGGACTTGCATGAAAGCACCGTATCGGCAATGAGACCGGACGCGTCAAATATCTTCCGCGAGCACCTGGGCGATGTGAAGCACGCGCGTTTTCGTATCGCCCGTACGCCGCAGGCGGCCTTCGATATTCAAGATACAGCCGAGATCGCCGAGCACGACCGTGTTCGCCCCGCTAGCACGAATGTTTTCGCACTTTTCGTCGACGATCGCCGTCGAGATGTTGCCGTATTTGACCGCAAACGTGCCACCGAAGCCGCAGCAGTGCTCGCAGCCTTTCATCTCGTCGATGTGGACGCCCTTTTGCGCCAGCAAGGCCCGCGGCTCGCGCTTGACGCCGAGCTCCCGCAACCCCGAGCAGGAATCGTGGTAGGTGACGGGGCCCGCGAAGTGGCCGGGTGACAGTTCGACCTTCGCCACGTTGACGAGAAAGTCCGTCAGTTCATGAACCTTGGCGCGAAGACGCCCGAAGCGTCCCATAAGCTCGGGATCGTCGGCGAAGAGATCGGCGTAGTGGACGGCGATCATCCCGCCGCAGGACCCGGACGGGACGACGACGTAGTCGAACTGCTCGAACTCGCGCAACATCTTCTCGGCCAGATCGCGCGCGATACGCCGCTCGCCCGAATTGTAGGCGGGCTGGCCGCAGCAGGTCTGAGCGGGCGGCACGACGACCTCGAAGCCGGCCTGCTCGATCAGCTTGACGACGGAAAACCCGATCTCGGGACGCATGAGGTCGATGAGGCAAGTGACGAACAATCCGACTCGCATGAGGGCTCCGCTCAGACAATGCCTGCCATTATCCGTCGATTGCGAGCCCCCGCGTCGACGAGGCGGAAAAAAACGGTGTCGAACCGAGGTTCGAACAGCGTTCGCTTTTTTCACATTACGAGATACAATGACTTTTTGCTTTGCGTCATTTGATCCACGATGAGCGATACGAACCCGGACAGCAAAACGTCGAT
>JBCNPL010000595.1:0-2571 GCA_039593375.1 Paraburkholderia sp. | reverse complement strand
CGCAGTGACGATGCTCGCCGTGCTCTCGCTGAGCGGACCGGCGCTCGCGCAAAGCGCCAAAACGGTCAACGTCGTCGCCGCCGAGAACTTTTACGGCGACGTCGTGAGCCAGCTCGGCGGCAAGCACGTCGATGTGACGAGCATCCTCAGCAATCCCGAGCAGGATCCGCACCTCTTCGAAGCGAGCCCGAAAACGGCGCGCGCATTGCACCGCGCGGACGTCGTCGTCTATAACGGCGCCGATTACGACCCGTGGATGGACAAGCTCCTCGCCGCGTCCAAAAGCACGAAGCGAACGGCTATCGTCGCGGCCGCTCTCGTCGGCAAGAAGGGCGGCGACAACCCGCACCTCTGGTATGACCCGCAAACGATGCCGGCCGTCGCGCGCGCGGTAGTCAAGGCGCTCGACGACGCCGATCCCGCGAACAAGGCCGACTACGACGCGAATCTGGCGAAGTTTCTCGATTCGTTGAAACCCATCGACGCGAAGGTGGCCGAGCTCAAGTCTCGATACCAGGGAACACCCGTTACCGCGACCGAGCCGGTATTCGGCTATATGTCCGACGCGATCGGCCTCGCGATGCGCAACAGCGAATTCCAGCGCGCGATCATGAACGACACCGAGCCGAGCGCATCCGATGTCGCCTCGTTCGAGAACGACCTGAAGACGAAGCAGGTCCATGTGCTCATCTACAACAGCCAGGCTATCGAAGCGATTACCAAGCGCATGTTGAAGCTTGCGCATCAAGCGCATGTGCCGAGCGTGAGCGTGACGGAGACGCAGCCGGCGCGCACGACCTTCCAGCAATGGATGCTCTCGCAGCTCGACGAACTCGCGGCCGCGCTCGCGGCAAAGCAGTAGGCAGCCAGCCATGACGATCCAAGCCAACGCGCCGCGACGTCACGCGCTCGAGCTCGATCGCGTGACGCTCGCGCTGGGCGGGCGCGCGATCCTGAGCGAGACGAGCTTCGCGATCGACGAGGGCGAGTTCATCGGCGTGCTCGGGCCGAACGGCGCGGGCAAGACGACGCTGATGCGCGCCGTGCTGGGTTTGGTGCCCGTCGCGAGCGGAGCGATCCGTGTTGCCGGGCAACCGGTGGCGCGCGGCAACGTCGCGATCGGCTACATGCCGCAAACGCGCAGTGCGCTCGCGGGCCGGCGGCTGCGCGGACGCGAATTCGTCGCGATGGCGGCGGACGGCCATCGCTGGGGCCTGCCGCGCGCGGACGCCGCGACGCGCGCCGATGTCGAGCGGGTGCTCGATCTCGTCGGCGGGCAAGCGCTTGCGGCACGCCCGCTCTCCGAGCTCTCGGGCGGCGAGCGGCAGCGCCTCCTGATTGCGCAATGCCTGCTCGGCAAGCCCCGGCTGCTGCTGCTCGACGAGCCGCTCATCAGTCTCGATCCGCGTCACCAGCGCGGCGTCGTCGAACTCGTGCGCCGCGTGCAGCGCGAGCTCGGCATCGCGGTCCTCTTTTCGGCTCATGAGCTCAATCCGCTGCTCAGCGCGCTCGATCGCGTTCTCTATCTCGGCAATGGCGCGGCCGCGCTCGGCACCGTCGACGAGGTCATCACGCGGCCCGTCCTTTCGCGCCTGTACGGCTCCGCGATCGACGTCATGCGCGTGAACGGACGCATCTTCGTCATGTCGGGCGACGTGGAGATCGAAAAGCACGACCACGAGCATGAAGACGATGGGCCGCACGAGCATGGGCGGGACCAAGGCCACGACCATGAGCACGGCCGGCCTCACGGGCACACGCACGGACACACGCACGATGTTTGAATACGACTTCATGGTGAACGCGTTCGCGGCATCGGGCATCGTTGCCGTGCTCGCGGGGATCGTCGGCTACTTTCTCGTCATGCGCGGGCAGACGTTCGCGGGGCACGCACTCTCGCATGTCGGCTTCACGGGTGCGACGGGTGCCGTTCTCGTCGGTATCTCGCCGCTCTGGGGCATGATCGGTTTCACGCTGGCCGCCGGATTGTCGATGGGTGCGCTCGGCGAGCGGCTCGCGGGCCGCGATGTAGCGATCGGCGTCGTGCTTTCGCTGTCGCTCGGCTGCGGCCTCTTGTTCCTGCATTTCTTCACGGCTTATGCGACGCAAGTCACGTCGCTGCTCTTCGGCAACGTGCTTGGCGTGACGACGGACACGCTCGTCGTGCTTGCCGGCATCGGCGCGGCGAGCCTGATCGCACTCGGCGCGATCATGCGTCCGCTGCTGTTCGCGACGTTGCAGCCGGAACTCGCTGAAGCGAAGGGCGTGTCACTGCGCTTCGTCTCGATGTTGTTTCTCGCGATCGCGGCGCTTGCCGTCGCGGCTTGCACGCAGATCGTCGGCGTGCTGCTCGTCTTCACGCTGATGGTCGGTCCGGCCGCGGCCGCGCAGAACCTCACGACGCGACTCTCGCGCGGGATCCCGCTCGCGGCGCTCTTCGCGCTTGCGCAAGCATGGCTCGGCGTCACGCTCGCGTTCTACACCGATTGGCCGACGAGCTTCTGGATCACCGCGCTCGCGGCGTTCGTGTACGGCGCGAGTTTGCTCACGCGGCGATAGTCGTGCGCCTCG
>JBCNPL010000594.1:0-2573 GCA_039593375.1 Paraburkholderia sp. | reverse complement strand
GAGTTCGCGTTGTGCGTCGCGGTAGCGCCGCCACGCGAACCATGCAAGACCGACCGCCAGCACGCAAAGCACGACGGGCATCTCGTCGAGCTGCAGACGCTCGAAGCCGCGCGTCCAGCGGTAAAGATGCTCGCCGAAATCGAAGATCGCGCTGAGCGCGAACGTCAGCAGCGTGGCGCCGACGACCCACGCGAGATCGCGCCACGCCGCGGCATGCGGCGGCGGTGGCGTGCGGGGCGGCGGGGCGCTCGGGCGATCGCGGTCGGATGAGCTCACGCGCCGATTGTACCGAGGCGGGGCGCCGCGAGCATGGCCATCGCCAACGAGGCGGCCGTCGATCGCCAGAACGGGAAAAGCTCCTGGACCTTTTACGGTCGCTGCATGCGAAGCTTCGAACGAAAGGAATCCAAAAACCACCGCAAGATGTTTCGCGCAAACCGACGAAACAACGGCATCGCGCGACGATAAGGAACCGGCAGGAGTGGAGACGATGAAAACGAAGCAAAGCGGGGTTTCGTTTAGACGACACACGCGCGTCGCCCTTTTTATCGGCAGTGCGCTCGCGGGCCTGCCCGCCGCCGCGCTCGCGCAGACGCAACCTGGCACGGCGGCCGCGGCGGACGCCGCCTCTTCGAGTTCGGCGAAAGCCCCGGCCATGGCGACACCGCCGCAATCGGTCGAAGCCATGCCGGCCACGGCGCCCACGGCGGGCGAAACGCATGTCCTCGCGCCTGTCGTCGTGATCGGAACCACACCGCTGCTCGGCCTCGGCACCCCGCTCGCGCAGGTGCCGGCCAATGTCCAGACCGTGCGCGCCCGCGATCTCGATCGGCAGCATCGCCCCACTGTCGCCGACTACTTCGAGAAGAACCTGCCGAGCGTCGACATCAACGAGGCGCAGGGCAACCCCTACCAGGTCGACGTCAACTACCGCGGCTTCACGGCGTCGCCGCTGCTGGGCACGCCGCAGGGTCTGTCCGTCTTCCTCGATGGCGTGCGCGTGAACGAGCCGTTCGGCGACGTCGTGAACTGGGACCTCATTCCTCAGGAAGCGATCGACACGATTCAGCTGATCCCCGGCTCGAATCCGACCTACGGCCTCAATACGTTGGGCGGCGCGCTCGCGATCTCGACGAAAAACGGCAAGACGAGCCCCGGCGGCGAAGCCGAGGTGAGCGCGGGCTCGTGGGGCCGCAAGAGCGCGCAGATCGAGCAAGGCGGCACGATCGGCTCGAATCTCGACTACTACTTCACGGCCAACGCTCAGAACGACAACGGGTGGGCTCAAGAAAACTGGAGCCGCGTGCGCCAGGCATTCGGCAAGCTGCGCTATACGGACGCCGATACGACGCTCTCGCTGTCGGCGGGCGGCGCCGACAACCAGCTATCAGGCGCGCAGACGCTCCCGCGCTCGTTCCTCGGCAATCCGTCGCAGCCGTACACCTATCCCGACGAAAACAAGAACAGCATCGCATACCTGACGCTCTCGGGCGATCATTCGATCAGCGACGACGTCGAGGTCTCCGGCAATCTCTACTATCGCCACTATCGCAACAGCAATCTGAGCAGCAATCAGAACAATGCCTTCGGCTCCATCGATCCCACGACGGGAGCCATCGATACCCTCCAGGCGACGAATCAGCAATCGGTCGTGACCACGGACAGCTACGGCGGCAGCCTGCAGCTGACGCTGCTCGGCAAGCTCGCCGGCATCGAAAATCAATTCGTCGCGGGCATTGCCGCCGATATCGCGAACTCCCGCTACACGGCATCGTCGCAAGACGCGGTCTTCAACGCGTCGCGCGGAGCCGTCGGCATCGACGACTTCACGTTGAAGACGGACGCGAAGACACGCAACGCCAACTACGGCGTCTATTTCACCGACACGCTCTCGCTGACGAAGCAATGGGCACTCACGCTTTCAGGACGATACAACTGGGCAAGCGCGCAGATCGCCGACGAAACGGGAGCACAGCCGCTCCTCAACGCACGCCATGTCTTCTCGCGCTTCAATCCGGCCGTCGGCATCAACTGGAACCCGACGCCGACCTTGACGGCCTATGCGACCTACAACGAAGGGATGCGCTCGCCGACCGCGATCGAGCTCGCCTGCGCGGATCCCAGCGCGCCCTGCTCGCTGCCGAACGATTTTCTCGCCGACCCGGCGCTCAAGCCTGTCGTTTCGAAGACGTTCGAGGTCGGCGCGCGCGGGCGCATCGGCGCGTCGACGACCTGGAGCGCCGCCGCATATAGCACGACGCTCGACGACGATATCGAATTCATCAGCAGCGCCGCGAGTTCGCAAGGATTCTTCCAGAACGTCGGCAAGACACGTCGCCAGGGGATCGAGCTCGCCGGCCGGACGCAGTTCGGCCCTTTTGCCGTCGGCGCGAGCTACAGCTATATCGACGCGACCTATCGCTCCTCGTGGACCGAGCACAGCGACGCGAATTCGAGTGCCGATGCGGCCGGCAACATCACCGTCAAGCCCGGCGATCACATCCCCGGCATTCCGGCGCATACGGTGAAGCTGCGCTTCGACTACAGCGCGACGCATCAGTGGGACATCGGCG
>JBCNPL010000593.1:0-2581 GCA_039593375.1 Paraburkholderia sp. | reverse complement strand
CTGCTTCGAGCCCGCGCGGTATTCGCCCGAGTTGCGCTGCAGCTGCGTGATGCGCGACAGGCGCGCGTCGCTCTTCTGGTTGCCGATCGACGTGATCACGAAACAGTTCGACTGCTGCACGGCCAGCCGCAGCAGCGGATCAATGCTCGTCACCTTGGTGGCGCTGCCGAACTGGCCCCACCAGTCGGCGTTGCGGCCGTCGTCGACGGCGATCGTGCCGAGCGGCGACGTGCAGCGCTGCAGTTGCGAATCGGCGCCGGCGCTCGCGCCGCCTGCCGCCGCGCCCGTCACGCCCGCGTTCTGGCCGCCGGGCGTCACCACGCCGCCGCAGCCCGCGACGGACGCGCCAAGCGCTGCCACCAGCGCACCTTGAGTGAGACGTTGGGAAAGGTTGGTCTTCATGTCGTTGTCGATCGATTAGAGTCGTTGTTCGGCTTATGTGTCCGTGCGAACTTCGATAAGCCCCCCGGCGTGGCGCGCGATGGTGGTCTCCCCGCGGCTGCCCCGTTGCCCGATGCCCGGTCAGTAGTACCAGTACGTCTGCTGCCAGACGCCGTAGTACGGATAGCCCGAGTACCAGTAGCCGTAATAGGTGTCACGCCATTGCGTGCGCCATTTCCAGTCTTCTTCGTCCTCTTTCTTCGCCTTGCGCGCGAGATCGAGCAGCTTTTTCGATTCCTTGTCGCCGCGAGCGGCCGCGATCGACAGCCACTTCTCCGCTTCGCGCGCATCCGAGCCCATTTCCTCGAGACCGAACAGGTAGAAACTGCCGAGCGCCTTCTGCGCGTTCAGGTCGCCGCGCTCGGCCGCTTCGCGCATCCACTTGAGCGCCTGATAGCTGTCCTGGCGCACGCCGTCGCCGCGGAAATAGCGCAGGCCGAGGTCGTAGGCGGCCTTCGGCTGGGTCTTCGCGGTTTGCTTGAGCGCGGCGATGCGCGGATCGTCCCGGTCTTCCGCATCGTCCCTTTTTTGATAGGAGACCTGATCTTTAGGGCGATCGGAACAACCGGTGTCGTCGCAGATCCGTACCGTGCCGGCGGTGACCGACGGATCCTGCGCGCACGCGGCCAACAGCAACAGCAGCCCCGGTGCGAGTAAACGGCGATATATGGGTATTTTCCTCACGTTTCATTGGCGCCGTATTGCTGCGCGCACTCGCCCGCGAGCATGCCCCCGGCTGATGCGAGGCGCTGCGCGGCGAAGATCGTCCGCGGGCCCGCATGCCAAGGCTCTCTCAGGTTCTATTGTCGGCTTGAAACATTGCGCAGCGTCTGCTGCCGCAGACGACGGAAAGGGGGACACTAGCCACCGTTCCGTCTCTTCAATCCACGCAATATCGATCATTGCTCATTGAGTTCAAATGATACATATCGGTCTATCCAATAGTCAAGGTGACCTGAGAACCGGTTCGCCGAGCGCGGTTTACCGACACGGAAGTGCCAGCAAACAGGCCCGGGAGGTCAATCTCAACGAGTCGCCTGGTGCTAGAATAATCGGTCTACGCTGCTGAAATATCGAGGAGGAAACCGTTCGTGCGAGCCAACAAACGCCAGCTGGTGGTAGACAAAGCGACCGAACTGTTCTCGAGGCACGGATTCCACCCGGTGGGCGTGGACTGGATCATCGACGATTCCGGTGTCGCCCGAATGACGCTGTACCGGCATTTTGCGAGCAAGGACGAGCTCATCCGCGAAGTGCTGGTCCAGCGCTACGACCTGATCGTCGGTAGCATCGACGCGCAGTTGCAGCACGTCGTCGATCCGGTCGAGCGCGTCAAGACCATCTTCGACTGGTATGAAGCGTGGTTCCGCACACCGGAATTTGCCGGCTGCCTGTTCGAGCGTGCGCTGGCCGAATTCGGCACCGCTTACGCGCCGATCTCGGATGTCGCGATCCGCTATCGCCGCAAAATGGTCGAATGGATCGCAGAACTGATCGAGGCCCTCGTGCCGCCCGAAACCGCGAACCGGCTGGCGACCGTCTTCATGATGCTGCTGGACGGCGCCACGGTCGACGCGCGGGCGTTCAACGACTCCGCGGCGGCCGGCCGCGCATGGCAGGCCGCGCATGCCCTTCTCGAACAGGCGATGCACGCGACGGCCTCGCCCGCCGACGGTGCGGCCAACCCGACGTAACGCACGTCGCGCGCCGTCGTATTGCAGGCAAACCGGGGCCGAAGGACGCCGGGAGGACGACATGCAGGAGCGGATGCGCTTGATCGGTTTCGTGCTGGGTGCGGCAATCGCATGTGCCGGCTGCAAGTCGGTGAATGTCAGCCGATATGAAATCCAGCACCGCGACCGAAACGGCCTCACGATCGTTGCGTACACCACGGAAGACCTCGCGTTGCTCGACAAGACGCCGTGGGCCGACCACGTCTACCTCCGCTACGCGGTCACGCCGGTCATCATCCTCGAGCGATTCGATGTGGGCGCAACCGATCTCGACGACTATCCGTTCTCTGCCCGCCGGCTCGACATCCACGCCCGCTGCCCGGTCCCCACGTCGGACTTCTGCTCCTCCTGGTTCATTCCGTTCCATGATCGCGCGGGGCTGCATGGCCTCGACTATGTGTCGGGAC
>JBCNPL010000592.1:0-2583 GCA_039593375.1 Paraburkholderia sp. | reverse complement strand
CGGTACGGATGCCATGCTCGGCGAAGCGGCTTTCGTAGACCTGCGCGAGCCCCATCTGCCCGACGGCGGCGGCGGCCTGCAGTTCGTCGATCTCGCGCGGACGCTTGACCCAGCCGAGCCGCTGCATTCCTTCGGCGATCGCACCCGAGCTCACGAGCACGACCTCCTTTCCCTGCTCGCGCAGCTTCGCGATCTGCAGAGCCCAGCGCCCGATCGCGGCCTGATCGAGGCCGCGGCCGTCGTTCGTCACGAGGCTGGACCCCACCTTCACGACCAGGCGTTTCGAATCCGCGATGACAGAGCGCATCGTGCGAAAGTCTCCTTGATTGACCTTTGACGCTCGAGCCGCCACGCGCCGCAAGGCGCGGGCAGGACAACGTTGTAGCTGACCGCCGTCTCACCGGCCACGTCGAGCCGGCGAGATGGCGTAGAGCATGTCACGCCCGTGGCGGAGGCGGCGTGACGTCTGCCTGCGACCCTTGCGCCGCGGCGTCGCGAAAGCGCACGTCGGCGGCAAGATCCTCCGCCTGCTCGGCGCGATGCGCGTCCGAATGCTCGGCAAGATAGTCGTAGACCGCATAGCAGAGATTCTCGCAGCCGAGGCCCGTCAGCGCCGAGATCTCGAACACGGGGCCGTCCCATTCGAAGCGCTTGATGAAGTCCGCAACGCGCGCCTCGCGCTCGTCCTCGGACACCATGTCGAGCTTGTTCAGCACGAGCCAGCGGGGCTTGCGGTAAAGCGCCTCGTCGTACTTGCGCAATTCGCCGACGATCGCCTTTGCTTCGGCGACAGGATCGACGCTCTCGTCAAACGGGGCGAGGTCGACGAGATGCAGCAGCAGACCCGTGCGCTGCAAGTGCCGCAAGAACTGATGACCGAGTCCGGCGCCTTCGGCGGCCCCTTCGATCAGGCCTGGAATATCGGCGATCACGAAGCTTTTGCTGGGGCCGACGCGCACGACGCCGAGGTTCGGCGCGAGGGTCGTGAACGGATAGTCGGCGATTTTCGGCTTCGCGTTCGAGACCGATGAAATGAACGTCGATTTCCCGGCGTTCGGCATGCCTAGCAAGCCGACGTCGGCGAGCACCTTCAACTCGAGACGCAACATGCGACGCTCGCCGGGCTTACCATCCGTCTTCTGGCGCGGCGCGCGGTTCGTGCTCGATTTGAAATGCAGGTTACCGAGGCCGCCGGCGCCGCCCTTCGCGAGCAACACAGTCTGTTCGTGCTCGGTCAGATCGGCGATCAACTCGCCCGTATCCAGATCCGCGATGACCGTGCCGACCGGCATCCGCAGGACGATGTCGTCCCCGCCCTTGCCGTAGCAATCGGAGCCTCGCCCGTTTTCGCCGTTGCGGGCCTGATGCTTTTTCGCATAGCGGTAGTCGATCAGCGTATTGATGTTGCGGTCGGCAACGGCGTAGACGCTGCCGCCACGGCCGCCGTCGCCGCCGTCGGGCCCACCGAACGGAACGAACTTTTCGCGGCGCATCGACGCGCTGCCGTCGCCGCCGTCGCCGGCGATTACTTCGATCCGCGCTTCGTCAATGAACTTCATTTGTCGCTCCGTTCCGGATTAATGCTATTTTGCCGCGCCCGGCGCGTGATCGCCACGATATGCCCGCGGCGCGCGTGCATCGCCGTACGCTTTCGCACGGTGCAAGCCTGCTATTCGCGCGAACAGGCGTAAGGCTCCAGCAATGAAAAAGGCCCCGCCAACCACGCGGGGCCCTTCTTTCGGTTGTCGCACCCGTGCCGGACCGGACTGCAGGCCGCGGCGGGGACAACGACGACCGTGTGCTTCTTGTCAGCGCCTTTCGTCGTGAACTTCACGTGACCGTCGACGAGCGCGAACAGCGTATGGTCCTTGCCCATGCCGACGTTCTCGCCGGCGTGCATGCGCGTGCCGCGCTGACGCACGATGATGCCGCCCGCGTTGATCGCCTGGCCGCCGTAGACCTTCACGCCGAGGCGTTTCGACTCGGAGTCGCGGCCGTTGCGGGAAGACCCGCCTGCCTTTTTGTGTGCCATCTGATTGCTCCTTGACCCGTGCGCTTACGCGTCGATCGCGTCGATGCGCAGTTCGGTATAGTTCTGGCGGTGGCCAGCGTGCTTCTGGTAGTGCTTCCGGCGACGCATCTTGAAGATCGTCACTTTGGGATGCCGGCCGTGTGATACGACGGTAGCCTTGACGGAAGCCCCACTGACCAGCGGCGTACCGAACTTGATCGATTCGCCTTCGCCTACTGCAAGAACCTGGTCGAGCGTGATTTCAGCGTCAATGTCTGCCGGTATCTGTTCTACTTTCAATTTTTCGCCGACGGCAACCTTGTATTGCTTGCCACCGGTTTTTATGACCGCGTACATTGAGAACCTCACTCTGTTGTCTGCCGCCGCGCTTTCGCTTCCTCGAGCCCCAAAGGCTGCTTCCAGCCCCTGTTGCCTCGCCGTAGCTTGATAACCCGATCAGGAAACGATCCGGTACCCGGCGGGCGGCATTCCCACGCACCGTGCATGGGAAACGCGTGATTATACATGGGCTTAGCTGCGCGGTCAAAAACTTGCTAGCTATCCTGCAGTCC
>JBCNPL010000591.1:0-2591 GCA_039593375.1 Paraburkholderia sp. | reverse complement strand
GCCGCTTTGGGGCCGGTCCTACAGCCCCGGCTCGGTTGTGTCGGCGAGCGGCGATCGATATCTCTTCTCGACTGAGCAGGTCGTTCTCGTCGCTTCGCCGGCGTCCTCGTCGCCGGCGTCGTCTTCGACGTCGCCGAATCAACCTTCGTCGACATCGGCTGTGATCAACCAGGTTCAGGCCGTGGCGAACAGCGACGCCGACAACGATTCGAACGGCGAGGGCAACGGACGCCGGAAGGAGATCGGGGCAGTGCTCGCGGCGTTCAATGCCGCGCACAGCACGCCGGTTTCGAGCAATGGTCAGTCGTCGACGTTGCCGGCATGGCCCGTCGCCAATGCGTGCGTGCCATGAGCTCCCGATCTCCGTTGACTCTTCTCGCCGGCATGAGCGCGGCGCTCATTTGCACGATGCCGGACGCGCACGCGCAAGCCGGGCCGCCCATACCCGACGCGGGCAGCACGCTGCGCAATCAGCTACAGACGTTGCCGCCCGCCGCGCCCCCGGCATCGAACGTCGGGATTCATATCGAGCGGCCGTCGACCCCGGCCCCGCCCGCATCGACGTTGCGTTTCGCCGTCAAGGGTTTCCAGATCGACGGCAATACGAAGTTCAGTCGCGCTGCGTTGATGCCGCTGCTCGCGCCCGCGCTAGGTGACGCCCGCACGTTGGCCGACCTCGACGAAGCCGCGACACGCATCACGAATTTCTACCGTTCGCACGGCTATCTCGTCGCGCGCGCATACGTCCCCGCACAGGACATCCGCGACGGTATCGTCGATATCGCGATCGTCGAAGGGCGGTACGGCAAAGTGCGGCTCCACAATGCGTCGCACGTGCGCGACGCCGTGCTTCAGCGCTATGTGAGCACGCGGCGCCTGGGCGAGGTGGTCGACGAGCGCCGTCTCGATCGCGCCGCGCTGCTGATGCAGGACGTGACCGGCGCAACGGCCGTCACCGGCAATCTGCAGGCCGGCGAGACGCCCGGCACTTCGGATCTGACGATCGACGTGCCGCCGGTGCGCGCGTTGACGGCAAGCCTGCAGGCCGACAACTACGGCATCCGCCCGACGGGACGCTATCGCATCGGCGGCGCGCTGCAGTGGCTGAGCCCGCTGGGCTTCGGCGATCGCCTCGATGCGCGTGCGCTGACTTCGATCACCGGGCAAACATTCGGTCAGCTTGGCTACAGTGCGCCGATCGGAAGCAACGGGCTGCGCACCGGCTTGTCCGTGACGGAGTCGACCTACCGGCTGGGCGCCGATTTCTCGTCGCTCGACGCCTACGGCCATGCGACCGTGCTGTCGTGGACAACGAGCTACCCGCTGATCCGCTCGCGCACGTTGAACCTCAATGCGGAGAGCGGTTTCGACCGCAAAAGCCTGACCGATCACGCCGACGGAACCGCGGAGGACAAGTTCGAGAACGTGATCGGCGTCGGGGTCAACGGCAATGTGCTCACCGGCAATTCGCTCGGCACCTACGCGCTGCGCGTCGAGTCGGGCGACGTGCATTTCGAGTCGGCCGATGCGCTCGCGCTAGACCAGTCGTCGGCGCAGACTGCGGGCCGCTATCGCAAGTACACCTATTCGCTGGCGCTGTACCACGCCGTCATTCCGCGGCTTCAGCTCTATCTGGCGCTCAGCGGGCAGCGGGCCTCGAAGAATCTGATTTCGTCCGAGAAGTTTTCGCTGGGCGGCCCTTACGGCGTGCGCGCCTATCCCACGGGAGAAGCACCGGGCGACGACGGTTATCTCGCGACGGCCGAATTGCGCTACGCCGTCGCGCAATCGCTGGTCCCCGGACAACTCGGCGTGTTCGGCTTCGTCGACACCGGCTTCGTGCGAAACAACGCCTATCCGTTCTCCGCGGAGTCCAATCATCGACGACTGTCGGGCGCCGGCATCGGCGTCACGCTCGCCAAAGCGCAGGACTACGAAGTCCGGGTCGTCTATGCGCACAAGCTAGGCAATGCGACGGCCGTCGCGGACACGGACCATGCCGGACGCGTATGGCTGCAATTGACGAAGGCCTTCTGAGGGGAGATCGATGATGCCCATCGCGCGCCGGCTCCGCTCGTTCTCAGCCCTTATCGTTCTGTCGGCGATTGCCGCGGCTTCCGTGACGGCGCGCGCGGCGACGCCGGCCGGTACGGTGGCCTACACGGCGGGCGTCGTGTCGATCGAGCCGGCCTCGGGCGCGAAGCGCTACGCCGTAGTAGGGTCGTCGATCGAATCGGGCGACACCGTCGAGACGTCGAAGGACGGCGAAGCGGTTTTGCTGATGGCCGACCATCAACGGATCTACCTCAAGGCCGATACCCGCTATCGCGTCGACGAGTACCGGTTCGCGGAAGACGACGCGAAAAACAACGTCAGCGTCTCTTCGTTGCTGAAAGGCGGCCTCAGAGTCATTTCCGGGCTGATCGGCAAGCAAGGCAATCCCGATGCCTATCGGCTGAAAACGCAAACGGCGACGATCGGCATTCGCGGCACCGAGTGGTCGGTGCGCGAGTGCGGGCTCGCGAGCCGGCTCCAAAGCGGTGAGGGGGCTGGCCCGATGAGCGTCCCGGAGAGCGAACCCCAAGCGCTCG
>JBCNPL010000590.1:0-2594 GCA_039593375.1 Paraburkholderia sp. | reverse complement strand
TGGCTGATGCCGAACTTCTCGTTGTCCATCAGCTCCATGCCGACCGAGCCGCTCTTCGGCAAGCCCTGCGACGCGAGCCGCATGCGCACTTCGGCCACCTGATCGGACGGCACGAGAATCGCGGAGCCGTTTTCGGAGAGCTTGTAAGGAATATTGCCTTGCTGCAGGGCGGTAATGATCGCGCCGCCGTCCTGGTCCGACAGGTTGCTGTAGAGAACGCGGTAATCGGGCGAACGGCTCCAGAGGACGAGGGCGGCCACGACGGCGACGAATACGGCCACCGCGACGATCAGCGCCGCGCGCGGGTTGCCGCGCACTTGCGAGAGCGACGACAGGCGCTGGGCGAAGCCGCCGAAGTCGGCCGCCCCCGCGCCCGCGCCGCCGGCGCCTGCCACGGCGCCCGCGGCCGGCGCGCCCGGCTGTGCGCCGGCCGCGAGGCCCATGCGGGCGTCGGGGTTGATCAAAGAGTTGGCCTGCGAATCCATGCGTCGGGGTTCTCCGGGATGCGGGGGTGCCCGTCCGATGCGCCGGAAAAACTACGTGAAACGAAGACCAGGCCGGCACGGGCAGACACTTTCACGAGGGGGATTATCCATGCCGGGCCGCCAAGCCATCAGTCGAATAGAACCGGGTTTACCCCCCAGTTTCGCAAGTTTGGGAAAGGCGGCGCTGCTATGCTCGTCCAGGTTGGCGTGGGGCAGTCTCATTTCCGACTGCGGCCCCCGCCGATTGCGATCGGGGAGGCGCGATGGCGCCGACTCCGGACAACAGAGGGGAGAAACCATGACAGTGCCAGTCAACCCGCTCACATCCGCGCTGCAGCAGATGCAGGCGATGGCGGCCGAGGCCGCCGGTGGCGCGAACGCGTCCGCGCTCGGCGAGCAGGCCGGGGCGGCCAATACCGGCAGCTTCGCCGCGGCGCTCAAAAGCTCGCTCGACAAGATCAGCGGCGACCAGAAAAAGGCCGACAACGAGTGGAAGGCTTTTGAAGTCGGCGCCTCGAACGTCTCGCTCAACGACGTGATGGTCGACATGCAGAAGGCCGGCATCGGCTTTCAGTTCGGCTTGCAGGTCCGCAATCGCCTGGTTACGGCCTACAACGAGATCATGCAGATGTCCATCTAGCGGGCACCGTCGACGGGTACCGCTTCGCGGTTCACCTTCGGCAAGCCGTCCCCGATAGGCTTTTTCAGGGCTCCCCGCGAGGGCGCGCTCTTTGGGGATCGGTTCGTCGCGCGCTTTGAACGCAGTTTTCAAACGCGATCGTTTTGAAAGGTTTTTGGGCGCGGAATGCGCGTTTTTACGTCTAAAGCTTTCCTTTCGCGATCCGATAACCGCCTTATAGGCATGGCATGCCGAATCCGGCGTGCCGGGGCTGGCGCGGCCCGATGCTCGGTTCGCGGCGCGCGTGCGCCGCGGCGGGCCCGTCGCGCCTCGAGTTCAACCACCGCGAACCATTGAAGAAGAAGGAGAGGCGCCGATGTTTTCCCAAGGCAACGCTGGAGCAAGCGCTTATGCGCGCGTCGGCGTCGAGACAGGGGTGATGGGCGCGGATCCGCATCGGCTGATCCTGATGCTTTACCAGGGCGCGCGCCAGGCGATCGCGCAAGCTCGCATGCATGTCCAGCAGGGCAACATCGGCCCGCGCGGCGAAGCGATCAGCAAGGCGATGTCGATCGTCGCGGGCGGCCTGCAGGCGTCGTTGAACAAGGAGGTCGGCGGCGATCTTGCGCTGCGGCTCGACGCGCTCTACAACTACATGGTCCGCCGCCTGCTCGACGCCAACATCGAAGCGAGCGAGGCGATTCTCATCGAAGTCGACCGTCTGCTCGCCACGCTCGAGGAAGCCTGGGTGGGCATCGGCGATCAAGCGGCAAGACGGGCAGCGCAGGGAGCGCCGGACGCACAACGATGAACGCCAAAGCTGACTATTTCGCCCGCTACGAGGCGATCGCGGCCATTTCCGCGCGTATGCTGACGGCGGCGCGCAAGTCGCTGTGGGACGAGCTCACCGAGCTGCAGGACGAGTACCGCGTGCTCGTCGACGCGCTTTGCGAGATCGACGCGGCCGTCGCGCTCGACGAGAGCGAACGCACGCGCAAATACGACCTCATCCGCCAGATTCTTGCCGACGATGCGGCCATTCGCGATCTCGCCAACCCGAGCATCGCGCGACTCCAGGTTTTTTTTTCGGCACCGCGTCCCGCTCACGTGCTGAAGGGGTTGTTCCGCGCGGGCTAGCCGCGCCGTATCAGACGCCGCCACTCGTCACCCGTTGCGCACGCCGGTGACGCGCCAAACGAGGCCCGAGCATGACCGGAATCGACTCGACGCTAGGCTCCATGCTGACGAGCCGCCTCGACGCCCTGATCGAAAACGTCGGCGCGGGCGCGCGGACGGCCGCCGCGCAAACGGGCGCCTCCACCGAGGCCACGGATACGAGCAACGCGCCGATCGGCGGCGCGATTCCGGTCGCCGACGCAGCGCCGCCGGCCTCGGCGCTGGCGACGCTTTCCGATGTCGCATTGACGCTCGACGCCATTTCGCGCTTCGGCGGCGAAGCTACGCCGCCTCTCGTCGGCGAGACGCCGATA
>JBCNPL010000059.1:0-10986 GCA_039593375.1 Paraburkholderia sp. | reverse complement strand
TTCTTTTTCCGGGGGTGGAGTTCGCTCGCGGCCGTGATTTCGGTCGCCACGGTCATTTCGTATCTCACGGGGCCGATCAGCCTCATGGCGCTGCGCCGTGTCGCGACGGACGTCGCGCGGCCGCTGCATTTGCCGCTCATGGACATCGTCGCGCCATTCGCGTTCGTTTGCGCATCGCTCGTGCTCTACTGGGCGAAATGGCCGCTCACCGGCGAAATCATCCTGCTCATGATCGTCGCGCTGCCGATCTACTTCTACTATCAGGGCAAGTCGGGCTGGGGCGGCTGGGGCCGCGATCTGAAAGCGGCCTGGTGGCTCGTCTGCTATCTGCCCGTGATGGCGTTGCTTTCGCTCATCGGCAGCAAGCAGTTCGGCGGCGCCGGGTGGCTGCCCTACGGATGGGACATGCTGACGGTGGCCGTCTTCTCGCTCGTCTTCTACTTCTGGGGCGTCCGGTCCGGCTATCGCACGCGCTACCTCGACGAGCGCGAACCGGAAGACGACATCCTCGAGGGTGTCGGCGTTTGAGATAGCGGTCGCCCAAAGGGGGACCGTCACGGGGCACTAACCCCGGAGGAGCTATCCGCCAGGGGGCTGGCTACCGGCCCCCTTCGGGACACGACCAGGCTCGGCTACGCGTCGCCGCGGGCGCTTTCGAACACGTAATTCGTCATTGCGAGCGCGCGCTGATAAGTGCCGAGCGACTGAATCTCCAGCCGGTAATCGTCGGGGGCCGCGCCGAGCGCCGCGAAGACGGGCAGCAGGTGCTCGTCGCGAGGATGCATGAGCGCGGCATGCGGCGCGAGGCGGCGGTAGTCGAGCAAGGCGCCGACATCGTGGGCGGCGAGCCGGGCCTCGAACCAGTCGGTGAACGCGGCGACGCGCGGGTCGGCATCTTCCGGTCGCGCGTGAAAATCGGCGGCGCGCAGATTATGCGTGATCTGTCCCGAGCCCACGATCATGACCCCGTCATCGGCAAGCGGCCGCAGCGCGCGTCCGACGCGGTAGTGATGCGCCGGGTCGCGATGCGGCTGGATCGAAAGCTGCGTGACGGGCACGTCGGCATCGGGAAACATCAGCAGTAACGGCACCCATGCGCCGTGATCGAGACCATGTTCGTCGGTTGTCGCCGCGATGTCTTCGCGCGCGAGCAGCGAGACCGCCTTTCGCGCGAGTTCCGGCGCGCCGGGTGCCGGATAGCGAATCTCGTAGAGCGCGCGCGGAAAGCCGTAGAAATCGTGGATCGTCTCGGGCTTCAGCGAGGTGCTCGCGACAGGGGCGGACGTCTCCCAGTGCGCCGACAGCATCAGGATCGCGCGCGGGCGGGGCAGTTCCGCGGCCAGCGTGCCGAAAGCGCCAGAGGGCAGCGAAGGATCGATCGGCAGCGTCGGCGCGCCGTGAGAGAGAAAAAGCGAAGGCAGGCGGGACATGGCAAGGCGTCGCGCTCGAGCGGACGAAGAGTCATCGGTATCGAACCGACTATAAGCGCTCGCGGCTAGTCGAGAAAGCCTTGATCGCGAAACGCATCGTGTCGCGCGCGTTACGAATCGCGCGTCATCCGTTCGCGTCGCGCGGGCCGCTCAAGCCTCGCCAAGAGGTGGCGAGCGCCGGGCCGAGGGCGAACATGTCGAGCACGCGCGCGATCGTTTCATCGACCATGTCGTCGATCGAGGCAGGCCGGTTGTAAAAGGCGGGGAGCGGCGGGAAGACGATGCCCCCCATCTCGGTCACGGCCGTCATGTTGCGCAGATGGGCGAGGTTGAACGGCGTTTCGCGCACGAGCAGAACGAGACGGCGACGCTCTTTCAGCGTCACGTCCGCCGCGCGCGCGATCAGATTGTCGGAGAGGCCGTGTGCGATGCTCGCGAGCGTTTTCATCGAGCAGGGCGCGACGATCATGCCCTCGGTCGCGAACGATCCCGACGCGATGCTCGCGCCGATATCGCGGACCGAATGGACGACATCGGCAAGCGGATGGACGTTGTCCTTCGTCAGTTCGAGCTCGTGCCGAATGTTGAGCCAGCCGGCGCTCGAGATCAGCAGGTGCGTCTCGATGCCGCCAAGGCGTTTCAACGTCGAAAGCAGGCGTACGCCATAGATGGCGCCCGTGGCGCCCGTGATCGCGACGATGAGCCTGCGCGGCGCGCTCGGTGATGCCTGCATTGCGTGCGATGCCGCGCGAAACGGGGCAGCGTACGGGGCGGAGTCAGGCCGACGCGAAAAGCTGCTGCAGCTCGCCGTTCTGGTACATCTCCATCATGATGTCCGAGCCGCCGACGAATTCGCCTTTCACATAGAGCTGAGGAATGGTCGGCCAGTTCGAGAACTCTTTGATGCCTTGACGGATCTCGTCGTCTTCGAGCACGTTGATCGTCTTGAATTCGTTGACGCCGCAGGCGTTGAGGATCTGCACGGCGCGGCCCGAGAAGCCGCACATCGGAAACTGCGCGGTGCCCTTCATGAAGAGCACGACAGCGTTTTCGTCGACGATTTGCTTGATGCGTTGTTGCGTATCCATGACTGACCTTGATTCCGTGATGAGCAC
Organism: Paraburkholderia sp.; assembly: GCA_039593375.1. Taxonomy (GTDB): domain Bacteria; phylum Pseudomonadota; class Gammaproteobacteria; order Burkholderiales; family Burkholderiaceae; genus Trinickia. The sequence continues at coordinate 8,441 of JBCNPL010000059.1, read as the reverse complement.
GGAGCGTGGTAGATAGACGCAAATGATAGCGGATTTCACTCGTGCCGGTCGGCCGGGCACGAGCCGCGGCAGGAGAACGGGTGGCCCGCGATGGCGATGGGGGCGGCGTGCTCGGCGGCCTACGCGGTCCGCGTCGTCGCCGTTTCGCCGCTGGCCATGCCCGGCGCGACGCCGCCGCTCGCGCGCTCGATGCCCGCGAGATCGCCGAGCGAGCGGACATCGGCAAATCCTTGCGCCGCGATCAGCGCGCGTACCGCCGCGGCCTGATCGTAGCCGTGCTCCAACCAGAGTTGTCCGCGCGGCGCCACGAATGCGCGCGCGCCGGCAACGATCGCGCGAATCGCCGAAAGCCCGTCGGCTTCGTCCGTGAGCGCGCCGCGCGGCTCGAAGCGCAGATCGCCGGTGGCGAGATGCGGATCGCCCGACGCGATATAAGGCGGATTGCCGACGACGACATCGAACGACAGCGTGGGATCGAGCGCCGAGTACCAATCGCTCTCCAATAGCACGATCGCGCCGCCCGGTCGACGCTCGCCGACGAGTCGCGCGGCGTTTCGCGTCGCGACGGCGAGCGCCTCGGGCGACCGATCGACGGCCCAGACGCGCGCATCGGGCCGAGCCGACGCGATTGCGACGGCAATCGCGCCGCTGCCTGTGCCGAGATCGAGCACGCGCGGATTCGTGAGCGGCGCGATCGCGGCGAGCGCGGTCTCGACGAGCAGTTCCGTCTCGGGACGAGGAATCAGCACCTGCGGCGTGACCTCGAATCGAAGGCCGTAGAACTCGCGCGCGCCGATGATCTGCGCAATCGGCTCGCCGGCCGCGCGTCGCGCTTCGAGGCTACGGTAGACGGCGAGCTGCGCGTCCTCCAGCGCCTCGTCGCCGCGCGTGATCAGCTCCGTGCGACGCCAGCCGAGCGCGTGGGCGAGCAGGATGCGCGCTTCCAGCGCGGGCAGCGGCGATGCGCGCAGGACGGCTGCAGCCGTCGGAGAGGGCGAGTGGGCGGCGGACATGGCTTGCGAATCGCGGCAAAAGCGCAATGGGCGGAGCGTCGGCGCGAGCGTCAGTCGGCGTCGCCGAGTGAGGCGAGCTGCTCGGCCTGATGTTCGCTGACGAGCGCCGCGATCAGCTCGTCGAGCTCGCCGTCCATGATCGCTTCGAGTTTGTAGAGCGTCAGGTTGATCCGGTGATCGGTCAGCCGCCCTTGCGGAAAATTGTAAGTGCGGATGCGCTCCGAGCGGTCGCCCGAGCCGATCAGGCTCTTGCGCGTAGCAGCTTCCTTCGCATGCTGCTCGTGATACTGCTTGTCCTTGATGCGCGCGGCGAGCACCTTCAACGCGCGGTCCTTGTTCTTGTGCTGAGAGCGATCGTCCTGACATTCGACGACGATGCCGGTCGGCAAGTGCGTGACGCGCACGGCCGAATCGGTCTTGTTGATGTGCTGGCCACCGGCGCCCGAGGCGCGGAACGTGTCGATGCGCAGGTCGGCCGGATTGATCTCGACCTCGCCGATCTCGTCGGCTTCGGGCATCACGGCGACCGTGCAAGCCGACGTATGGATGCGCCCTTGTGTTTCGGTGGCGGGCACGCGCTGCACGCGATGGCCGCCGGACTCGAACTTGAGCCGCGAGTAGGCGCCCTGGCCCGCGATCCGCACGATGACTTCCTTGTAGCCGCCGAGGTCGGACAGGCTTTCCGAAATCATCTCGACTTGCCAGCGCTGCCGCTCCGCGTAGCGCAGATACATGCGCAACAAGTCGCCGGCGAAAAGCGCGGACTCATCGCCTCCGGTGCCCGCGCGAATTTCGAGGAAGATGTTGCGCTCGTCGTTCGGGTCCTTCGGCAGCAGCATGGCCCGCAGTTCTTGCTCGAGCCGCCCCATCCGGTCGCGCGCCGAACGCGTCTCTTCTTCGGCGAACTCGCGCATCGACGCGTCGGCCGCGAGCTCCTGGGCCGTGGCGGCGTCGCTGCGCGCCTGGCGCCAGTGCGCGTATTGCTCGACGACGGGGCCGATCTCGGCGTGCTCGCGCGAGAGCTTGCGGTACTGATCGAGATTCGCGGTGACGTCCGCGCGGCTCAGGAGGTCGTTGAGTTCGGCCAGCCGTGTCGTGAGCTGGTCGAGCTTTTGCTGCATGCTCGTTTTCATGAGTTCGGAGCTCGGCTCCAGGGGCAAGAAGAATTCGAAAAAATGACGGTGCGGCGGCGAGTTGCTGCCGCGGCGGGGCGGTCGAGGCCGGCGCTAATGATCCGACGAGGGCTTCGCGTGCCGGTAGACGCCGCCGAGCAGCTCGATGAGCGTCGCGCGCTCGCTGCTGCTTGCGCGGTTGAGCGCATGGGTCGGGCCGTGGATCAGTTTGTTCGTCAGTGATTGTGACATCGCTTCGAGCACGCTGGCGGGGTCGTCGCCGCGCGCGAGCATTTTCAGCGCGCGCTCGACTTCCGCCCGGCGCAGCGTGTCCGCCTGCGTATGCATATGGCGAATCACCGGCACGACGCTGCGCGCGTCGAGCCACTGCATGAAACTCCCCACGCGCGTCTCGATGATGGCCTCGGCCTGCGCGACGGCGGCCTGTCTCGATGCATGACCTTCGCGCACGACCGCGCCGAGATCGTCGACCGTGTAGAGAAATACGTCTTGAAGCTTCGCGACTTCGGGTTCGATGTCACGCGGCACGGCGAGATCGACCATGAAGATCGGCCGGTGCCGGCGAGCCTTGACCGCGCGCTCGACGGCGCCGAGACCGATGATCGGCAGCGTCGATGCCGTGCACGAGACGATGATGTCGAATTCGTGCATGCGCGCGGGCAACTCCGAGAGCGGCATGGCGCGGCCGCGAAACCGTTCCGCGACCTTGGCGCCGCGCTCGGCCGTCCGGTTCGCGATGACGAGCTCGCGCGGCTCCTGCGCCGCGAAGTGCGCCGCGCAGAGCTCGATCATCTCGCCCGCGCCGATGAACAGCACGCGCTGATTCGAGATCTTGTCGAAGATCCGCTGGGCGAGCCGCACCGCGGCCGCCGCCATCGAGACCGATTGAGCGCCGACGGCCGTGGTGCCGCGGACCTCCTTCGCGACGGCGAACGTTCGCTGGAACAGCTGATTCAGATACGTGCCGAGCGCGCCCGCTTCGGATGCCGTGCGCACCGCCGTCTTCATTTGTCCGAGGATCTGCGTCTCGCCCAAAACCATCGAGTCGAGGCCCGAAGCGACACGAAACGCGTGCCGCACCGCTTCCGATTGCGGCAGCGTATAGACGTGCGGGGCAAGCTCTCCCGCGTCCATTCCGTGGTAGCTCGAAAGCCAGTCGATCGCGGCCTCGCGCGTCGAGAGATTATCCGCCGCGCAGTAGAGCTCCGTGCGGTTGCAGGTGGACAGAATGGCCGCTTCGGGCTCGGCGCCCGAGCCCCCCGTTACCCAAAGGGACTTGAACGCGGCAAGCGCCGGCTTGATCTGCTCGAGCGGAAACGCCACGCGCTCGCGCAACGCGACAGGCGCCGTGTGGTGATTGATTCCGATCGTGAGCAGTTGCATACGCGGGGAATATAGCCGCTCGGGTAGATAGGCAGCGGTTTGATTTCAGGCGGTTATTATAACGGTTCCATGCTTCCGGCTCTCCGGGCGGGACAGGCGGCTACGGGCCGCCGACCGAGTCGGCCTGCCTGCGCTGCCTGGGGAGCGGCCGATTGTCGCATCGCAGCAATCTCGCTCGCGGCGCGTCACGAGGCCGCCACGATGCCGGAAGCCCATTCTTCTCGAATCGATAGAGATCGACAATCTATGCCATTGCGCGGCCCGTTCCATTTGCCAGACACCGCTCCGACACCGATCGCGGCGGGCCGACACTGATGGGTTGGCCGGGGATCGTCGTGCTCGGCGCCGTCATCGGCCTTGCCGGCTGGCGGCTGCATCCGCTCTATCGCGCCACGCGCATGCGCTGGTTCGTCGCCTTGTCGATCGGCATCGTTGCGGCAGGCGCCGCCAAGATGGCGGGCAGCGTATCCGGCCTCTTTTACGATGGCGGAGTGCTCGAATGGCCCGTCTGTACCGCTGTAGCGCTCTTTGCCGTCGCGGTGGCGGCCGCCTTGGCCTCTCGTCGTTGAAATTCCGGAAAACACCATGACCGTCCAATATTCCGAAACTTCCGCGCCGGTGGACTCCGGCGGCCGTGAATCGTCCCGCGACGCCGTTGCGGCGCGCCTTGCCCGCCTGCGCGAGGCGATGACGCGTGAAGGACTCGCGGCCTACATCGTGCCGTCGTCCGATCCGCACTTGTCCGAGTATCCGCCGGCGCGGTGGGAAGGGCGGCAGTGGCTGTCGGGCTTCACGGGGTCCGCCGGCACGCTCGTCGTGACCGCCGATTTCGCCGGTGTCTGGGCCGACAGCCGCTATTGGTCCCAGGCGGAAGTCCAGCTTGCCGGCAGCGGCATCGCATTGATGAAGATCGTGGGAGGGCAGCAGGCACAGCATGTCGAATGGCTCGCGACGCATCTGACGGCCGGCGCTTGCGTCGGCGTGGACGGCGCTGTCCTCGCGCTCGCCGCCGCTCGCACGCTCATCGAGGCGCTCGAGTGGCGCGGCATGTCGCTGCGCACGGACGTCGACCTGCTCGAGTCGGTCTGGAGCGACCGGCCGGCACTGCCCGCGGACGCCGTCTTCGAGCATGCGATGCCGTACGCAAGCGTGACGCGCGCGGAGAAACTCGAGGCGATCCGCCGAGCGATGCGCGAGGCGGGCGCCCAATGGCATTTTGTCTCGACGCTCGACGATCTAGCGTGGCTCACGAACCTGCGCGGCGCGGACGTCAATTTCAATCCTGTTTTCGTCGGGCACGCATTGATCGGCCTCGATTCGGCGACGCTCTTCGTTGCCGCGGGCAAAGTGCCCAATGACGTGGCCGCCGCGCTCGCGCGCGACGGCATTCGGATCGAAGCGTACGAGCGGGCGTCGGCGGCGCTAGCCGCGCTGGCTGCCGGGTCGACGCTGCTCGTCGATCCACGCCGCATTACGTACGGCGCGAGGCAGGCGGTTCCGGAAACGGTGAAGGTCGTCGAGACCGTCAATCCGTCGACGCTGGCGAAGTCGCGCAAGACATCCGGCGAGGCCGAGCATGTGCGTGCGACGATGGAACAGGACGGCGCGGCGCTCGCCGAGTTTTTTGCCTGGTTCGAAGGCGCGCTCGGCCGCGAGGCGGTCACCGAACTGCTGATCGACGAAAGGCTTACCGGGGCGCGGGCGCGCCGGCCCGGCTTCGTGTCTCGCAGCTTCGCGACGATCGCCGGCTTCAATGCGAACGGCGCGATGCCGCATTACCGCGCGACCGAGGGTTCGCACGCGACCGTGAGCGGCGGCGACGGATTGCTGCTCATCGACTCGGGCGGGCAGTACGTCGGCGGCACGACCGATATCACGCGCGTCGTGCCTGTCGGGGCCGTCTCCGTCGCGCAAAAGCGCGACTTCACGCTCGTGCTGAAAGGGATGATCGCGCTGTCGCGCGCCCGCTTTCCGCGCGGGATTCGTTCGCCGATGCTCGACGCGATCGCGCGCGCGCCGATCTGGGAAGCGAGCGCGGACTACGGGCACGGCACGGGCCATGGCGTCGGCTACTTCCTCAACGTGCACGAGGGCCCGCAGGTGATTTCCCACTACGCGCAGGCCGAGCCGTGGACGGCAATGGAAGCGGGAATGATCACGTCGGTCGAGCCCGGCATCTATCGGCCTGGCCGATGGGGCGTGCGGATCGAGAACCTCGTGCTCGCGCGAGAGGCGGGCGAGACCGAGTTCGGCGCCTTCCTCGATTTCGAGACATTGACGCTTTGCCCGATCGATACGCGCTGCATCGTGCCCGAACTGATGCGTGACGATGAGCGCGCATGGCTCAACGCTTATCATGAGACCGTGCGCGCACGCGTCTCGCCGCATGTCTCGGGCGACGCCAAGGCGTGGCTCGACGCACGCACGCAAGCGATCTGAACGGGAATGCGGCGAGAGACGCATGCGTCCCGCCGCCGGCGCGGTTCGAACCAAGGCTCACGATTGGAGTTCACATGGCGGTCAAAGCGGTCGTTTTCGATTTCGGCGGGGTTCTCATCGACTGGAACCCCGAGTATGTGTATCGCACGCTGATTCCCGATGAAGCCGAGCGGCGCCGTTTTCTCACCGAAGTCTGTTCGATGGACTGGGTCGTTCAGCAGGACGGGGGGCAATTGATCGAGACAGGCACGGCCGAACTCGTCGCTCGCTTTCCCGAGCACGAGACGCTGATCCGCGCGTTTTATGAGCGCTGGCACGAGATGATCGGCGGCGTCATCGCGGAGGGCGTTGCGCTCGTCGACAAACTCGAGGCTGCCGGTGTTCCGCTCTTCGGCCTGACGAACTGGTCGGCCGAGACGTTTCCCTGGGCGTGGGAGCGCTTTTCCGTATTACGGTGTTTTCGCGACATCGTCGTATCGGGCCGCGTGAAGCTCGTGAAGCCGGACCCGGCCATCTACGCCGAAATGTTCTCGCGCATCGAACGGCACCTGCCGGGCGTCGCGCCTCACGAGCTCGTCTTCATCGACGACAACGTCAAGAACGCGCACGCCGCCGCCGCGCTAGGCTGGCACGGCGTGCATCACACGAGCGCGGCGGCTACGGAGGGGCGACTGCGCGAGCTCGGGCTCGTCGTCAGCGCGTGATCGGCTTGTAGCGAATGCGCTTCGGCTTCGCTGCTTCTTCGCCGAGGCGCTTGCGCTTGTCCGCTTCGTACTCCTGATAGTTGCCGTCGAAGAAGACGACTTGCGAATCCCCTTCGAACGCCAGGATGTGCGTCGCGATCCGATCGAGGAACCACCGATCGTGCGAGATGACCATGACCGAACCGGCGAACTCGAGCAGCGCGTCTTCGAGCGCGCGCAGCGTTTCGACGTCGAGGTCGTTCGAGGGCTCGTCGAGCAGCAGGACGTTGCCGCCCGCGATCAGCGTCTTCGCCAGATGCAGTCGTCCGCGCTCGCCGCCCGAGAGATTGCCGACGTTCTTCTGCTGATCGGCGCCCTTGAAATTGAAACGGCCGATGTAGGCCCGCGAGGGCGTCTCGTACTTGCCGACCGTCAGCACGTCCGCGCCGCCCGAAATCTCCTCGAAGACCGTCTTCGCGCCGTCGAGCGCGTCACGGCTTTGGTCGACGTACGCGAGCTTCACGGTCGGCCCCATGACGATTTCGCCTGAATCGGGCGTTTCGCGGCCTGTCAGCATGCGAAAGAGCGTCGACTTGCCGGCGCCGTTCGGCCCGATGATCCCGACGATCGCGCCGGCCGGCACCTTGAAGCTCAAGTTGTCGATGAGCAGGCGGTCGCTGTAGGCCTTGCTGACGTTCTGGAACTCGATGACCTCGTTGCCGAGCCGATCGCCGACCGGGATGAAGATTTCCTGCGTCTCGTTGCGCTTTTGATATTCCTGGCTGTTCAGTTCCTCGAAGCGGGCGATACGTGCTTTCGATTTCGCCTGGCGCCCCTTCGGGTTCTGGCGCACCCACTCGAGTTCCTTCTTGATCGTCTTCTGCCGCGCCGATTCCGTCGCCTCTTCCTGCTTCAGCCGCGTTTCCTTCTGATCGAGCCAACTGCTGTAGTTGCCTTTCCACGGGATGCCCTGGCCGCGGTCGAGTTCGAGAATCCATTCGGCGGCATTGTCGAGGAAGTACCGGTCGTGCGTCACTGCCACGACGGTGCCCGGAAACCGCGTGAGAAACTGCTCGAGCCACTCCACCGATTCGGCGTCGAGATGGTTGGTCGGCTCGTCGAGCAGCAGCATGTCGGGTTTTTCGAGCAGCAGCTTGCAAAGCGCGACGCGGCGCTTTTCGCCGCCCGAGAGATGCGCGATCTTGGCGTCCCAAGGCGGCAGGCGCAGTGCGTCGGCAGCCACTTCGAGCTGCTGCTCGGGACTGCCGCCGTCGCTCGCGGCGAGGATCGCTTCGTACTTCGCCTGCTCGGCGGCGAGCGCGTCGAAGTCGGCATCGGGCTCGGCATAGGCCGCATAGATCTCGTCGAGCTTCTTTTGCGCGCTGAAGACATCGCCCAGGCCGTCCTCGACGGCTTCGCGCACGGTTTTCTCGGGGTCGAGCTGTGGCTCTTGCGGCAAATAGCCGATCTTGAGATTCGGCATCGGCGTCGCTTCGCCTTCGATGTCGCGATCGACGCCAGCCATGATGCGAATCAGCGTCGACTTGCCGGAGCCGTTCAGGCCGAGCACGCCGATCTTCGCACCGGGGAAGAATGAAAGCGAGATGTCCTTGAGGATCTGGCGCTTGGGCGGCACGATCTTGCCGACCCGATTCATGGTGTAGACGTATTGGGCCATGTGCGTGAACTGGGAGTCAGACGTTGAAAAGGAAATTCATGACGTCGCCGTCGTGGACGACATACTCCTTGCCTTCGGCGCGCATCTTTCCGGCCTCCTTCGCGCCTTGCTC
>JBCNPL010000589.1:0-2595 GCA_039593375.1 Paraburkholderia sp. | reverse complement strand
TCGGCGCGCGGGCGTGCGACTCACGGTGGTGTTGCGCCGTTCGCGCGCCATCGGGTTCGCGCTGCTCGCCGATCGGGCGCTCGCCGGTTAGCTCGATGAATTGACCGCCGCGCCGCATGCCGAATGACGCATGCCGAATGCCGCATCGACATGGCGCTCAACATTTCGAGGCAGGGACGGTGAGCAGTTTCGACGCAGCGTTGCGCATTCGCGTTCACCCTCTCGTTTGCCTCTCGTCCCTGTCTTATCGCTTCGTATCACGTCGCCCGACGTTTCCCCGATGCTCAGGAGCTCAACAATGTCCGACCGTAACGACCGTAATCTCACCACCGCCTCCGGCGCACCCGTCGCCGACAACCAGAACTCGCTGACGGCCGGCCCGCGCGGACCCGTCGCGTTGCAGGACGTATGGCTCATCGAAAAGCTCGCGCATTTTGACCGTGAGGTGATTCCCGAGCGGCGCGTGCATGCCAAAGGCTCGGGCGCCTTCGGCACGTTGCGCGTGACGCACGACATTTCGCGCTACACCAAGGCGAAAGTCTTTTCCGCGGTCGGCAAGGAAACGCCGCTTTTCATGCGCTTTTCGACGGTGGCCGGCGAGCGCGGCGCCGCCGACGCCGAGCGAGACGTGCGCGGCTTCTCGATCAAGTTCTACACGGAAGAGGGCAACTGGGATGTGGTCGGCAACAACACACCGGTCTTCTTCATCCGCGATCCGCTGAAGTTTCCCGACTTCATCCACACGCAAAAGCGCGATCCGTACACGAATCTGCGCAACAACGTCGCCGCCTGGGACTTCTGGTCGCGCCATCCCGAGTCGCTCCATCAAGTCACGATCGTCATGAGCGATCGCGGCATTCCGAAGAACTATCGGCAGATGCACGGCTTCGGCTCGCATACGTTCTCGTTCGTCAATGCGAACAACGAGCGATTTTGGGTGAAGTTTCACTTCAAGTCGCTGAACGGGATCGCGAACTACACCGACGAAGAGGCGGCACAGGTGATTGCGGCCGATCGCGAGAGCGCGCAGCGTGACTTGGTGACGTCGATCGATAGCGGCAACTTTCCGAAGTGGGCGTTCCGCATTCAGGTGATGCCCGAGGCGGACGCGGCCACGGTGCCCTACAACCCGTTCGACATCACGAAGGTCTGGCCGCACAAGGACTATCCGCTCATCGACGTCGGCGTGATCGAGCTCGATCGCAACGCGGCCAACTACTTCGCCGACGTGGAGCAGGCGGCGTTCACGCCGGCCAACGTGGTGCCTGGCATCGGCTTTTCGCCGGACCGTCTGCTGCAAGGACGGCTCTTTTCGTACGGCGATACGCAGCGTTATCGGCTCGGCGTCAACCACCACCAGATTCCGGTGAATGCGCCGAAGTGCCCGTTCCATCACGGGTTCCACCGCGACGGCGCGATGCGCGCGGACGGCAATCTCGGCGGTACCGTGAACTACGAGCCGAGCCGCTTCGGCGACTTTGCACAGGACCGCAATGCCGCCGAGCCGCCGCTCGCCGCCGGGACGATCGACCGGTACGATCACCGCGAGGACGACGACTACTACAGCCAGCCCGGCGCGTTGTTCCGTCTTTTCGACGAGGGGCAGCGGCAGCGGCTCTTCGAGAACATCGCGCGCGCGATCGACGGTGTGCCCGAGGACATCGTCGCGCGGCAGCTCGAGCACTTCCGGCGCGCCGATCCGGCCTACGGCGAGGGCGTCGCGGCGGCCATCGAAACGCGCAAGGCCAAGCGTGCCAAATAGCGAAACGCGCCGTACCGGCCGGCGTGCCCGAGGTACGCGCGCACCGGCGAGATAGCGCCGCTCCGTTTTCGTGGGCTACACTGGCGCTCGCCCGACGCCTGCCAGCACCTGACGTGCTTGCGGGCGTCGCGGCGCTGAAGGCGTTTGCCGTCCGGAGTCGTTCGCATCACATTTGCAAGGAACAGTCATGGCGAAGAAGAACACTGCAATTCAGATCGACATCGGCATCAGCGACAAAGACCGCAAGAAAATCGCGGAAGGATTGTCGCGGCTATTGGCCGATACCTACACGCTCTACCTCAAGACCCACAACTTCCACTGGAACGTGACCGGGCCGATGTTCAACACGCTGCACCTGATGTTCGAGCAGCAGTACAACGAGCTCGCGCTCGCCGTCGACGCTATAGCCGAGCGCATTCGTGCGCTCGGTGTGCCGGCACCGGGCAGCTACAAGGAGTTCGCGAAGCTTTCGTCGATCCCTGAAGCCGACGGCGTGCCGGTGGCCGAGGAAATGATCCGTCAGCTCGTGGCCGGCCAGGAAGCCGTCGTGCGCACGGCGCGGGCGATCTTTCCGGCGACGGAGGCGGCGAACGACGAGCCGACCGCCGATCTGCTCACCCAGCGGATGCAGACGCACGAAAAGACGGCGTGGATGCTGCGCGCGATGCTCGCGTAAGAGAGGCGCCGTTCGCGTTCGGGCGATCGGCTGGCCGATCGAATGACCGGTGGTATAGGCGTTCGTTTCGAGCGCCAATCGCGCATGGGGCGGCAACGATCGCCCGGCGCAAGGACATGGCTGAAAGGCGAGCCGTTCGGGCCTAAAATAGGCGATC
>JBCNPL010000588.1:0-2608 GCA_039593375.1 Paraburkholderia sp. | reverse complement strand
CGTGCACCGACACACTGCCGAACACGATGCCGGCCGACTCGCTGAATCGATAATGCAGCGGACCATGCCAGGCGCTCTTCAGATCGGTCGCGTCGCACTGCCAGATTTCGAAGCACGCATCGCCGCCGCCGAGCACCGTGTCGGAGGCAGGTACGAGCCTGGCCATGTGCCCCCGCGCGACCGGAAGATGCGGCGCGGCCCCGGCGAAGAGCGGCCAGCATGCCGCGTCGCCGAAGCAGGCGGCCCCGAGCGCGCCCGGGAACGCACGCGCGAGCGCCTCGCCTCGCGTGTGCAACGGCTGCACGGCAAGGAGAGCCTCGAGCCGCGAGTACTCGAGACGAACCAGTTCGAGGAACGGGATCGACATCGAGCCTCTCATCCAGCCGCCGCCCGCACGTCGTCGGCTTGCCGCAGCATGCGCCGGCGAGCGCGCCAGGCACGCAGCGAATTCGGCGCATCGGCCAGTGCCGACAAGTAATAGATGATCTTGAACGCACGCAGCGACGGCCAGATTGGCGTGTCGCCGAAAATATCGCCCGCGAGCAGCGAGAGCAGCGCCTCTTTTACGCGAAACATATTGCGCGGGTTCATGAACAGGTTGCGCATCGTCGGCGAGGTCATCCGGTAGATGAACCAGGCGAACTCCCTCGGCCCATGGCGCACGCGCCGATCGAACCGCGCGAGCGCCGCGCTCGCCCGGGCCGGATCGCGCAGGCATGTGTCGACCGCCTCCGCACCGATAAACGCGCTTTGCATTGCCAGCATGACGCCCGACGAAAACACCGGATCGATGAATGCGAAGGCGTCTCCGAGCAGCACGAAGTTGCGCCCATGCGTGACATCGCCCGAGTACGAAAAGTTGCCGGTCGCCTCCACTGCGGTCACGAGCTCCGCCTGCTCGAGCCGATCCGCCAGCGGCCGGCACAGTGCGATCGTCTCGAGGAAGAACGCTTCGAGCGACGTGCCGCGCGCTCGCCGCTTCAGATAGTGCGGCCAGACAACGGCGCCGACACTCGTTGCACCGTCCGAAAGCGGAATGAACCAGAACCAGCCGTATTCGAACCAATAGACGGTGATGTTGCCTTCGTCGGCGCCGGGATGGCGCTTTGCTCCGTGAAAGTGCGCGTAGAGCGCGCTGCTGGTGTGCTTCTTGTTGCGCTGCTTCGTGCCAAGCCGGTTGGCGAGCAGCGTATCGCGGCCCGACGCGTCGACAATGAAGCGAGCTCGGCACTGGTATGGCCGCCCATCGTCGTGCTTGGCGGTCAAAATCGCTCCGCCGCCGTCGTCGAGGAATTCGACTTCACGGACCTGACAGCCTTCGACGACATCGGCGCCGTGCGTCGCCGCATTGCGCAGCAGAATCTCGTCGAGCGCCGAGCGACGCACCTGATAGGCGTACGGCATCGACTTGTCCCACGCCTCGGCGAAGAGAAACCGTTGCAGCCGATGCCCGTGCTGCGGCGAGACGAATTCGGCCGCCGGCTTCATCATGCCGATCTCGCGTACGGCCTCGCCTACGCCGAGCCGCTCGAAGAGCCGCAAGTTGGCCGGCAGCAGCGATTCGCCGATATGAAAGCGCGGATGGCGCGCCTTCTCGAGCAGTTGTACCCGGTACCCGGCGTCGGCCAGCAAGGTGGCCGCGGTCGAGCCCGCCGGCCCGCCGCCGATTACGGCAACGTCCCAGCCCGGCATCTCCCCTCGGATTGATCCATTCGTCATTGTTCGCTCCGGCGAGCCGCCCTTCCCCATAGGCCGGCCTACGATCGTTTCGATGTCATGCCGGCCTGTGCGGCGCGGACGGCAACTCCCTCGGCGAGTTCACGCCTGCCCGCCGTTGACCGACATGACCTGCCCCGTCACGAACGCGGCCGCGTCCGAGACGAGATAAGCCACCATCGCCGCCACCTCGTCCGGTTTGCCGCTTCTGCCAACCGGCACGAACTGCTTGACGCGCTCGGGCGGAAAGACCGTCTCGGTCATCGGCGACTCGATGATGCCCGGCGCCACCGCATTGACTGTGATGCCTCGCGTGGCGAGTTCGAGCGCGAGCGATTTCGTCGCGCCGATGAGCCCTGCCTTCGCGGCGGCGTAGTTCGTTTGCCCGCGATTGCCGATCAAGGCGGCCACCGAAGCAATGTTGATGATGCGTCCCCGGCGCGTGCGAATCATCGGCATCAGCAGCGGCTGCGTGACGTTGAAGAAACCATTCAGCGTCACGTCGATGACGGAGCGCCACTGCCGTTGCGTCATGCCGGGCATCGGCGCGTCGTCATGGATACCCGCGTTGTTGACGAGAACTTGCACGGGGCCGCTTTCCAGCGCGCGCTCGAGCGCGGCGCGCGTCTCGTCCTCATCCGTCACGTCGAACGCGATTGCATGCGCCGCCCCGCCCGCCGCGACGATTTCCGCCGCGACGGCCTCAGCGGCCGCCGCATTGCGATGGGCATGCACCCACACTTCGTGGCCCGCACCGGCGAGCGCTTCGCAAATCGCTCGACCCAACGCGCCGCTGCCGCCTGTTACGAGCGCCTTCATTGGTGCTGGCACGGGTTAGCGGACGCGATGCTCGGCCACGTAGGCAGCCAGGGCGCCCAGCGTCGAGAAGATC
>JBCNPL010000587.1:0-2608 GCA_039593375.1 Paraburkholderia sp. | reverse complement strand
CGGACGAGGTCGAGATACTGTTTCATGCGAAGAGGGTCCTCAGGCGTTCGATACGGCTTCCGATGCGGCACTCGAGGCGGCGCGACGCGCTTCTCGCCTGCCCCGCCCGCGCAGCGCGCTCGGGCTCGCGTTCGTCCGCGATTCTATCAAGCCGTCGAGCAGTCCTGCCGAACCGACACGCTTCCCCACCTCGAACAAAAGGCTTTGCGCCTTAACTCGTCATCTGCTCGCTACCCTGATGGACTTCGATGTGGCGCATGCCGTGCGAGCCGAGCAGGCGATAGAGCGTGACGCGTGAGATGCCGAGCTCCTGTGCCGCGTCGCCGAGCCGTCCGCGATGGCGCAGCAGCGCGAGCTCGATCGCTTGCCTTTCCGCCGCCTCGCGAGCCTGAGCAAGCGAGACCGGCACGATCTCGACATAATCGGCAAGCTCGAGATCGCGTGCGGTGATGAGCCGGCCTTCGGACATGACGATCGCGCGCCGCACACGGTTGATGAGCTCGCGCACGTTGCCCGGCCATCGATAGTTGTGAAGCGCCGCGATCGCATCGGGCGAGAAGCCGCGCAGGCGGCGGCTCGCATCTTTCTTGAAACGCTCGAGCATGTGCCGCGCGAGCAACTCGATGTCCTTGCCGCGCGCGCGCAGCGGCGGCTCGTCGATCTGCAACACGCAAAGACGATGATAGAGATCGGCGCGAAAACGTCCTTCGACCATCGCTTGATGCATGTCGACGTGTGTCGCCGAAATCACGCGCACGTCGACGGAAATCCCCTCATGACCGCCGAGTCGCTCGACTTTGCCTTCCTGCAAGAACCGCAGTAGGCTCGCCTGGCTCTCGAGCGGCAGATCGCCGATCTCGTCGAGAAAGAGCGTTCCCCCATGGGCCGCCTCGATGCGGCCGATCTTGCGCTGGCTCGCGCCCGTGAACGCTCCCCGTTCATAGCCGAAAAGCTCCGACTGCAGCAGATGCGGTGGAATCGCGCCGCAGTTGATCGCGACGAACGGAGCATCGTGCCGCGGCGAACGCTCGTGAATGGCAACGGCCGTCAGCTCCTTGCCCGTGCCGGATTCGCCGGAAATGAAAACGGGCGCATCGGTCATGGCCACTTTGCGGATCGCGCGAAAAAGCGTCCGCATCGCCTCGCACGATCCGATCATTTCGCCCTCGCCGACACGCGTCGCGGTTTCGTCTTCACGCTCGGACAGGACAACCATGCCGTAAGCATGGCCGACCGAATCGACGATGCGGCGATCCTCGTACGGCACGGTCACGTAGTCGAAGCAGTAGTCGCGCACGAGGCGGCGCAACGCGGTATCTTGCAGTTGGCCCGGCGCCGTCGCGGCGACCCAGCCTACGCGCGGCGCGGTGAGACACGCTTCGAGCGCGCCGATTTCCTGATCGTCGAACCCGCTCGACAGATCGAGCAGGCCGCCCGCGACTGTGTCGCCGCGCATCGCGCGTCGCGCATCGCGCGCATTGGCTACCACGTCCACGTGCCACCCGCGCTGGTTGAACTGAGCACTGAGCTGAGCGTTCGCCTCTCGCGTGACGTAAATCAGTTGACGTGTTGCGGGTTCCATTCTTCAGACCTCGGTTCTATGACGAACGTAATGGATGACGGCGCGCGCGGCAAACGCCACAACGCGCGTTCCATCAGCGTCTTGCCATGCAAGCGCCGATCGCTCTGTCTCTCCCTGGAAGCTGCTTTCCCCCGGAAAAAAATTATTATTAGAAATCGCGGTCGGGTTGGTCTTATTAAGGAGGTGAAACTGTTGCCAAGCTTACTATAGGGCTCACGCTTCTGGCATCAGAGCCGTGTAACAAATTGAAGCTAGACCCGCCAGACAAGGCTCAGCGCCGGACAGTAGCACGTCCCACGCCTCCGTTTTAACGCTATTGCGTGGCTGTTTTGCGACAGCGCCGTTTTTACCGCAAGCCGTCGTTAATCGAATTTTTTCCCGCTCGTTTCAACCCTGTAACGATTTTCGCCCAGTGCTTCGGCGAGTTTGCAATCGATGCAAGCGGAGTCCCAACGGGCATGGCGCTTTCCGGGCGATGGCATGCGTTTCGCTCTATGCGGCGCACCACGGAGGTGCCGCCATGCCACTGCTTCCCTTCACCCGTCCGGCCAGACGCGCGTTCGCCGCGGCGCTCGCCGTCGCGCTGCAAGCGGCGCTCGCGGCATTCGGCGCGCCCTCCGCCGCGCACGCCGAAGGGATGCCCGGTGCCTGCGCGGCCAGCGAGCAGACGCTCTTCACGGCGACCTGTCCGCTCGACGACGGGACGCTCGCGCGCCAGCGCGGCGGGCGAGCCGGCGCAGTGGTCGTTGCGGCCATCCCCGACGCCTCGCCGGGTGCGACCTCGGTCACGCTCTGGGACGAACTCGCCCGTCCAACACCTGCTCCGCTTCCCATGCCCGTCGACACGACCGGCACGGCGCAATCGAATACGGCCAGCTACACCCGCAAGTGAGACCTTTGCCATGCGCACTCCTTCGATCAACCCGGCCTCGAGCGCGCTCACGCGCCGGCATCTGACGGCTGCGCTCGCGTGGGCCGCACTCAGCACGCTGGCAGGCATCCTGGTTCCCGGCCGCGCCGTTGGGC
>JBCNPL010000586.1:0-2610 GCA_039593375.1 Paraburkholderia sp. | reverse complement strand
ATCTCGCGCGCGACACGTCGCTGTTCGCCAACGTCGGAGCCGCCTGATGACCACGGCCGGAATTTCGACGACGAAGCCTGAGCAGCAAGCACTTCAGGGCAGCGCTGTATCGCCGCTCTATGCGGAGATTCGCGCGCAGTACGGCGCGGCGTTCGACGCCGCGCTGGCGCGCAACGTTGCCGATGCGCTCGCCGAGGACGTCGGCAGCGGCGATTTGACGGGATATCTCGTGCCGGCCGACGCGGCGCGCGATGCGCGCATCGTCGTGCGCGAGGACGCGATTCTTTGCGGCGTACCGTGGTTCGTGGCCGTGATGCGCCAGGTCGAGCCGTCGATCGTGATCGACTGGCGCTACCGCGAGGGCGATCGCATGACGGCCGACTCGGTGGTCTGCGCGCTGCATGGTCCCGCGCGTGCGCTTTTGACGGCCGAGCGCAACGCACTCAATTTTCTGCAGCTGCTTTCGGGCGTGGCGACCGCGACGCGCCGCTATGTCGACGCGATTATTGGGACGCGCGCCCGTATTCTCGACACGCGCAAGACGCTGCCGGGCCTGCGGCTAGCGCAGAAATACGCGGTGCGTGTGGGAGGCGGCGCGAATCAGCGCCTCGCCCTCTACGACGGCATTCTGATCAAGGAAAATCATATTGCGGCGGCGGGCGGCGTCGGCGCGGCGCTCGATGCGGCCCACGCGCTCGATGCGAGCGTCTCGGTCCAGATCGAGGTCGAGACGCTCGAGCAGCTCGAGTCGGCGCTTGCCCATGGCGCGCAATCGATTCTGCTCGACAATTTCTCGTTCGCCGCGATGCGCGACGCGGTGAAGCTGACGGCCGGACGCGCTGTGCTCGAGGTGTCGGGCGGCGTCAATTTCGATACGGTTCGGACGATCGCTGAAACGGGGGTCGACCGGATCTCCATCGGTTCGCTGACGAAGGATGTCCGCGCGACCGACTATTCGATGCGGCTCGTGTAGGACGGTCAGCCGTCCGGGCTCGGCGCGCTCCTCAGACCTGCCGGTTTCGCACTCGCTCGGGAGCGAGCACGGTCGGCAGCGCTTTCGGGAGTGCCGCGGGCCAGTCGCGCGAATAGTGCAGTCCGCGGCTTTCGCGCCGCGAGCGAGCACTATCGACGATCAACATGGCCACATCGACGAGATTGCGCAGCTCGAGCAGATCGCGGCTCACCTTGAAATTCGCGTAGTACTCTTGAATTTCGTCCCGCAGCAGCGCGATCCGATGCTTCGCGCGCGTGAGCCGCTTGTCGGTTCGTACGATTCCGACGTAGTTCCACATGAGCCGCCGCAGTTCGTCCCAGTTGTGCGCGACGACGACTTCCTCGTCCGCGTCCGAGACTCTGCTCTCGTCCCAATCGGGCAGCGGCGCGTGAGCACCCGCTTCGAAGCCGTCGCTTTCGATGGCGGCCGACGCCGAGCGGCCGATGACGAGGCATTCGAGCAGCGAGTTGCTCGCGAGCCGGTTCGCGCCGTGGAGTCCTGTGCTGGCCGTCTCGCCGACGGCAAAGAGCCCGGCGAGATCCGTGCGGCCGGCGAGGTCCGTGACGATGCCGCCGCAGGTGTAATGCGCGGCGGGCACCACCGGAATCGGGTCTTTCGTGATATCGATGCCGAACTCGAGGCAGCGCGCGAGGATCGTCGGGAAATGTTCGCGCAGGAACTCGGCCGGCTGATGGCTGATGTCGAGATAGACGCAATCGATCCCGCGTTTCTTGATCTCGAAGTCGATCGCTCGCGCCACGATGTCGCGCGGCGCGAGTTCCGCCCGCTCGTCGTGCGCCGGCATGAACCGCGTGCCGTCGGGCAGCAGTAGCCGGCCGCCTTCGCCCCGCACCGCTTCCGAAATCAGGAACGATTTCGCGTAAGGGTGGAAGAGGCAAGTCGGGTGAAACTGGATGAACTCCATGTTCGAGACGCGGCACCCGGCACGCCAGGCCATCGCAATGCCGTCGCCCGTCGCGGTATCGGGATTCGTCGTATAGAGGTAGACCTTGCCCGCACCCCCGGTCGCCAGCACCGTATGGGGCGCCTGCAGCGTGACGGTGCGCCCGCTCGCGAGATCGAGCGCATAGAGGCCATGGCACCGGCGTCCGGGCAATCCGAGCCTGTCGGACGTGATCAGATCGATCGCGTAGTGGTCCTCGAGCAGCGTGATGTTCGGATGCTGACGCACGCGCTCGGACAACGTTTCGACGACGGCGTGTCCGGTCGCGTCGGCCGCATGGATGATGCGCCGGTGACTGTGCCCGCCTTCGCGCGTGAGGTGAAATCCGAGCTCGGCCGCTTCGTCGCGCGTGAACGGTACGCCACGCTCGATCAACCATTCGATCGCGGTTCGGCCGCCCTCGACGATAAAGCGCGTCGCCGCTTCGTCGCAGAGGCCGGCGCCGGCGACCAGCGTGTCATGGACGTGGTTCTCGGTGCTGTCCGCCGAGTCGAGCACCGCCGCGATGCCTCCCTGCGCCCAGTCGCTCGCGCCCTCGGTCATCGAGCGCTTGGCGAGAATCGCGACGCGCCGTTTTTCGGCGAGGTTCAATGCCACAGTCAAACCCGCGAGCCCGCTGCCCACGATCACGACATCGAAATTCATCTGGTTG
>JBCNPL010000585.1:0-2611 GCA_039593375.1 Paraburkholderia sp. | reverse complement strand
CGGCGCGGTGAAACGCGGCGACGCCGAGCGGCACCGTCCGTCCATCGGATGGATGGCGGCCCTTTCGATTTTCGAATCGATTTCGATCCATCACACCCAGCAACTGAAGCAGACTGACTGACGGAAACATCGACATGGCAAAGATCGGCTTTATCGGCCTCGGCATCATGGGCTCGCACATGGCGCGCAACCTCCTGAAAGGCGGCCATACGCTCGTCGTCAACGGCAAGTACCCCGTTCCCGACGATTTGCGCGAGCATGCGGCGGTGGTCGTCGACTCGGCGGCCGTTGCGGCAGCATCGGAGGTGATCATTTCGATGGTGCCCGACACGCCGGATGTGGCGAACGTGCTTTTCGCCGACGATGGCGTCGCCAAGGGCCTGTCGAAGGGAAAGCTCGTCATCGACATGAGCTCCATTTCCCCGCTCGAAACGCAGGCGTTCGCCAAACGGATCAACGAGCTCGGGTGCGACTACCTCGATGCGCCCGTATCGGGTGGCGAAGTCGGTGCGCGCGAGGCGACGCTGACGATCATGGTCGGCGGCCCGGAGGCCGCGTTCGAACGCGCGAAGCCGCTCTTCGAACTGATGGGCAAGAACGTCTCCCTGATCGGAGACAACGGCGCCGGCCAAACCTGCAAGGTCGCGAATCAGATCATCGTGGCGCTCAATATCGAAGCCGTCGCGGAGGCCCTGCTCTTCGCGGCGCGCTCAGGTGCCGATCCGGAGCGTGTCCGGCGCGCGCTGATGGGCGGCTTCGCATCGTCGCGCGTGCTCGAGGTGCATGGCGAGCGGATGACGAAGCGCACGTTCAACCCCGGTTTTCGCATCGAGCTCCACAGGAAAGACCTGAACCTTGCGCTCGACGGCGCGCGCAAGCTCGGCATCGCCTTGCCCAACACGGCGAGCGCGCAGCAGCTCTTCAGCGTCTGCGCCGCGCACGGCGGCGGCTCGTGGGATCACTCGGCGATCGTGCGCGCGCTCGAAATCATGGCCGGGTTCGAAATAGAAGCGTGATCAGGCAGGCAGGAACGCCGCTTTCGGGCTGAGGGCGGCGCAGCAGGGTCCGCAGCGGCGCCCGGCGACGACGGGGAAGCCTTGGTCGGTCAGACGTCGTCGTCGGGTGTCCGGCTGTCGGATCGCCTCCGCTGAGGGGCAATCTTCAGTACGTGTCGAAAGCCCGTTGCAGCAGCGTGCGCTCCCCCATTCCCGCGGCCAATGCGAGCATCAGCAGCACGCGCGCCTTGTAGGGATTGAGCGTGCCGGCGCTGACGAAGCCGAGTGTGTCGTCGGGCGCCGCTCCATTGCGCATGACGTGCCCCGAGCCGACGCGCGAGGCGCGGACTACCGCGATACCCTGCCGAACCGCCTCGGCCAGCGCCGCCTGAATGGCGGCGTGGATAGAGCCGTTGCCGGTTCCCGCCACGACGATCCCGCGCACGCCGGCCGCGATGAGCGCATCGACGGCCGTGCGCGTCGCCCCCGCGTAGCTGGCGACGATTTCGACGTTCGGCCACCCGCCGTCCGCCGCGAACGGCGTGGCGGCGGTGTGCGGCCGCACGACGCCGCGCTGGAATTCGACACGCCCATCCTGGACCCAGCCGAGCACGCCGACCTCGGGCGACTGGAACGCATCGACGGCGTAGGTGCTCGTCTTGACGACGTCGCGCGCGCTATGGATTCGGTTGCTGAACGCGACGAGCACGCCCCTTCCCCACGCCTCGCGCGTGGCCGCCACCGTGACGGCGCCGAGCAAGTTGAGCGGCCCGTCGGCCGACAGCGCCGACGAGGGTCGCATCGCGGCTGTCACGACGATCGGCTTCGACGTCTTCGCCGTCAGGTGAAGCACGTATGCGGTCTCTTCGAGCGTATCGGTGCCGTGCGTGACGACGATGCCGTCGATGTCCTTGCGGGCCGCGAGAGCGTCGATACGGTGGGCGAGCGTTGTCCACAGAGCGAGGTCGAGATCCTTGCTGTCGATGCTCGCAACCTGTTCCGCTTCGATCTGCGCGACGTTGGCGAGCGCGGGGACCGCCGCGAGCAGGCGATCGACGCCGACGACGCCGGCCTGGTAGCCGGCCGTCTGCGCGGCATCGGCGGCGGAACCCGCTATCGTGCCGCCTGTCGCCAGCACGGCGATCCGAGGCAGTGCGGCGAGGTCGGGCGAACGGGGCGAAGTGCTGATCGTATTCATGGCCGCCATTCTATACGGCGCGCGGCGCGGCGCCGTACAAAATGGCGTATATGCCTGCGGCGTTTACGCCGCTTCGCGCAGGCGCCCGGTGATATCGGTCCCGGCGAGCTGGGGCGCGAACATTTCGATGAACCGGTAGGCGTAGGCGCGAAGGATGGCACCTTTGCGCAGCCCGACGCGCGTCGTGCTCGCTTCGAACAAGTGCTGCGAATCGAGCGCGACGAGCTCGGTGTCGCGCTTCGGATCGTATGCCATCGCGGCGACGATGCCGATACCCATGCCGAGCTCCACATAGGTCTTGATGACGTCGGCATCGATCGCGGTAAGCACGACGTCGGGCAGTCTGCCCGTTTTCTCGAATGCTTCGTCGATATGGGCGCGGCCGGTGATGTCTCGCTCGTAGGTGATGATCGGATGC
>JBCNPL010000584.1:0-2615 GCA_039593375.1 Paraburkholderia sp. | reverse complement strand
CTTTGTCGGGGGGGGGAATGTAGGCGGGTTTTGCTTCCATGATGTCTCTCCTCGCGTAAGGCGATTATCCGATGCGCTCGCCGATCCACGCTAGCAACGAAGCGATTTTTAACGCTTTGTTGCATTAACGGCACACCTGCCCTTTTATGAAGCGTAGGCGCCGTAAGGAGTTCCCCGCAGTAAATCGATGGCGTCTTATTGCGCTTCGCAAGTATCACGCACGATACCGCCGGCTCTTGAACCGGGTTCGTGCGGCGACGAACGCTTGCGAGTGCCTTGCGCCTCTTCGAGTGCGCGCTCAGACGCCACCGTTGTCTTCCTCACGGAAAATGCGATCGGCGAGATGGAACGCGGAATTCGCGGCCGGCACGCCGCAGTAGATCGCGGTCTGCAGCAACACTTCCTTGATCTCGTCTCGCGTCACGCCGTTGTTCTTCGCCGCGCGCAGATGCAGCGCCAGTTCTTCGTCGCGATTGAGCGCAACCATCATCGCGATCGTGAGCAGGCTACGTGTGTGGCGGGGCAGGCCGGGGCGCGTCCAGATTTCGCCCCACGCATAGCGCGTGATCAAGTTCTGGAAATCGGCGGTGAGCTCGGTTCGATTCGCGATCGATCGATCGACATGCGCATCGCCGAGCACGGCGCGACGCACACTCATACCTGCGTCGTAACGGTCTTCGTCGTTCATGTGGTCAGGATTCCTGGTGGGTTGGCGAGGTGCGGAAGGCGTCGAGGACCGCATCCACGAAGGCCTCGGCGCGTCCGCTGTAGTGGGCGGGGTCGAAGAGCGCGTCGAGCCGCTCGGCCGAGAGGCGTGCCGTTACCTCGGCGTTCGCCGACAGCACTTCCCTCAGACTTCGTCCACTTGCCACGGCCTCTTTCGAGGCCTGCTCGACGAGGTGGTGCGCTTCGAGGCGGCCCATGGTTTCCCCGAGCGCGAGCATGACGGCTTCGGCGAGGATCAGGCCGCGCGTTGCATCGAGATTCGCCGCGAGTCGCGCCATGTCGATTTCGAGTCCGTCGACGATCTCGGTCATCTGCGCCGCGGCGCCCGCGCAAAGTCTGGCGATATCGGGCAGCGTCTCCCATTCGGCCTGCCAACCGCCGAGCGCGCGCTCGTGCTCCTGAATCATGCCCGACAGCATTGTGGCGACGAGCCCCGGTGTGCGTGCCGCCGCGCTCAAGACCGCGGCGCAGCCGACCGGGTTGCGCTTGTGCGGCATCGTTGACGAGCCGCCCTTGCCGGCGCCCGAAGGCTCGGCGAGTTCGCCGACCTCCGTCTGCATCTGCAGCGACACGTCGCGCGCAATCTTGCCTAGTGTGCCTGTGACGAGCCCGAGCACGGTCGCGATCTCGGCGACGCGATCGCGATGGGTATGCCAGGGAATGGCGGGCAACGGCAATTGCAGTTCGCGTGCAATGGCCTGCGCGACGGCTTCGGCTTGCTCGCCGAGGCTCGCCAGCGTCCCGGCCGCGCCGCCGAACTGAACGGCCAGCGCGCGTGCGCGCAATTGCACGAGCCGCGTCCGGTGGCGCCCGACGGCATCGAGCGATTGAGCGAACTTCAGTCCGAGCGTGATCGGCAATGCCTGTTGCAACCAGGTTCTACCGACCATCGGCGTCGACCGATGGCGTTCCGCTTGCCGTGCGAGCGCCGCCGCGAGTGCGTCGAGCTGCGTCTCGATCGCCGTCAGCGCGTCTCGCATTTGCAGAATCGCGCCCGTATCGATGATGTCTTGACTCGTTGCGCCCCAGTGCACGTATTTCGCGGCTTCGGGCGAGCTCGAAGCGACGAGGGCGGTCAGTTGCTTGACGAGCGGAATCGCCAGATTGCCGGCGCGCGCGGCGGCTTGGGTCAGCGAGTCGGCGTCGAACCGATCGGCTCGACACGCGGCTTCTATCGGACCGACGGCCTCGCCCGGTATGACGCCAGCTGTCGCCAGCGCGCGCGCCAGCGCGGCCTCGACATCGAGCATCCGCTGCACCGTCGTCAGTGGCGAGAAGACTGCGATCATCGCCTCGGTCGAGTTCAGCCTATCGGTCAGTCGTCCTTCGCAGTGAAACATATCGGGCGATCCTTCAATGACATGTGTTTCGCACTATCAGTTGTTCGATTAGCGAACATTCCGTCGCGTAACGAACAAAACACGGGCGATGGTATGTCCGGCCTCGCCCGCGGTCAAGAATCGTCAGTGGCGCGCTTGCGCCCGGGCTTACGTCGCGGCTGCGCATCGTGCGCGCAGTCCCTCAGGACATCGAGCAGCAGTTGCGCCAGTTCGCTCGGCGCACCGGCGCTGCGGCGCAGGATGCCGACGGGTTCCTCCGCGCTCGCCGTCGGCAGGTCGAGCCGGGCGAGCACCCCGTCGTCGAAATCGTCGCCCGCCGTTCGCTGCGGCGTGATCCAGACGGCGTCGGAACGACGAACGAAGAGCCGAGCCACGGAGACCGACAGCGTCTCCATGCAGCTCGACGGAACGCGCAGCGCGTGCGCGTCGAGCCAGGCGTCCGTGTGCAGCCGCGGCACGGTGCCGGCCGGCGCGACGACTAGCGGATAGGCGAGCACTGCAGCCGGCGAAATGCCGGCTTTGCCCAGCAACGGATGGCCCGGCCGAACC
>JBCNPL010000583.1:0-2615 GCA_039593375.1 Paraburkholderia sp. | reverse complement strand
GTTGAAAACATCGACTACGAACGGCTCGAGGTTTCGTCGCCGGGGCTCGATCGGCCGCTCAAGAAGCTGGCGGATTTCGCCCGCTTTGCAGGCAGCGAGGCTGTCGTTACGCTGAAAAAGCCGTTGGACGGGCGCAAGACGTACCGGGGCATTCTTCATGCACCGAACGGCGAAACGATCGGTTTGGAATTTGAAGGGAAGGAGGGCGCCGCGATGCTCGATTTCACGCTCGCGGATATGGACCGTGCACGCCTCGTCCCGCACGTTGACTTTAGGAGTCGCAAACAATGAGTCGCGAAGTGTTGATGCTGGTGGATGCGCTGGCGCGCGAAAAGAACGTCAACAAAGATGTCGTGTACGCTGCGCTCGAAGCTGCCCTTGCTTCGGCCACCAAAAAGCTCTTCGAAGAAGACGTGGACATTCGCGTGCACATCGATCGCGAGACCGGTGAGCACGAAACGTATCGCCGCTGGCGCGTCGTGCCCGACGAAGCAGGCTTGCAAGAGCCGGACCAGGAAATTCTCCTGTTCGAAGCGCGCGAGCAGCAGCCCGAGATTCAGATCGACGAATACATCGAGGAGCCGATTCCCTCGATCGAGTTCGGCCGGATCGGCGCGCAGGCCGCCAAGCAGGTCATTTTGCAGAAGGTGCGCGACGCCGAGCGCGAGCAGATCCTGAACGACTTCCTCGAGCGCGGCGAAAAGATCATGACGGGTACGGTGAAGCGCCTCGACAAGGGGAACTTCATCGTCGAGTCGGGTCGCGTCGAGGCGCTGTTGCGGCGCGACCAGCTGATTCCGAAGGAGAATCTGCGCGTCGGCGACCGCGTGCGCGCCTATATCGCGAAGGTCGACCGTACCGCGCGCGGCCCGCAGATCGAGCTCTCGCGCACGGCGCCCGAGTTCCTGATGAAGCTCTTCGAGATGGAAGTGCCCGAGATCGAGCAGGGGCTCCTCGAGATCAAGGCCGCCGCTCGCGATCCGGGCGTGCGGGCGAAGATCGGCGTCGTCGCCTACGATAAGCGGATCGACCCGATCGGCACCTGCGTCGGCATCCGTGGCTCGCGCGTGCAAGCCGTGCGCAATGAGCTCGGTGGCGAGAACGTCGACATCGTGCTATGGTCGGAGGATCCCGCTCAGTTCGTGATCGGCGCGCTCGCGCCGGCAGCGGTCCAGTCGATCGTCGTCGATGAGGAAAAACACTCGATGGACGTCGTCGTGGACGAAAGCGAGCTCGCGGTCGCGATCGGCCGCAGCGGCCAGAACGTCCGACTTGCCAGCGAGCTGACCGGCTGGCAGATCAACATCATGACGCCGGACGAGTCGGCGCAAAAGCAGAATCAGGAGCGCGGCGTCTTGCGCGATCTGTTCATGGCGCGGCTCGACGTGGACGAGGAAGTGGCCGACATTCTCATCGACGAAGGTTTCACGAGCCTCGAAGAGATCGCGTACGTGCCGCTCAACGAGATGCTCGAAATCGAGGCGTTCGACGAAGACACCGTGCACGAACTGCGCAACCGCGCGCGCGATGCGTTGCTGACGATGGCGATCGCGAACGAGGAGAAAGTCGAAAATGCGTCGCTCGACCTGAAGAGCCTCGAGGGCGTCGATTCGGATCTGCTGACGAAACTCGCCGCTCATCGGATTCAGACGCGCGACGATCTGGCGGAGCTTGCTGTCGATGAATTGGTCGAATTGACCGGAATGGAAGAGGAAGCCGCGAAGGCGTTGATCATGAAAGCACGTGAACATTGGTTTCAGTGAGTGAACGACCATGACGCACTGAAATCTAAAGCGGCCGCAGTCGGAACGATCTCACGCATGGCGTACGACCGTTCGCTGCTCCCGAGAGGCTGGCCGCACACCCCGATGCTAACCGCAAGGAATCGGTCCTTGCACTAAGAGGAATGAATGGCGAGTAACAACGTAGCCCAATTTGCCGCGGAACTGAAAATGCCTGCTGGAGTGCTGCTCGAGCAGCTTCAGGCAGCAGGTGTCCAGAAAGCGAGTGAAGACGATGCCCTGTCCGAATCGGACAAGGCGCGTCTGCTCGACCACTTGCGCAAGGCACACGGTTCGACCGATGCCGACAAGCGCAAGATCACGCTGACTCGCCGGCACACGTCGGAGATCAAGCAATCCGACGCGACGGGCAAGGCTCGCACCATTCAGGTCGAAGTGCGCAAGAAGCGCGTTTTCGTCAAGCGCGAAGAGCCGGGCGAAGTGCCGGCGGCGGATGTCGCCGGTCAAGAGGCCGACAGCGCCGAACTGCAGCGGCGCGAGGAAGAGGCGCGCCGCGAGGCCGAATTGCTCGAGAAGCAGGCACAGGAGCTCAAGGAGCGCCAGGAACGCCTCGAGCGTGAGGAGGCCGAGCGCCAGGCCCGCGAGCAAGCCGCGGAGGCCGAGCGCCGCCGGGCCGAGGAAGAAGCGGCGCAAAAGCGCGCCGAAGCGGCTGCGCGTGAGCAAGCCGAGCGCAGTGCGGCTGAGGATGAGCGCGCCGCCGCCGACGAGCGTGCGGCCGCGGACGAACGTGCGGCCGCCGAGCGGGCGGCGCAGCGCGAGGCCGCGAAGAAGGCCGAGGACGCGGCACGCGAGGCTGCCGAGAAGGCGCGCGCC
>JBCNPL010000582.1:0-2619 GCA_039593375.1 Paraburkholderia sp. | reverse complement strand
CGATCGCCTTCAATAGTTCGGGATTGCGCGCGCCGCCGCCGCAGACATAGACGGCGCGGCAATCGGACGCATGGCGCTCGATTTCCCGCGCGACGCTGACCCCTGTCAGCGCCGTCAGCGTCGCCTGTACGTCGGCCGGCTTTAGCGCGGCATCGTCGAAGCCGGCGAGCTTGGCGTCGAGCCATGCTGCGTTGAACAGGTCGCGGCCGGTGCTTTTCGGCGGCGCCTGTTCGAAAAACGGCTCGTCGAGCAGGGCATTGAGCAGCGGCTGATGCACGGTGCCGCTCGCGGCGAAGCGGCCGCCTTCGTCAAATGGTGTGCCGAGATGCCGCTGTGCCCATTCATCGAGCAGTACGTTGGCGGGGCCGCAATCGAAGCCGCGCACGGAGGCGCTCACGCCCGCGTCGGCGGCGGCGGGCAGAATCGTGATGTTGCTGATGCCGCCCAGGTTGCAGACCACGCGAGTTTCGCCGTTCGACCCGAAAAGCTGCGCGTGAAATGCCGGAACGAGCGGCGCGCCCTGGCCGCCCGCCGCGACGTCGCGGCTGCGGAAGTCGGCGACCACGTCGATATGCGTCATCTCGGCGAGCAGCGCGGGGTTATTGATCTGGCGCGTATAGCCCTTTTCCGGGCGGTGACGGACGGTTTGCCCGTGTACCCCGATCGCGCGAACACGAGTGGGGGCCACGTTGGCCGAGCGCAGCAGTTCGTGGCAGCAGACCGCGTAGCGCGACGCAAGCGCGGACGAAGCGAGCGCCTCGCGCTCGATCTCGTTTTCGCCCGGCTGCTGCAAGCCGAGCAGGGCGCCGCGCAGACCGTCGGCGAAGCTGACGAAGGCGTCGGCGAGCACGACAGGTGGCTTGCCGGCGGTGAATTCGACCGCGATTCCATCTACGCCGTCGAGGCTCGTGCCCGACATCAGCCCGAAATAGATGCCGTCGGCGGCAGCGGGGGGCGCGTTACGTGGCACGCTGAACTCCTCATCGTATGTATTCCGCACGGGAACATTATCCGCGCAAGAACGGAGCCCGTTAAGCGAGCGAGGCCCGGAAGCGCGGCGAGAATATGGGACAATTGAGGCTTTTGCAACATCCCCGTTTCAAGAAACTTGAAGATGAGCACCGAGTCCACTGCCAAATCCGCGCCGACGTACCCGATCACGGACGAAGTTCGCCATGCGCTCGCCGTTGCCAAGCGCGGCGCCGATGAACTGCTGATCGAGGAAGAGTTCGCCGGCAAGCTCGCGCGGAGCGCCGCGACCGGCAAGCCGCTGCGGATCAAGCTCGGGCTCGATCCGACGGCGCCCGACATCCATATCGGCCATACGGTCGTGCTGAACAAGATGCGGCAGCTGCAGGACCTCGGCCACACGGTCATTTTTCTGATCGGCGATTTCACTTCGCTGATCGGCGATCCATCCGGCCGCAATGCCACGCGCCCGCCGCTCACGCGGGAGCAGATCGAATCGAACGCGAAGACCTACTTCGAGCAGGCGTCGCTCGTGCTGGACCGGGACAAGACCGAGATTCGCTACAACAGCGAATGGTCGATGCCGCTCGGCGCGGACGGCATGATCAAGCTCGCGTCCCGCTACACCGTCGCGCGCATCCTCGAGCGCGAAGACTTTACGAAGCGTTTCGAAGGCGGCGTTC
Organism: Paraburkholderia sp.; assembly: GCA_039593375.1. Lineage (GTDB taxonomy): Bacteria > Pseudomonadota > Gammaproteobacteria > Burkholderiales > Burkholderiaceae > Trinickia. The sequence goes on along the minus strand of JBCNPL010000582.1, from coordinate 967 downwards.
CGATCTCGATCCATGAGTTCCTCTATCCGCTGATGCAAGGGTACGACTCCGTCGCGCTCAATGCCGATCTCGAACTCGGCGGCACGGACCAGAAGTTCAACCTGCTCGTCGGGCGCGAGCTGCAGAAGCAGTACGGACAGGAACAGCAATGCATCCTGACGATGCCGCTGCTCGAAGGGCTCGACGGCGTCGACAAAATGTCGAAGTCGAAGAACAACTACGTCGGCATCAGCGAGAAACCGGGCGACATGTTCGGCAAGCTCATGAGCATCTCGGACGATCTGATGTGGCGTTATTACGAGCTGCTTTCGTTCCGCAGCCTCGACGAGATCGCGCGCTTCAAGCGCGAAACTGGGGAAGGGCGCAATCCGCGCGACTTCAAGGTCTTGCTCGCGCAGGAGATTGTCGCGCGCTTTCATTCGCAAGCCGACGCCGAGCGCGCGCTCGAGGACTTCGACCACCGTGCGAAGGGCGGCGTGCCCGACGATATCCCATCGGTCGCGCTCACCGGGGCACCGCTCGGCATCGGTCAGCTGCTCAAGCAGGCAGGCCTCGTGCCGTCGACCAGTGAGGCGCTGCGCAACATCGACCAGAACGGCGTGAAGATCGACGGCGTGACGATTTCCGACAAGGGGCTCAAGGTCGAGGCCGGCGAGTACGTCGTGCAGGTCGGCAAGCGCCGCTTCGCGCGCGTCACGCTGTCGGCGTGAAGGTGCAACGGCGATGATCGCGTTGATTCAGCGCGTTGCGCGCGCCGAGGTGCGCGTCGGCGACCGCGTGACTGGGCAGATCGGCGCAGGGCTTCTCGCGCTCGTTTGCGCCGAGCGCGAGGATACGGAGGCGCTTGCCGATAAGCTCGTGGCCAAAGTGCTCGGCTATCGCGTCTTCAGCGACGCGGCCGGCAAGATGAATCTGCCCGTCACGAACATCGACGGCGAGGGTCGTGCGGGCGGCTTGCTGCTCGTTT
>JBCNPL010000581.1:0-2624 GCA_039593375.1 Paraburkholderia sp. | reverse complement strand
CGCCTGTCTTTCCTTCTTCCCCATGTTGGTAACGCCCTGTGCTTCGGTTACCAACAATCTGAGGCAACGATCCCTTGCGACTACCCCGTTCGGTTACTTTTAATGTGAGTCAACTCGCGGCCTGCATCGGGCGATTGGCTGCTTGCGGCGTGACGACTATAATGCGTCAGTTTGTCGCCTTGGGAACCCCACGATACAAGGCGGCGAAGCGCGAAGAGCGCGGGCGTGCGGCGGCATGCGCGAGAGGTGGCGATGGAAACGGCAACCCTGCTGACCGATGCGGAGCCGGTCCTCGAGGACTGGCTGATGAAGCGAAACTGCTCCGTGTCGCCGCGGCAGTTCGTATGGTTCTATCTGTCGCTGGCTCTGTGCTCGTCGGCGATTGCGGTGCTGCTGACCGCGCGGGGCGCATGGCCGATCGCGCCGTTCACCGGCATCGAGCTTCTGGTGGTCGGGGCCGCGTTCGTGATGTACGCGCGCCACGCGGTCGACTACGAGCGCATCCTGCTCTATCCGAACCGGCTCGTCGTCGAGCAGGCGAGCGCGGAGCGACTGGTGCGGTTCGAGTTCAATCCGCGTTGGGTGCGGGTGGAGCAGGGGGCGACGCCTCGCGAACCGATCAAGCTCGTGTCGCGCGGCCAGACGGTAGCGGTCGGACAGCACCTGGCGCACTTCAGGCGCGCGCAGTTTGCGAACGAGTTGCGCGCGTCGCTGCGGCGATGCGGGTAGGCGATGCGGTCCGCAAGTGACGGCGGGCGGCGGCGAACCGAAGGGGCGACGGCAAAGGGGGCGAGGTTTGAATGGAAATTTTGGGTAAGGAAGCTATGAAAACAATCAAGCGAGCCCTCACGGGCGTGCTGGCGGCGAGTGCGCTTGCCGGCGCCACGGCCGCATGGGCAGTCGGCCACAGCCCCGGCGGTCCGGCCGTGAACGAGATCAACCTTCAGCCGCCCGCCACCGCCATCGCCGAGGAGCTCTACCACCTCCACACGATGATGCTGATCCTTTGCACGGTGATCTTCGTCGGCGTGTTCGGGGTCATGTTCTATTCGGTCTTCGCGCACCGCAAGTCCAAGGGCCACAAGGCCGCCAACTTTCACGAAAGCACGACCGTCGAAATCATCTGGACGATCGTGCCGTTCATCATCGTCGTGCTGATGGCGCTGCCGGCCACGCGCACGGTCGTCGCGATGAAGGACACGAGCAACGCGGACGTGACGGTCAAGGTCACCGGCTACCAGTGGAAATGGGGTTATGAGTATGTCAAAGGCCCCGGCGAAGGCATCAGCTTCTTCTCCACGCTCACCACGCCGCGCACCGAAGTGAACGGCCAGGCGCCGATCACGGACACCTACCTCCAGGAAGTCGACAATCCGCTCGTCGTGCCCGTCGGCAAGAAGGTCCGCATCATCACGACGGCCGCCGACGTCGTCCACTCGTGGTACGTGCCCGCATTCGGCGTGAAGCAGGACGCGATTCCCGGCTTCGTGCGCGATACCTGGTTCAAAGCCGACAAAGTCGGTGTCTATCGCGGCTTCTGTACCGAGCTTTGCGGCAAGGAGCACGCGTACATGCCCGTCGTCGTGAAGGTACTGTCCGACGACGACTACGCGAAGTGGGTCGACGACGAGAAAAAGAAAATGTCGTCGGCGAACGACGACCCGAACAAGACCTATACGATGGCCGAGCTGATGCAGCGCGGGCAGCAGGTCTACTCGTCGAACTGCGCGGTCTGCCATCAGCCGACCGGCAAGGGCGCGGGCGCGTTTCCGGCGCTCGACGGCAGCAAGATCGTGAACGGCCCGATCGCGCAGCACGTCAGCATCGTGCTGAACGGCAAGAATGCGATGCCGACCTGGGGCAAGACGCTCAACGACGTCGAGATCGCCTCCGTGATCACATTCGAGCGCAATTCGTGGGGCAACCATACGGGCGACATTCTGCAGCCGCGCCAGGTGGCTGACGCCCGCAACGGGAAGCTTCCCGAAGGCGGAGACCATCTGACGGGGGCGCCGGCAGGCGGCGAGCCCGCCGGCGGCGCGAGCGGCGCGGCGGCGGCGAGCGCGCCGCAGGCGTCGATCGCCACGCGCGCAACGGTCCAGACGGCCGATGCCGCTCAGAAGAACAAGCCGCAGCCGGGCGCGGGCCGCGCGCGGGCGCAAGCCGCCGCGCACGTCCATATCGCTTCGGCCGCTTGACATGTGCGTGTTCGTCACAGTCGGTGCTGCACCATTCGCTTTAGGAGATTCTCATGTCTAGCATCGGACACGATGTAGTCGCGGGTCACGGCCACGATGATCATGCGCATGCGACGCCGCACGGCTGGCGTCGGTGGCTCTTCGCCACGAACCACAAGGACATCGGAACGATGTACCTCGTGTTCTCGTTCACCATGTTCCTCGTCGGCGGTATCGAGGCGTTGATGCTTCGCAGCGAGCTGTTCGAGCCGGGCCTGCAGATCATGCGTCCCGAGTTCTTCAACCAGCTCACGACGATGCACGGCCTCACGATGGTGTTCGGCGCCATCATGCCGGCCTTCGTCGGTTTCGCGAACTGGATGATTCCGCTGCAGATCGGCGCGGCCGACATGGCCTTCGCGCGGATGAACAACCTCTCGTTCTGGC
>JBCNPL010000580.1:0-2625 GCA_039593375.1 Paraburkholderia sp. | reverse complement strand
CCTTGATCGTCGTAGCCACGCCCATCACTTCGAGCTTGTTGAAGATGAACGGCTTGAAGAGCTCGAGCGCCATCAGCTTCGGCAGGCCGCATTGATGCAGCTTCAGCGTCGGGCCGACCACGATGACCGAGCGGCCCGAGTAGTCGACGCGCTTACCGAGCAGGTTCTGACGGAAACGACCGCCCTTACCCTTGATCATGTCGGCGAGCGACTTGAGCGGACGCTTGTTCGCGCCCGTCATCGCCTTGCCGCGGCGGCCGTTGTCGAGCAGCGAGTCGACGGCTTCCTGCAGCATCCGCTTCTCGTTGCGGACGATGATTTCGGGCGCCTTCAGCTCGAGCAGTCGCTTCAACCGGTTGTTACGGTTGATCACGCGGCGATAGAGGTCGTTGAGGTCCGACGTCGCGAACCGGCCGCCATCGAGCGGCACGAGCGGACGCAGCTCGGGCGGCAGCACCGGCAGGACCTCGAGCACCATCCACTCGGGCTTGATGCCGGAACGCTGGAACGCCTCGAGAACCTTCAGACGCTTCGCGAACTTCTTGATCTTCGCTTCGGAGCCCGTGTTCTTGAGTTCCGTACGAAGCTGCTCGACCTGCTCGTCGATGTTGATCGCGCGCAGCAGTTCGCGCACGCCTTCCGCGCCCATTTCCGCGCGGAATTCGTCGCCGTACTCCTCGACCTTGTTGTAGTAATCCTCTTCGGTCATGATCTGCCGCGCTTTGAGCGGCGTCATGCCCGGATCGATGACGACATAGGCTTCGAAGTACAGCACGCGCTCGATGTCGCGCAGCGTCATGTCGAGCACCATGCCGAGACGCGACGGCAGCGACTTCAGGAACCAGATGTGCGCAACGGGCGAGGCGAGCTCGATATGGCCCATGCGCTCGCGGCGCACCTTCGCCAGCGTCACTTCGACGCCGCACTTCTCGCAGATCACGCCACGGTGCTTGAGGCGCTTGTACTTGCCGCACAAGCACTCGTAGTCCTTGATCGGGCCGAAGATCTTCGCGCAGAACAAGCCGTCGCGCTCGGGCTTGAACGTACGGTAGTTGATCGTCTCCGGCTTCTTCACTTCACCGAACGACCACGAACGAATCTTGTCGGGCGAGGCAAGACCGATCTTGATCGCATCGAAAACTTCTTCTTGTTGGACTTGCTTGAATAGATCGAGCAAAGCTTTCATCGCTTCTCTCCAGTAGTCCTATTAGTTCCGGTCCAGGTCGATATCGATACCGAGCGACCGGATTTCCTTCACCAGCACGTTGAACGACTCGGGCATACCGGCGTCGATCACGTGGTCGCCCTTCACCAGGTTCTCGTAGACCTTCGTCCGGCCCGTCACGTCGTCCGACTTGACCGTCAGCATTTCCTGCAGCACGTACGACGCGCCATACGCTTCGAGCGCCCACACTTCCATCTCACCGAAGCGCTGACCGCCGAACTGCGCCTTGCCGCCGAGCGGCTGCTGAGTCACGAGCGAGTACGGACCGGTCGAGCGGGCGTGCATCTTGTCGTCCACCAAGTGGTGCAGCTTCAGGTAGTGCATGTAGCCGACGGTCACCGGACGCTCGAACGCCTCGCCCGTGCGCCCGTCGAAGAGGCGCACCTGGTTCTTCGACTTCGTCATGCCAAGCTGCTGGGCAACATCGTCCGGGAACGCGAGGTCGAGCATCTTCGACATCTCGTGTTCCGTCGCACCGTCGAACACCGGCGTCGCGAACGGCACGCCTTCGCGCAGGTTCTTCGCGAGTTCGATGATGTCGTCGTCGGAGAAGCCGTCGAGCTCCTCGGCGCGTCCCGACTCGTTGTAGAGCTTCGTCAGGAACACACGCAGCTCTTCGACCTTCGCCTGACGCTGCAGCATTTCGCCGATGCGCCAGCCGAGGCCCTTCGCCGCCCAGCCGAGATGCACTTCGAGCACCTGACCGACGTTCATCCGCGACGGCACGCCGAGCGGGTTCAGCACGACATCGGCGGGACGGCCGTCGGCCATGTACGGCATGTCTTCGATCGGCACGATCTTCGACACGACGCCCTTGTTGCCGTGACGGCCCGCCATCTTGTCGCCAGGCTGCAGACGCCGCTTGACCGCGAGGTACACCTTCACCATCTTCAGCACGCCCGGCGGCAGCTCGTCGCCCTGCGTGAGCTTCTTGCGCTTTTCTTCGAAGGCAAGATCGAACTGGTGACGCTTTTGCTCCAGCGAATCCTTGATCGCTTCGAGCTGAGCGGCCGCATCTTCGTCGGCGAGGCGGATGTCGAACCAGTGGTAGTGATCGAGATCCTCGAGATAGGCCTGATCGATCTTCGTGCCCTTCGCGAGCTTCTTCGGACCGCCGTTCGCGACCTTGCCGACGAGCATGCGCGCGAGACGGTGGAACGCGTCGCCTTCGACGATGCGCAGCTGATCGTTGAGGTCGAGGCGATAGCGCTTCAGCTCGTCGTCGATGATCTGCTGAGCGCGCTTGTCGCGCTGGATGCCCTCGCGCGTGAACACCTGGACATCGATCACGGTGCCGCTCATGCCCGAGGGCACGCGCAGCGACGTATCCTTCACGTCCGACGCCTTCTCGCCGAAGATCGCGCGCAAGAGCTTCTCTTCCGGCGTCAACTGCGTTTCGC
>JBCNPL010000058.1:0-11173 GCA_039593375.1 Paraburkholderia sp. | reverse complement strand
GATGATGGTAACGGCGCCGGTAACTGTCCCTCCGTGCGTACCGGTGGCGGCGCCATAACCACCGACTCCACCCCCACCGCCAACGCCAGCGCCGCCTCCACCGCCACCGCCGCCAATGAAAGTGGCCCCGCCGCCACCACCGCCCCCTCCAACGCCAGCGCCACCACCCCCGCCGGCGCCGCCATAACCACCTGTGGTGGCACCGCCGCCGCCGCTGATGGTAGTGCCGGCAGCATTGCTGATGCTGATAGCTTGTGCAACGCCGCCACCGCTTTGCAAGGAACCGCCGTAAGTCCCTGAACCGCCGCCGCTGCCGCCTGTGACGGCACCAACGCCGCCGCCGCCACCACCGCCGCCGCCACTGATTCCTCCCCCCGCCCCACCGGCGCCTCCGCCAGGCGAAGTACCACCGCTACCGCCCGTGCTGCCAACACTACTGCCGGCGTTACTACCGCCAGTTCCAGTGCCGCCGCTAGCAGCCATCGCACAATTCCCCGCCGCGACATCAGCCAGGATCAGGACAGCGAGGGCTATGGTGCTCAGTTGGAAGGCGCGCCGGGTACTCGAGATCCGGGTACGCGCACGAGTCGCCTCGGACGTGATCTCCAGACATTGCTTGGCACGGCTCCGGACTACGCAGTGGTTCATATGCATTATTAGGTACCTGTTCAGCTCGTGATGAGTGAAGCAAGCAACTCTGCAGCCGAGTTTGCGAGCCGCCTTCGCATTCATTGATCGCCAATGCGTTTTCACACGGCCGCCTGGCGGCAGCCGCGAAACAAGCATGAGAAGACTCGTAGGAGGAAGTCACTAGTCGCTAAAGAACACCCCACATTTCGAATGTCGGACAGCAAATGGTTTAATTAAATATGCCTTCTTTTGATCGATTCATTCTTAACATTTGCAACGAAAGCGCGAAACCTGCTGGGCATCACGCAATGCCACGAAATGCAATTTTTTGCATAACGCTGCCAGACGAGTAGTTTTCAAGATGGCTGGCACTCAGGCAGGCCTAGAAACGCCGGCGTTTTTAGCCCGACGTCCGATTTACAGCCCTGGCTCAGCAGGTTCATCCCAATGAGTAAAAGCACCGCAAAATTCTGCCCGGCGTTGTCCATCCGCTGGCGGCACTGGTCTTCACCGAAGACTATTCCCGGAGTTCCGCTTCATGTAATTCTCGATGCCGCTGGATAGCACACGCTGAATTTCTGCGCTATTCGCCCCTTATGAAAGTACTTTCTTCATTTGATATGCAGGTCAAACGATTGCATTGTAGTTCGCGCGCGCATGCTTGCCAGTTTTTTTTGAAGACGGTCCTTCGATGAGGACAGAGTGTTCTGTTCGGTGTCCGGCAACCGAGAATCCATATCGCGGCCTATGATGGACGACAAAAGACCATCGCCGCCTTAGGCGACGCGGGTTTCCGGAATTTCCTGGACAACACTGGCAAGGGTCTTGTGATTACGGCTCGTCGATATTCCTTCAAAAATACCGCCGCGTAACCGACTGACAAGCGACCCAGCGGAAGACCAGGGGCGCCGGAACGACAACCCGTGTACCTTGAGATGCGCCAGGTCCATACATGACGTCTACCGCGATACGAGCGCGCGCTCTATCAACTCCTCGACGGCTCCGTCGTTCCGGAACCCCAATGCGACCGCGCGGCTATCCGCTAGCGGAGGCTGGCGCCCGAACAATCGCTCGATGCTTTCCACCGGCGCATAATCGATCCGTGCAGCGCCGAAACGCCGCGCCAATGCATCGACCACGGCTTTCACTGTCAGGTGCAACACGGGCGGCGTCCAGATGCGCACACCGCCAAGACAATCGACAGCCAGCCGTGCCGCGTGGAGCAGGTTATCGACGCAACGCTCTCGCGACATCCACCATGCGGTAGCCGATGGGGAAACCGGGCACGTATAGGCGTGGCCTTCTTGCGCGGCACGAAAGATGGCGCTCATGAACGCCGAACCGTGACCAGCCGAGACCCCGGGCCGCGCCACGATCCCCGGCAGGCGCAACGAGCGCCCATCGAGCAGGCCACGGCGCGACCAATCCCCGAGCATCTGCTCGCCGATCAGCTTGTGCACGCCGTAGCTGATCGTGGGACGTGCCGCCGTGTGCTCGTCGATCCGTTCCGGCAGCGGTGCGCCGTAGACAGCGACGCTGCTCGCAAACACGACGCGCGGCACCCGAGAACATCGCTTCGACTGACTCGCTAGCCGTTCGAACAGTGCAAGCGTGCCGTACAGATTGATGCGATCGCCGAAATCCGGATCGGCTTCGGCCTGCGCTCCCGGCACGCTTGCCAGGTGGAAGACGAGATCGACGCTTTCCGCGAGGGCCGCGTCAAGTGTCGCCGGCGCGCCAAAATCCCCACGGATGATCCTGATCCGATCGTCCTCGGGAACGGCATCGATCTGCCGGTCGAGCAGCAATAGTTCCTTCACATCGCCCGCGCTCGCCACGCCGTCGCTCAGCAACCGCCGAACCAACGCCACGCCCACGAAACCGTTGGCACCGGTCACCAGCACTCTCATGGCCGGCCCTCGTCCGTATTGTCCGCACCGGCGCGCACGACCTGCTGATCGATGACGCCGAACGGCTGTGCGCCGTCAGCGTCCCGCGCCACCATCCTGATCCGATCGCCGAAACGCATGAACGCCGTCGTGGCCTTTCCTTCGTCGAGAATCTCGATGACCCGCCGCTCGGCAATGCAAGCCGAGCCCGCACTGCGGCTCACGTTCGATACCGTGCCGGAACCAATGACGGTTCCCGCCGACAAGCGGCGCGTTCGCGCGGCGTGCGCGATGAGATCGGCAAAACTGAAATTCATCTCGCCGCCGGACGGATGACCGAACCACCGGCCGTTCCATTCGACGTGGAGCCGCAGTTGCACACGTCCATCGCGCCAGTCGGCGCCCAGCTCGTCGGGCGTCACCGCAACCGGGGCAAAGCTGCTCGACGGCTTGGCATGCAGAAAGCCGAAGCCGGTTTTCATCTCACGCGGGCCAAAGCCTCGCAGGCTCCAATCGTTGATCTGCACGATCAGGCGGACATGCGTCAACGCCTGCGCGGCTGGCACGCCCATCGGCACGCGGCCGACTACGACGCCGAACTCGCCCTCGAAGTCGATACCGTCGGCCTCGTCGGGCAACGGCACGTCCTGCGCCGGTCCGAGAAAGTCGTCGCTGGCCCCTTGGTACATCACAGGGATCGTGTCGAAATCGGGAATCGGCGCGGTATTGAAAGCCCGTTCCATCAGCCGGCCATGGTTCAAAAACGCCGACCCGTCGCACCATTGCGGAGCGCGGGGTAACGGCGCGCTGCAAGCTGCCGGATCGAACGCGAACGCGTCGGCGGCACGCCCCGCATTGAGTTCGTCGTAGCGCGCCAGCAGGTCAGGCGCAACCTCGTCCCAGCGCTCGAGCGCATCGATCAGCGTGGCGGCAATCGGCACCGCGTCGCGAGCGAACCGAAGATCGCGCGACACCAGCACGAGACGGCCATCGGCCGTGGCACCCGGTAAGCTGGCGAACTTCATTGCCCCTCCATGCGTGCGCGTGCCTGCAACGCTGCGGCGACAGCCGGATCGTAGACGCCGTCGATCAGCACGAACAACATCCGGCAGGGCCGGCCGGAGCGGTTGGCCCACGCGTGATTCGTTCCGCGTTGAATGACGACGCTGCCGGGCGCGAGGGGTACCTCCGAATCATCGAGCACCAGCGTCATCTCGCCGTCGATGACCACGCCGTAGTCGATCGATTCGGTACGATGCATGAGCGGGTGCGGGGAATCGGCACGAACGGTCGACGCATGGGAGTCGCCCACCTGGCTGAACGCCTCCTGCATTCTGGTCGCACCACGCGCGAGAAACTCCGAGGTGTCCGGCGGAATATCGACAAAGCGGAAGCGAGTGCCTTGCTCGGGCGGCGGCAACATCAACGCGCCCGTGGTCGGATCGGGGCCGTTATCGATGGGGGCCGGATTGCCCGACGTGCTCCAAACCTCATGGAACACGGTGCCGGGAATGGCGGCAATTTCCACCACGGTCGGCAGCGGCCCTCGCGAGGTGATCACCGCACGCCCCTCGGCGTCATGGCCGGTCACGACACGTTCAATGATGGGCAAGCTCATGCGACGTCCTCATCGGCATCGAAGATAGCGACCGCACGCGTCCAGCCGGCAGACGCGCCGCGAATCTTGTGGGGAAAGCAACTGATGACGAAACCGTGCGGCGGCAGCGCTTCGAGGTTGTGCAGCTTCTCGAGGTGGCAATAGCCGATGTCGCGTCCGGCCTTGTGCCCTTCCCAGATCAACGAGGTATCGCCGGTCTCGGCGATTTTCTTCGCGGTGTAGGAAAACGGCGCGTCCCAGCTCCACGCGTCGGTACCCGTCAGGCGCACGCCGCGCTCGAGCAGATACATCGTGGCTTCGTATCCCATGCCGCAACCCGCGTTGACGTAGTCGTCGTGCCCATAACGCGAGCCCGCCCGCGTGTTCACCGCGACGATGTCGAGCGGCTGCAACGTATGGCCGATGCGCGCGAGTTCCGCTTCCACGTCGGCTGCCGTCACGACGTAGCCATCGGGAAAATGCCGAAAATCGAGTTTCACGCCCGGCTGGAAGCACCACTCCAGCGGCACCTGATCGATCGTGATCGAGGGCTTGGCCTCGCCCAGGGTAGCGTCCATGGTCGAATGGAAATGCCAGGGCGCATCGAGGTGCGTGCCGCTGTGAGTCGTCAGCGTGACCCACTCCGCCGCGGCCGCCTCGCCATCCGGGTAGTCCTCCGGCTTCGTACCGGGCAGCATCGCCATGAACTCCGGCAGCGTATCGCGATGCTTCTGATAGGTGATCTTCGGCGCGAGCGGAGGCGGATCGGAGAGAACATCGTTCTCGAGATAGATCGACAGATCGACGAATCGGCGAATGGGCTTCAAGCTTGGACTCCTGACGAAGACGGGCGGCGTTCGAGGCGCGAGAAGCAGAACACGGCCACGACAGCGATCAGCACCGCCGCGATACCGAGACTGCCGTAGCCAGACTGCTTGACGAGCGTGCCGCCGAACACAGGGCCGATGGCGGCGCCTGTCATCAACATCGCCGGTGTCGCGGCGACAGCACGACCGGTTCGGTCGATTCGAGCCAGCATCCCGAACGCGAACGTATGGGCAAAAATCATGACTGCGGCGAAGACCGAAGTTGCTGCGGCATACGGCGCAAAGGCCACGCTTTGCGTGATGATCAGCGCGATCGCCGCCTGCGCGACAGGCCCCATTTGCAGCACTCTGCGGGCCGCAAGCCGTGTTTCGAGCAAGCCTGCGACGGGCGCGGGAAACAGATTGACGAAGCCGCATGCGACTAGCGTTGCGGTCACGGCATTGAAGGCGAAGCCACGATCGAGGCCGATGCGCTGGACGAAGCTGAACAGCATCGCCTGGGTCAGCGCCATGCAGCTGACGCCGACCATGCCGAACCACACGGCTCGCTCGAAGCGGGGCTCTTCAGGCTTTACCGTGCTGTACTGCGGCCGAACCGACGGAAACGCGAATGCGCAGGCAATTGTCGCAACGCTCATCACGCCCGCGAAAATACGGAACAGCGTCGGGCCGCCGTGCGCCGCGATCAGCCCCGGCGTGGCACCCATGAACGCGATCGCGAAGATACCCAGCGCGAGGCCGGCGATCGCGAACAGGCGATGCGGATTGCGGCTGCGTCCGATCGTGCCGTGCGTGAAGCTCAAGCCGCATCCGACGGCGAGGCCTGCGACGGCGTGCAGCACGGCCATCGCCGGATAATTGCCGATCGATACGATACCGAGGAACGCGAGCGTCGCAATGCCGAAGCCAGCCGTCGCCATCGCACGTGCCGGCAAGCGATTCAAGCGCGGCGAGAAGAACAGGCTGCTCAGGACGGCACCGGCCAGGAACAGCGTGGCGAGCAAGCCTGCTTGCTGCGGATCGAGCCGATACGAGCCGATCAACGCGCCGACCCAAACCGGTAACGCAACGAGATCGACCATACCCGCGCAGTGCGCGATCATCAAGGCGCCAGTGCCCAGTGCGCCAAGCGGCACGGCGGCATTGGATCCAGCGGTCGAATCGGCATACGCTGGGGTCGTGCCGGAAAGATTCGTTTCCATCGTGCCTCCGCTCGGGTTAGATCGGCTGCGCGAGACGCATGTGCGTCTCGTGCATGATGCGCGTGTGTTCCGCTTTGTCGCCGCCGGCAATCTCGATCTCGCCGAGACGCCCGGAGTTTTCCACTACCATGCGGCAGCGTTCCCAGCGGCGCGTCTGGAATGCCTCCAATGCCCCTTCCACCGTTGCGCCGCGCCCCAGCTCCTCGGCGAGCACGATCGCATCCTCGAGGCCGATGCCCGCGCCCGCCGCCATATGCGGCGTGGTCGCGTGCACCGCATCGCCCACGAGCACCACGCGTGAGTTGAACCAGGGCTGCGGCAGCAGCAAGCTCTCGAGCGGACGATAGTTGCAGTGCGATTGCGGCCCGAGCTGCGCGCGGAGCGATTGGAGCAGCGGCACGGCGAACGGCGCCAGCAGATCCGCCAGCATGCGCGGCCAAGAAGCGGGATCGATGTGCTCGTTCGTTGGTCTGTCTTCGGTGACGAAGAGGTACATCTCCTCCTGCGAGACTGGATTGACGCCGGCCTTGACCTTTTGCCCGAGCCACATCGTCGCGCAGACGATCTCCGCGGGTCGCGGCACCACGGCGCGCCACACCCCTTGGCTGGTGTAGCGCGGCTTGGGCGCGTCCGGGAACGCGGCTTCGCGCACTTTGGAATAAAGGCCGTCCGCGCCGACCACGAGGTCGTAGCTCAGTTGCGTGCCGTCCGTGAACGACACGTGCACATGGTTGTCACGCTGCTCGATCCGCGAAAACGTGCAGCCGAGTCGCACGCGCACACCGGCCGCCCGCGTTGCCTTGGCAAGAATGTCGGCCAACACCGGGCGCATGACCGCGCCGCCGCCGGGCACGTCCTCGCCGGCCACGCGCGGCGTCGGCAATGTGCCGATCGGATGGCCGCCCGCAGTGAACAGGTTCACGCCGTCGCCGCCGTAGCCGCGCTCGAGGAAGGCGTCCAGCACGCCGATCGTGCGCAGCGCGCGCAGCGTCGGACCGCCGATGCTGATGCCGGCGCCATACGAGCGCCAGCCCGGATCGATCTCGACGAGCTCGACAGCCAGGCCGAGCTTCGCGCACTGGATCGCCGTCGCCATGCCGGAGAAACCTCCGCCGATGACAAGGACGGTTTGAAGAGGGGCGGTCATTGGAGTGTCTCCTTACATCGGGTTCTGGTGTACGTATGTCATTCTCGTGTCGAGATCAGCACGATATCGCCGTCCTTCGTCACTTCGATTTCGACGGGCGCGAGCCGCTGACCGAGGCAAGGTCCGAGCACGCACTCGCCGCTCGCGATCTCGAACTGCGCGCCGTGCGCGTGGCAGACGATGCGTGTGCCGTCGCCGTTCAAGTAGGCGTCCTTGCGCCAAGCCATCGGCGTGTCGCCGAAATGCGGGCATGCGTCGCGATACGCGCGAAGCTCGCCACCGCGGCGCACGACGAACAACGTGTCGTGCCCCGCTCCGTCGGGATCGAAGCCTCGAGTGCCGGGATCGGGTAGATCGTCGACATTCGCAAGGCGAATCGAAGAGGATCGGCTGGGCATGGCCGTATCGCGCGCTCAATGCGCCTTGGCGCCCGCCGGCGGCGGACCGCCCGGTGCCCACTTCTCGCGGTGCTGGAACAGGAAAAGTTGCGACGCATCGGCGCCCATCGGCACCTCGCGCGCGGTCCACTCCACGTCGTGCAAGTCCATGTCGGCGTCGTACTCGACGTGGCAGCCGAGCGGGCTGTTGAAGTACCAGAACCAATTCGAGCCGAAGCGGTGTCGCCCTGGCCCCCAGAACGACTGATAGCCCTTCTCGACGAAGCGCGTCCCCGCTTGCAGGACCTCCGTCGGCCCGCTCATATGGAACGTGAAGTGTTCGCAGCCCTTCATGAACGGCGGCGTCTGAATCATGAACAGCGTGTGATGGTCCAGCGTGCCGGCCGGCTGCAGAAACGGGCCGACACCGGTAAAGCGATCCGTGCAGCGAAAGCCGAGACGCTCTACGTAGAACGCTTCGGCCTTTGCGGCATCGGGCACGAAGTAGACGACGTGCGAAAGCGTGCGCGGCGTGAGCACGGCATCGTCTCGCACGGCCACGACATTAGGCGCGCGCTGTGCCGGCGCTCCCGGCGCGTTCACGGGTTCCGCCGGTAGCGAGAGCGAGCGGCGGACCGTCACTTGGAAGCCGATCGCGAAGCCCATATCGTCGACCGTTTCGATCGACCCATCGGCAAGCTTGCGCACTTCTCGATCGCGGTGGAGTTCGGCGGCGATCGCATCGAGCGTCGCGGTATCGGCTACGCCATAGATCGTCTTGCGCAGCATGTTCCCTGTGCCGAATGCGGACGGCAAGCCAGGAGCGTCACGATGCGCGATCTCGATGCCTGTGCCGTCGAGCGCCTCGAAACGGCCGCCGCTATCGCCACTGCGAACCGCTAGCAGGCCGTAATCGATCAGATACTGGTTGCAGGCGGCGACGTCGTCCACGCCGAAGACGAGCGTATCGGGTCCGATGATGTTCATGAGATATGCGTGCTGATGAAAAGATGGACGGGTCAGAGTGCGGTGCGTCCGCCGAGCGTTTCGGCGACCCAATCGGCGATAAAGTGCCCTGCGTTGATGGAGTTGTCGAAGCTCGAGTGCTGCACGCCGCCTTCGCGCTCAGTGAAAATCTTCAGCTCTCGCTTCGGACTGTTGACGAGTTGCTCATACGTACGATGCGCCCAGGCAACCGGGATCTGGGAATCCTTCGATCCGTGCGTGACGAGGAACGGCACTTTGATGCGATCGAGTACACCATCGAGATGCACGTCTTCAGCGATACGCATGAAGTCATCGACATCTTTCGCGCCCCACACCCAACAGACGTGCTTCCAGTAGTGCGGCACCGGGAAGTTTCCCTCGCGCTGCAGGCGCTTTCTCTGCACATCGCGCCAGTCGTGGTTGGCGCCCCACACTACGCCGCACGCGAAGCGCGGCTCGAAGGCCACGGCACGCGGACAGTAGTAGCCGCCGAGTGAGACGCCCTCCATGCCGATTCGCTCGGGGTCGACGTCGTCGCGACCTTCGAGCCAGTCGACAATGCGGCTCGCCCATGCCTCCGAGTTGTAGACAGCGTGCATGCCATGCAGACGCAGCGCTTCGCCGGTGCCGGGCTGATCGACGATCAGCGACGACACGCCGCGCTGCGCGAGCCACGCCGGCAGGCCCACGAAATACTTCATTTCCTTGGTCGAGTCGAGTCCATTCACCTGCACGAGCAACGGACCGCGCGCGCCGGCATGATTCGCTTTCACGAGGAGTCCGGAGAGGTGCTTGTCGCCGTATGGAATGGCGACGCGCTCGCAGTTTTCGCCGGAAAGTGCGAGCCCTTGGTCGAACGTATCGAGCGAGCGGCGGTATAAGTCGATGCGGCCTGGCGCGTCATGCGCGAGCATGCGCTCGGCCGTGATCAGGTAAATGGATGCCCGCTTGTATTTCTCGCCCGCCGAAAGCCGCCGCCCTTGGCTCTCATCTTCCCGCGCGAGATCGCAGAGGCGATCGGCCGTGTTCACCCACGCCTCGCGAAACGCGCGTGTGCCCTCCGCATCCGGCTGTTTGGCCGCCTCCTGCAGCGGCGCGCACATATCCGCTATCTCGCCGATGCGTGCGCCCATTTCGATGGCGAGATTAACGGACAGGTCCCAGACGTAGTTGGTAGGAAAGTAGCGAAACATGGCTGATTGCCTTGGTTGAAATTGCGATGCTCGACGGCCGCGTTCATGACGGTGCTTTCGCTCACGTGGAACGCCTCGGCGATACCTTTTAGCCTTTACGCCCGAAGCCCGGCCACAGCGGGATGGCGATGTTCAGCCAGACGCTGCTGCTCTTCGCCGTATTCGCGGCATAGACGCCTTGCTGATAGTTGAGATTGACGTTCCAGCTTCTGGCGTCGTAGACGACCGACGGACCGATGCCGAAGGTTTTCATGCGATTCCCCACGTTCACGCCGTTCGCCTTGTCGTCGCTGAATTGATTCAGATAGGCGCCGACCACGCCGAGCTTCCACGGGCCGAAATTCCAGCCGGCGCTGAACTCGCCGACGTAACCGTCTCCCGAGCTGTAGTTCGTCGTGCCGTTCTTCGAGTTGAGCAACAGACGGTTGGCAAGGGCGACGTCGATGCCGTTAGGAACGTTATAGCGAACCGAGAACACCGGTTGAATCGAGGTGTAACCGACCGCGACGCTCGTTTTGACCGGGCTGTAGGAACCTGTCTCGAACGCGAAGTCGATGCCCGATGCAATCGCCAGGTTTTGAGAGAGATGCCATTCCAACAGCGCCGGCGTCAGCGTGATATTCGAAAGGCCGTTCTGCGTGCTCGACTGTCCGAATACGCTCGTATGCAGCGACACTACGGGAATGACCAACTGCGTATAGACGTTCGCGCCGAGGAGGTGAAACGGATACGCGACCAAAAGACGCGTGGTTTCCGAGAACACCGACGTTCTGAACGGGATCGGCAGCTTCTTGCCGTCGTTGCCGTAGAGTCCATTCGCGAAGCTGTAATTGAATTGTTCCAGCGCGAACAGACCGGGGATCGGCGGCAAGTTGGCGATGTTCGTGCCCACCGCGCCTGCGGGATACGGGGAAACGCCACCTTCGAATGCTTGAGCTTCATTCATCGAACCGACGGCCAACGCGGTACAACCGACGATGGCCGCGATCATTTTCTTGGACATGCTGTCTCCTCGACCTAGGGGCGCTTACGCCGCCTGGCGTCTCTTTAATTGTGGAAAGCGCGGTGCGGACGGACGGCGTACGGGCGGTACGTTCGTTCCGAGAGTGCCCTGACGCTGGCCTCCCGATGCGATGTTCGATGCCTGGATCGCTTCGAGACGAGGCGTAGGTTAAGATAGGCCGAGGTATCCTAAAAATGGATTCGATCCATTAGCGATATCGATGGCGTCAATACTTTCAGGTCAAACCCTGATAAACGCGTGAGCGGAGACAGCACGCATGCGGTTCAACAAGCTCGACCTCAACCTGCTCGTGGCGCTAGA
>JBCNPL010000579.1:0-2626 GCA_039593375.1 Paraburkholderia sp. | reverse complement strand
AGCGAACGCCACTTATGTCCGATCCCGCTGCCAAGCTGACCCCAGCCCCAATGACCACTGCGACCTTCGATCAATTCGGCCTCGCCGCCGAGATTCTGAGGGCCATTGCGGAGCAAGGCTACACGACGCCGACGCCCATCCAGGCGCAGGCGATCCCGGTCGTGCTCGCGGGCCGCGATGTCATGGGCGCGGCGCAGACCGGCACCGGCAAGACGGCAAGCTTTTCGCTGCCGATCATCCAGCGCCTCTTGCCGCTCGCGAGCACGAGCGCTTCCCCGGCGCGCCATCCCGTGCGTGCGCTGATCCTCACGCCGACGCGGGAGCTTGCCGATCAGGTCGCCGCCAACGTCGAGGCTTACGCGAAGCACACGCCGTTGCGCAGCGCAGTGGTGTTCGGCGGCGTCGACATGAACCCGCAAGAGGCGGAGTTGCGGCGCGGCGTCGAAATTCTGATCGCGACACCGGGGCGCCTGCTCGATCACGTCCAGCAAAAGACGACGAATCTCGGCCAGGTTCAGATGCTCGTGCTCGACGAGGCCGACCGCATGCTCGATATGGGCTTTTTGCCGGACTTGCAGCGCATTCTGAATCTGCTGCCGAAGGAGCGCCAGACGCTGCTCTTTTCGGCGACTTTCTCACCCGAGATCAAGAAGCTTGCCGCGACTTACCTGCGTAACCCGCAGACCATCGAAGTCGCGCGCAGCAACTCGACGGCGGCGAACGTCACGCAAATCGTCTATGAGGTCGCCGAGGGGGACAAGCAGGGCGCTGTCGTCCAGTTGATCCGCGAGCGTGGCCTGAAGCAGGTCATCGTCTTTTGCAACAGCAAGATCGGCGCGGGACGGCTCGCGCGCCAACTCGAGCGTGACGGGGTCGTGGCATCGGCGATCCACGGCGACAAGTCGCAAGGCGAGCGGATGCAGGCGCTCGATGCCTTCAAGCGCGGCGAGATCGAAGCGCTTGTCGCCACCGATGTCGCCGCGCGCGGTCTCGACATCGTCGAGTTGCCGGCCGTCATCAACTTCGATTTGCCGTTCAACGCCGAAGACTATGTCCACCGGATCGGCCGTACCGGCCGAGCCGGGGCATCGGGCGACGCGCTCTCGCTTTGCAGCCCGAACGAGCGCAAGCAGCTCGCCGACATCGAAAAGCTGATCAAGCGCCCGCTCGAGGTCCAGCCGTTGCGGGTCGACTCGCCCGTCCGGCATCATCGCGAGGAACATGGCCGCCGCGAGCGCGACGAGCGTTCCGGGCGCCGCCGCGGCGCTTCGGCCTATGAGCGGCCCGCGCACCGGCACGCGCCTGTCGACGACTTCTTCTACAAGCCGTACGAGCCATCGCCTTCGGCGAGCAAGAACGACGAGCCGAAGAAGCCGGAGCCCGCGGCCAAGCCGGCTCCGAAGCAGCCGCTCGCCGCGCTGTTGGGCGGTTTCGGCATGCCGCGCCGCAACTCGTCGTCCTGAGCCGGGCGGCATCGGCCGCTTGGCGTCAAAGCGGAAATTCCGTTGTCGAGAGAATCTCCTTCAGCACCATGAAGCTGCGTATCTGCCGCACGCCGGGAAGGTAGAGCAACTGCTCGGCGTGCAAGCGGTTGAAGCTGTCGCTGTCGCGCGTGCGCACGAGCATGAAGTAGTCGAACTCGCCCGTGACGACGTGACACTCCATACAGCCCGAAACCTTCCGGGCCGCCTTTTCGAATTCAGCGAACGTTTCCGGCGTCGACCGATCGAGCACGATGCCGATCACGACGAGCATGCCCGCGCCGATGGCCTTCGGCTCCAAGAGCGCGACGACTCCGCGAATCAGACCTAGCTCCTTCAAACGCTCCACGCGCCGCAGGCACGCGGGTGCGCTCAGCTTCACCTTCGCGGCGAGAGCGACATTCGAGATCGAGGCATCGTGCTGAAGCTGCTTCAGGATTGCGCGGTCGATACGGTCCAATTGCACGGGCGGCCGTTGCGGAGGCGACAAGGATGCCGACGGACGGGCCGTTGCGGAGGCGTTGCGTAATTTTGTTGCGCACATAGGCGACGAGATGAAATCTCGTTAGGTAACGTGTCTTGGTTCGTCAGGAAAAGTACGTTATCGGGCTTTATTTCGCAACCCTATTTCTTCGAAGCTTCCCTATCATTTTTCTCGTCGCGCGACGCCGGGCCCGATTCGATCGAGCGGCCGCCATCGCGCCACTCTCTCACATCGACGATCGGAGCCTCGCCATGAACCTGCAACGCTTTCCTCGCTATCCCCTGACGTTCGGCCCGACACCCATTCAGCCGCTCAAGCGGCTGTCCGCGCACCTCGGTGGCAAGGTCAACCTCTGGGCCAAGCGCGAGGACTGCAACAGCGGCCTCGCGTTCGGCGGCAACAAGACGCGCAAGCTCGAATACCTCGTGCCCGAAGCGCTCGAGCAAGGTTGCGACACGCTCGTTTCGATCGGCGGCATCCAATCGAACCAGACACGTCAGGTGGCGGCCGTCGCCGCCCACCTGGGCATGAAATGCGTGCTCGTTCAGGAAAACTGGGTCAACTACTACGATGCCGTCTACGACCGTGTCGGCAACATCGAGCTCTCGCGGATCATGGGAGCCGACGTGCGCCTCGTGGCCGACGGCTTCGACATCGGCAT
>JBCNPL010000578.1:0-2631 GCA_039593375.1 Paraburkholderia sp. | reverse complement strand
TCGAGATCGGCCGCGCATGCGCGCGCGCCTCTCGACTGTCATGACGCACGGATCATCTCTATTGTGACAAGATTGGGCGGCGAATGCAGGCGCCATCGCTAAAAGAATCGCGCGCCGAGCCGGCGCTTGTCACGTTTCGAGACCGTGAAACGTCAATGATTGAGGGAGTCGACGCTGACCTTCGGCAGGCGAGCCGCATCTCGTCGAACCCGCCGACGCGAATGCCTGGAGAAAAGACGAATGACACGAGCACGAGACAAGAATAGATCGGACGACGAATCGGACAAGACGTCGGGGTTCGAGGCCGCTCGCGCGCGGCTCATGGCGCGCGCCTATCGGGTGCTCGGGTCTCGCGCGGAGGCGGAGGACGTCGTTCAGGATGCGTGGCTCAAATGGCACGCGGCCGACGACGGCGCGTTGCGCACCCCGCTCGCCTGGCTCACGACGATTACGACGCGTCTCGCCATCGACAGGCTGCGACGCTTGCAGACGGAACATGACGCGAATGAAAGCGAGCGGCGAGCCTCATCGGATATCGACGAGACGGCGCCCTCGGCCGAAGACGAGGCATTGCGGGCCTCGTCGGTGAAAGAGGGTCTCTCGCTGCTGTTCGAGACGCTCACGCCCGACGAGCGTGCCGCATTCGTCCTTCATGAAGCGTTCGACTGCGACTATGCGCGGATCGCCGATGCAGTCGGCAAGACTCCCACGCATTGTCGGCAACTCGTGCACCGCGCGCGATTGCGTCTGCGGCGCGGACCCGAAAGCGGGCGCGAGGCTTCCGCTGTCGACACCGAGCAACGCATGCGGTCGGGTCTTCGCGACGAAGTGCTCGAGCGCCTGCGCACGGCGATCGAGACCTGCGATTCGGCTGCGGCCGTGCGGCTTTTCGAGGAGGTGGCGACCTGCCCCGCCGATGCGCGGCCTATGAAGCGTGGCGATCGCGCCGTCGCCGTCGCGACCGCGCCCGTCGGCGCGACCGCGTCGCTCGATGCCGGGTCCGTGCGGACCGCCCAAGTACTGGCGGTGTCAGATGTGGCGTATATCGCGGTGCTGCACCGTTGCCGGATCGTCGCGCTCGTTGCCGTGTCGTTCTCGGGAATGCGGATCGGCTGTGTCCGCCTGCTGACCGATCCGGTCGTTCTCGCTGCCGTGAACCGCGCGTTCGGCGATCCGGCCATCGACAATCTGATCAGATCGGTTCGTTCGAGCAGTCACGCGTACGTCTGCGCTCGGTGAGCGGTCGCATCCGCGTCGGGGTATGGCTTATCGCGTCGCGACAAATATCGCGCGCCGCGCGGCGTTCCGCTAGCGGCCCTGCGATGCGGCATCCCAATTGATGTCGACGCAAAGCACCTGCACCCCTTTCGGCGTTTGCGCCGCAACCGATGCCGTCACGCAGAGGTGTGCTTCGTTGATGGAGAGATAGGGGGCGGTCAGATGCACGCGGCCCGGGGCACGAACGGCTTCGATGAAATAGGGGCGCCGCTCCCAGCTCGCTCCTTCCGAATGCAGCAGCGGCCGGAAGCGCTTCGCGCGGCGCGATACGCGGCGCCCCTCCGGCACGATGTTGTCGCCGATCTGGCGACCGTTGGCATCGAGCAGGAAGCATCGTGCCGAATCGGGCAGTGCGAGCAGCGATTGCGTCGCGCGCTCGATGGTCTCGCCCCCCACGACATGTTGGCAAGCTTCCTCGAGCGCCGCGACATAGGGCGCAAGCCGCGCGGCTTGGGTGCGCTCGCGCGCCGCCACGCGCTCGCGCAGGGCCGCCGATAGCGCATCCATCGCGGCGGCGGCCACGCTGGGCTCGACGGGATCCGTGCTGGGCCCGGCGAAATAGGTGCCCTGGACGAAATCGACGTTGGCCTCGAGCGCGATCATCGCTTCGCGCTCGGTCGAAAGACCCCCCATCAGCACGAGTTGCCCCGATTCGTGCAGCAGCGAGACGAGGCCGGGCAACACGCGCTCGATGTGCGAATGTTCGCTGGCTTGTTGAAGGATCACGCGATCGAGCGTGACGATGTCGGGGCGCAGATGCCAGACGCGGTCGATGTTCGAGTGCTTCGCGCCGAATCCGCCGAGCGCGATCAGAAAGCCCGATTTGCGCAGCGAATCGACGATTTCGGCGAAGCGGCTCGTTTCACCGCCCGCTTGCTCCGATACTTCGAGAACGACGCGCTGCGGCGTCAGAGCGAGCGCTTTCAGTCCCGCGAGCAGCGCGTCGCCGTAGCTCATGTCCATCAGCGCAGCCGGATGCAGGCTCAAGAAGAGCCACTCGTCATGGCTGTCGAAAGCGCTGAAATTGCCGAGATGCAGCGATTCGGCAAGCCTTCCGAGCTCGAGCAGATCGCCGCGTCGGGCCGCCTGCGTGAATACCTCGTGCGAAGGCACGTGCCGGCCGTCTTCGTCGTGCGCGCGCAGCGAGGCGTGATAGCCGATCGCGCGCCGATGGGATACCGAGAACACCGGCTGAAAGACGCTGAATACGGTATAGCCGCCGTAGACGACGGTATGCCGTGCGCCTGCTTCGCCCGCGACGGGACGCGGCGGCTGAAAGCCGGGAGGATCGAGTTCGATCATGCTCGGTCGGAATCAAAAAGCGAAAAATCAAAAAAAGGCGGGGCACCGCAG
>JBCNPL010000577.1:0-2634 GCA_039593375.1 Paraburkholderia sp. | reverse complement strand
GCCGCAAGCGGCAGGTCATCGGGCGCTCAAGAATCTCGCGCTCGCCTACCTCGCCGAGCTCGACGATCCTTCCGATGCGATTCGCCTGGCCGTCGCGCAATACGATTCGGCCAACAACATGACCGATCGTGCCGCGGCGCTCTCGGCGCTGCTCGTGGCATCGGCGACGCGTTCGACGCCGGCGGCGGACCATGCGCTCGACGACTTCTATCGGCGCTTCGAGCGCGAGCCGCTCGTCATCGACAAGTGGTTCGCGATGCAGGCCACGCAGCGCGGCAGCAAGGAGCGTCCGATCATCGACACGGTGCGCAAACTGATGACGCATCCTGCCTTTACGCTGCGCAATCCGAATCGCGCCCGCTCACTGATCTTCAGCTTCTGCTCAGGCAACCCAGCGCAGTTTCATGCCGCCGACGGTTCGGGCTATGCGTTCTGGGCCGAGCAGGTCATCGCGCTCGACGCATTGAACCCGCAAGTGGCCGCGCGCCTTGCGCGCGCGCTCGAGCTCTGGCGACGCTACACGCCCGCATTGCGCGAGCGGATGCGCGAGGCACTGGAGCGCGTGGCCACGCACGCGTCGTCGCGCGACGTCCGCGAAATCGTCGAAAAGGCGCTGAGCTAGCGCGGACTCTCCGCGCAACGCGAGCGGTAAGCGCCGCCGCTGCGAGCGGCTGCGCGAGCCCGGAGACCGGCATCCTGCGTGCCGGTTTAGAACGCGCATGATCTTCGGATTGCCGCCGAAACGGCCTGCGAGCGCATTGAACGAGAAGTTCAACCGTTGCCGCGCGAGCTCAGAGAACCGCTGTCGATGCCCCCGCGCGTGGGCGACCGAGCAAAATCCCGCGGCCGAACGCGTGCCGGCGAGTAAAATCCACGGCATCCCCTTGGTTTCCGGAGTACGGCAATGTCCTTGCAACGACGCACCACCCTTACGAAGTATCTGATCGAGCAGCAACGCGAAACGCACGATCTGCCCGCCGATCTGCGCCTTTTGATCGAAGTCGTCGCGCGCGCGTGCAAGCTGATCAGCTACCACGTCAGCAAAGGCGCGCTGGGTGAAGCGCTCGGCACCGCGGGCACGGAGAACGTCCAGGGCGAGGTCCAGAAAAAGCTCGACATCCTCTCGAACGAGATCCTGCTCGACGCCAACGAATGGGGAGGTAACCTCGCCGCGATGGCCTCCGAGGAAATGGAAACGCTATTCCCGATCCCCTCCCAATATCCGCGGGGCGAATACCTGCTCGTCTTCGACCCGCTCGACGGCTCGTCGAACATCGATGTGAACGTCTCGATCGGTACGATCTTCTCGGTCTTGCGCTCCACGGACGGCGCCGACGCAACGGAAAATTCCTTCCTGCAGCCTGGCACGCGCCAAGTGGCGGCCGGTTACGCCGTCTACGGACCGCAAACCGTACTCGTGCTGACCACGGGCAACGGCGTGAACGGCTTCACGCTCGATCGCGAACTCGGCTCGTGGGTGCTGACTCATCCCAACATGCGCATCCCTGAGGAAACGCGCGAGTACGCAATCAATGCTTCGAACGCAAGGCACTGGTATCCGCCCGTGCAGCAGTACGTGAACGAACTCATGGCCGGCAAGACGGGGCCGCGCCAGGCGGACTTCAACATGCGCTGGATCGCGTCGATGGTCGCGGACGTCCATCGTATTTTGAGCCGCGGCGGCATCTTCATGTATCCGGCCGACAAGCGTACGCCCGACAAACCGGGCAAGCTGCGGCTCATGTACGAAGCGAACCCGATGTCGTTCATCGTCGAGCAGGCCGGTGGCGCCGCAACGAACGGCAAGCAGCGGATTCTCGAAATCGAGCCGAAGAGTCTCCACGAGCGCGTGGCGGTCTTCCTCGGCTCGAAGAGCGAAGTCGAACGCGTGACCCGGTACCACGCGCAGGAAACGGCGGCCAGCGAACGAGAATAAAAAATTGGCGAAAGGGGCTTGTCACCGGCGCCGACCTGTCTCTATAATCTCGTTTCTCCGGTTGCCGGAATAGCTCAGACGGTAGAGCAGCGCATTCGTAATGCGAAGGTCGGGGGTTCGATTCCTCTTTCCGGCACCAACCGAATCAAGCAAAAAGCCCAGCCTTTTTCCGGCTGGGCTTTTTGCTATCCGGCGCTCGTCCAGCCACGGCAAACCCGCGTTCCGCCCATACGTTGAGGCGTTGGCGGCCTGATGCTTCGATGTATCGGTCTAATGCATGCGGCAACAACGAAACGGCCGCATATCGCTATGCGGCCGTTTTCGTTTGCCAAAACATTCAGATGTCGAAGAACACCGTCTCCCGCCCACCGTCGGGCGTATCCTGCAGCCGGATATCGAACGTGTAGACCGCTTTTCCGTCGCGCTCGCTGCGCTCGGCGATCAGCGTTTTGCGCCGGACTTCCCATTCGATGCCTGCGAGTACCGGGTCGCGCTGGTTGGCCTCGGTTTCGTCGCCGAAGTAAAGACGTGTGTGCAACCCGATATTGATCCCGCGCGCGAACAGCACCATGCAAACGTGCGGCGCCTGCGGCGTGCCATTGCGGCCCGTCACCTGCCCCGGCTTGATCGTCTCGAAACGATAGAGGCCCGTCTCGAAGTCGGCGCCGGTGCGCCCCCATCCGCGAAACGATGGATCG